>JAOPWU010000256.1 GCA_025965515.1 Mycobacterium sp.
CCAACGACGGCAACATCCCGATGACCATCACGAAGGCGAAGGCGCCGAACGGCGCGTTCACCTCCGCGACGCCGCTGTCCGAGGGCCTCGTGATCCCGCCGGACAGCAGCATCCAGCAGAGCGTCACGTTCACCCCGACCAGCGTCGGCCCGGCCCCGGACGAGGTCTACATCGTCACGTCCAACGACGGCTCCGGTGTGCACTCCGTCGTGCTGCGCGGCACCGGCGCCGACGACCCCATCGCGGCCAAGGTCGAGCAGCTCGGCGGGACCTCGTACACGTCGGTGCTGGGCAACCCCGTGACCGGGCAGACACCGGTCGCGGGCGGCACGGTCCAGCAGTTCCAGCGCGGGCGGATCTACTGGAGCGCGCCCACGGGCGCCCATCTGGTCACCGGGGCCATCGCGGTGGCGTATGACCAGCTCGGCGGCCCGGGCGGTGTCCTGGGCTTCCCGACCAGCGACGAAGCGGCGGCGCCGGACGGCGCAGGCCGGTTCAACGACTTCGCGATCGGGTCGATCTACTGGTCGCTGACCACCGGCGCCCACGAGGTGCAGGGGCTGATCCGGCAGAAGTGGCTCGCCGTCGGCGGCGTCACGGGCCCCGACGGGTACCCGGTGACGGACGAACGGGGCACCCCGGACGGGGTCGGCCGGTACAACCACTTCGCGAACGGCGGGTCGGTCTACTGGTCCGCCGGTACGGGCGCCCACGAGGTGCACGGCGCCATCCGCGCCGCCTGGGCGGCGTCCGGCTGGGAGGCCGGGCCGCTGGGGTACCCCGTGACGGACGAGACGGTCACGGCGGACGAGGCCGGGCGGTTCAACGACTTCTCGGCCGGCGGGTCCGTGTACTGGTCACCTGCGACGGGGGCGCACGAGGTGCACGGCGCCATCCGCATCGGGTGGCTCGCCACCGGCGGCGTCGCCGGGCCGCTGGGGTACCCGGTGACCGACGAGCTGGGTACCCCGGACGGGGTCGGCCGGTTCAACCACTTCTCGAAGGCCGGCTCGGTGTACTGGACGCCGGGGACGGGCGCACACGCGGTGTACGGCTTGATCCGCGCGGCCTGGGCGGCCTCCGGCTGGGAGACGGGCCCGCTGGGGTACCCGGTCACCGACGAGTCGGGCACCCCGGACGGGGTCGGCCGGTTCAACCACTTCTCCAACGGCGGCTCCGTCTACTGGACCCCCTCGACCGGGGCGCACACGGTCTACGGCGCGATCCGCGCCGCGTGGGCCGCGTCGGGCTGGGAGACCGGCCCGCTGGGCTACCCCGTGACCGACGAGTTCGACGTCCCGGGGGGCCGGCGGAACGTCTTCCAGCGGGGCACGCTGACGTTCGGCTGGGCCACCGGCCAGGTCACTGCGGGGGCTTGAGCCGGCTGCCGCCCGCGAGGCCGCTCCCCACCCGGGGGGCGGCCTCGCCGCGTTCCGGACAGGCCCCGACGCCAGGCCCCGGCATAGCCTGGCGAACCGTGCGCTTGGTACTGACCGGGCGGCCAGCGAAGGGACGGTACGGGTGAGCGAGGGCGCGGCGGGGCGGTCGCAGGCGTACCAGCAGGCCGGGGAGCCGGACCAGCGGTGGCTGCGCCGGCTCTGGACCTACCTGCTGCGGCACCGGGGCAGCGTTGTGGTGGCGTTCGGCGCCTCCCTGCTCGGCTCGGCCGTCGCCGCTGGCGTGCCCCTGCTGGAGCGGCACGTCATCGACTCGGTCGTGGGGCGGCACGGCGGGAGCCTGGCGCCCTACGTCATCGCGCTGCTGGCCGCCGGCGTCGCCCGGTTCGGGCTGTCGTTCACCCGCCGCTTCATCGGGGGCCGGCTCGCGCTCGACGTGCAGCACGACCTGCGGGCCGACGTCTTCGACGCGGTCGAGCGGCTCGGCGGCAGCTCCACCGCGCAGAACGCCACCGGCCAGCTGATCTCCCGGGCGACGACCGACGTCACGCTGGTGCAGTCGCTGCTGGCGTTCCTGCCGATGCTCACGGGCAACCTCCTGCTGTTCGTCGTCTCGCTCGTCGTCATGGCGGTGCTGAGCCCGGTGCTCACCGTCGTCGCCCTGCTGGTCGGCCCGACCCTGCTGGGGATCGCGCTGGTGAGCCGGCGGCGGGTCTTCCCGGCCAGCTGGGACGCCCAGCAGCAGGCCGGCGTCGTGGCCGCCGTCGTCGAGTCCAACGTGTCCGGCGTGCGGGTCGTGAAGGGCTTCGGCCAGGAGGAGCGCGAGCTCGGCCGGCTGGAGCAGGCGGCGCGCGGGCTGTTCGCGCGGCGGATGCGGTCGGTGCGGCTCACGGCGCGGTACAGCCCGTTGCTCCAGGCCGTCCCCGCCCTGGGGCAGGTGGGGATCCTGGCGTTCGGCGGCTGGCTGGCGCTGCGCGGCCAACTGTCGCTGGGCACGTTCCTCGCGTTCAGCACCTACCTCGCCGAGCTGGTGAGCCCCACCCGGATGCTCGCGGGCCTGCTCACCGTCGGCCAGCAGACGAAGGCGGCGGCGGTCCGCGTCTTCGAGGTGATCGACGCGCACCCGCCCGTGGCGGACGCGCCGCACGCCATCGACCCGCCGGCCCCGGTGCGCGGCCGGGTGGAGCTCGAGGACGTCACGTTCGGGTACGTGCCGTCGCGGCCGGTGCTGCGCGGGGTCAGCGTCACGGTCGAGCCCGGCGAGGTGATGGCCTTCGTCGGGACGGCCGGGTCCGGCAAGTCGACGCTGGCGCTGCTGCTGCCGCGGTTCGCCGACGTCGACGCCGGCAGCGTGCGGCTCGACGGGCGCGACGTGCGCGACCTGCGGCTGGCCGGGCTGCGCGACCACATCGGCGTGGTGTTCGAGGACGCGTTCCTGTTCAGCAGCAGCGTCCGGGCGAACATCGCCTACGGCCGGCCCGACGCCACCGACGCGCAGGTGCGCGCCGCTGCCCGGGCCGCGGAGGCCGACGGGTTCATCAGCGCGCTGCCGAACGGGTACGACACCGTCGTCGGCGAGCAGGGGCTGACCCTCTCGGGCGGGCAACGGCAGCGCGTCGCGCTCGCCCGGGCCCTGCTCACCGACCCCCAGGTGCTGCTGCTCGACGACGCGACGAGCGCCGTCGACGTCGCGGTCGAGGCGGACATCCACGCGACGCTGCGCCGGCTCCTGGCGGGGCGCACCACGCTGCTGGTCGCGCACCGGACGTCGACGCTGGCGCTGGCCGACCGGATCTGCGTGCTCGACGAGGGACAGGTGGTCGACGTCGGCACGGCGGCCGAGCTGCAGGAGCGGTGCGCGCTCTACCGGCTGCTCATCGCCGGACCCGACGACAGCGCGGAGGGCATCGACGCCGCGGACCTGGCCGCGCTCGCCGCCCCGCTGCCCGTGGCCGAGGGCGGGGACGAGCACGTCGACGGCGTGACGCCCGCCCTCTGGCGCCGGCCCGAGGCGGCGGGGGCCACCACCGCGGCGGCCGCGGGGTCGCCG
>JAOPWU010000267.1 GCA_025965515.1 Mycobacterium sp.
TGGACGTCGTGGTGCCGTTCGGGCAGGGCTCGCTGGTGGACCGCATCCACCGCGAGGGCGAGCTGTTGAGCGAGGACTATCGCGCCGACGGCGTTCGGCTGCGGGCGCGGGTCGCCCCCGGCCTCGCCGCTGCGGTGGCGACGTTGCGCACGCCGCAGGAGGTCGACGCCTGATCGGCTGACCGAAGGCTGACCGCGTGGTCAGCCGTCGGTGTCGTCCACGGCGTCGAGCACGGCCCAGAGCGTCCGCGGCCCGATCAGCTGCGCGGTAGGCGGCAGGCGGGCCTGGAGTCCCCGGTCGGCGGTGACCACGCCCAGCGGCTCGGTGGGGTGCGCGGCGGCCAGCGCGGCCGCCTGCTCCGCGATCGCGTCGTCGCCGGCGCCCGCCGCGTGCACGACCGCCGGCTGTGCGGGCGAGCCTTCGGGCGTCTCCGGCACGCCGGCCTTCGCCGCGCCCTCCAGGACCGCGACCCAGCGGACCGGTCGCCGGAGCCGTGCGGCGTCGGTCAGCCGGGCGACCAGCCGGGCCGCCGCCCCGGGACGGTCGCGCCACCAGCCGTCCGGGCGGGCCCCCACGACGTTGGCGGCGTCGACCACGAGGAGCGCGGGCAGCGTCCGCACAGCCTCCTCGGCACCGGGCGCCGCCGGGCTCACAGCCGGCGGAGCACCGCGGTCACGCGGCCGAGGATGGTCGCCTCGTCGCCGGGGATGGGCGCATAGGCGTCGTTGGCCGGGAGCAGCCACACGTGGCCCTCGTCGCGCCGGAAGGTCTTGACCGTGGCCTCACCGTCCAGCATGGCGGCGACGATGTCGCCGTTCTCCGCTACCGGCTGCTGCCGCACGACGACCCAGTCGCCGTCGGTGATGGCCGCGTCGATCATGGAGTCGCCCGCGACGCGCAGCAGGAAGAGTTCCCCCTCGCCCACGAGGGACCGGGGGAGCGGGAAGACGTCGTCGAGGGCCTGCTCGGCCAGGATCGGCCCACCGGCGGCGATGCGCCCGAGGACGGGCACGTAGGCGGGTGTGGGCCGCGCGTCCCCACTGCCCGTGGGGTCGACGTCGACCGCCGTGCCCCGGGAGGGTTCGCCGGTCGGGAGCACCTCCACGGCGCGGGGACGGTTCGGGTCGCGGCGCAGGAAGCCCTTGGTCTGCAGGGCCTTCAACTGGTGGGCGACGCTCGAGGAGCTGGTCAGCCCCACGGCCTCGCCGATCTCGCGGATGCTCGGCGGGTAGCCGCGGTCGAGGACCGTCTGCTTGATGACGTCCAGCACCCGCTGCTGGCGCACCGTGAGGCCGTTCTCGCCCACCGCGGTGTCCGGGAACTCCCGCACGTTCGGGTCGGGGAGCGGGCCCGCGGCTCGCGGCTCGCCACCGGCGAGGACGTCGGTCATGGGGTCTCCTGCGGTTGGCGGCGGGGCGTCGAAGTCCGGCGCGGGCGGGGCCCGGCCGTTCCTCGGCAGTGGGATCACGGTAGCCGCGTCCCGGTGCCGGTTCAAACAGGTGTTCGAGCGTGTCGCGGGGCAGGTCCCTGTTTTTGTCGGTCCTCCTGACTAGACACGAACGTGCGTTCGATCGAACATGTGTTCGTACCCATCGGGAGGTCGTCATGTCGGTACTGCTGGATCTACCCGCGCGTTCGTCGAACGTGCGGGGCGTGGGGCAGGGCCCTGTCGTGTGGCTCGCCCCGGTCGTCGAGCTGCGACCGGCGGCCGGCCGGTCTGGCGGGGGTCGCGCCGCGACCGCCGCTGCCCCCGGACGCCGCGTGACCGGCGCGACGCGGCTGACACGCCGTGGTCGGTTGACGGTGGTGTTCCTGGTCCTCATCGCCTGCGGTGTGCTCAGCTTCGCCGTGCGCGGGGCGTTCGCCGGCGCCGCCGAGTCCGGCCGGCCGCCGCTGACGGTCCAGGTGCAGGCGGGCGACACGCTGTGGACCCTCGCGACGCGCGTCGCGCCCGGCGTGGACCCGACGACGGTGGTACGGCGGCTGCGCACGGCCAACCACCTGCACACCGACCAGATCGAGCCCGGGCAGCACCTGGTCTACGCGGGCTGACCCGCGCGGCACGCCGCACCACCCGAACGGACGAACCACGGCGAGTTGCTTGCGCGGCGGCGGGTGGGTGTCCTACCGTCGCCACCACAACATCTAGTAGTTACACCGTTGTAAGCCGTCCACAGGTGGTGGATACTTATCCACACCACAGACCGCGTTGTCCCCACTCCCTGCACAGGGGGAGGGGCGCGCCGGTGGACGACGCGGCGGCCGTGGGCAGGTAGGGGAGGTGGACGGTGCGCTGTCCGTTCTGTCGTCACCCCGACAGCCGCGTCGTCGACAGCCGCGAGGCCGACGAGGGCGCGGTGATCCGGCGCCGCCGTTCCTGCCCCCAGTGCGGCCGCCGCTTCACCACCGTCGAGGACGTGGCGCTCTCCGTCATCAAGCGGGGCGGCGTCACCGAGCCCTTCAGCCGCAGCAAGGTCGTGGCCGGTGTCCGGCGGGCCTGCCAGGGCCGGCCGGTCGACGACGTCGCGCTCGCGAAGCTCGGCCAGCAGGTCGAGGAGGCCGTCCGCGCCGACGGGCGTGCCGAGGTGCCCGCCCACGACGTCGGGCTGGCCATCCTCGGGCCGCTGCGGGAGCTCGACGAGGTGGCCTATCTGCGGTTCGCCTCGGTGTACCGCAGCTTCGCAACCCTCGAGGACTTCGAACAGGCCATCAGCGAGCTGCGGCGCGACCGCGCCGCCCGCTCGCCGGGCTCCCCGCGGGAGCCGGACGCCCACCCCGCGCCCTTCGTCGGGGCGACGTCGCCGCCTGGCGGCTGACCGCTCCCGCCCCTCCTGCACCTCCGTACCTCCGCTCGTCCCCCACCCGCACGTGTGCCCGACCTCCAGGAGCCCCGCATGACCGAGACCGTCAGCGGTCCCACGACCGCCACGACGCGTACCTCCCCGCTGCGCATCGAGCGGGTCTTCACCACCGCTGGGGTGCACCCGTACGAGCAGGTGACCTGGGAGCGTCGTGACGTCGTCATGACCAACTGGCGCGACGGCTCGATCAACTTCGAGCAGCGCGGGGTGGAGTTCCCGTCCACCTGGTCGATCAACGCGACGACCATCGTCACCACCAAGTACTTCCGCGGCGCCGTGGGCACGCCGGCCCGCGAGAGCAGCCTGCGGCAGCTCATCGACCGGGTCGTGGAGAGCTACGTGCGGGCGGGTGGGGAGCACGGCTACTTCGCCACCGAGGCGGACGCCACCGTGTTCGGCGAGGAGCTCACCTGGCTGCTGCTGCACCAGTACTTCAGCTTCAACTCGCCGGTGTGGTTCAACGTGGGGACGACCGCGCCGCAGCAGGTGTCCGCCTGCTTCATCCTGGCCGTGGACGACACGATGGACTCGATCCTCAACTGGTACCGCGAGGAGGGGCTCATCTTCAAGGGCGGCTCCGGGGCCGGCCTCAACCTCTCGCGCATCCGGTCCAGCAAGGAGCTGCTGTCCTCGGGCGGCACGGCCTCCGGCCCGGTCAGCTTCATGCGCGGCGCCGACGCGTCCGCCGGGACCATCAAGTCGGGTGGCGCCACGCGCCGCGCCGCCAAGATGGTCGTGCTCGACGTCGACCACCCGGACATCGAGGAGTTCGTCGAGCTGAAGGCGCGCGAGGAGGACAAGATCCGCGTCCTGCGCGACGCCGGCTTCGACATGGACCTCGGCGGCAAGGACATCACCAGCGTCCAGTACCAGAACGCCAACAACTCCGTCCGCGTCAGCGACGAGTTCATGCGGGCCGTCACCGACGGCACGCCGTTCGGGCTGCGCGCCCGGCTCGACAACGCGGTCATCGACACCGTCGACGCCCGGGAGCTGTTCCGCAAGATCGCCACCGCCGCGTGGGGCTGCGCCGACCCGGGCCTGCAGTACGACGACACGATCAACGACTGGCACACGAACCCCGAGACCGGCCGCATCACCGCGTCCAACCCCTGCTCGGAGTACATGTCGCTGGACAACTCGTCCTGCAACCTGGCGTCGCTCAATCTCCTGAAGTTCCTCCGCGAGGACGGCACCTTCGACGGGCAGCGCTTCGTCAAGGCGGTCGAGTTCGTCATCACCGCCATGGACATCTCCATCTGCTTCGCCGACTTCCCGACGGAGGCGATCGGCGACACCACCCGGGCCTACCGCCAGCTCGGCATCGGCTACGCCAACCTCGGCGCGCTGCTCATGGCGACGGGCCACGCGTACGACAGCGACGGCGGCCGTGCCGTCGCCGGGGCGATCACCAGCCTGATGACCGGCACCGCCTACCGGCGCAGCGCCGAGCTCGCCGGCATCGTCGGCGCGTACGACGGCTACGCCCGCAATGCGGACGCCCACCAGCGGGTCATGCGCAAGCACGCGGCGGCCTCGGACACGGTCCGCGCCGTGGGTGCGGACGACGCGCGGATCCTGCACCTCGCCTCGCAGCAGTGGCAGGACGCGCTGCGGGTCGGTGCCACGAACGGCTGGCGGAACGCGCAGGCCAGCGTGCTGGCGCCCACCGGCACCATCGGCTTCATGATGGACTGCGACACCACCGGTATCGAGCCGGACTTCTCCCTGGTGAAGTCCAAGAAGCTCGTCGGCGGCGGCTCGATGCAGATCGTCAACGGCACGGTCACCACAGCGCTGCGCCAGCTCGGCTACACCGGCGAGACCGTCGAGGCGATCGTCGAGTTCGTCGCGGAGCACGGCCACGTGGTCGACGCCCCGGGCCTGCGCCCCGAGCACTACGAGGTCTTCGACTGCGCGGTGGGGGAGCGGTCCATCTCCTGGATGGGCCACCTGCGGATGATGTCCGCGGTGCAGCCGTTCATCTCCGGCGCCATCTCGAAGACCATCAACATGCCGGAGTCGGCGACCATCGAGGACGTCGAGAAGGCGTACTTCGAGGGCTGGAAGCTGGGCCTCAAGGCCGTCGCGATCTACCGTGACAACTGCAAGGTCGGGCAGCCGCTGTCGACCAGGAACAAGAACGCCGAGGCGAAGGCCGAGGCCGCCGCCGCGGCTCCGGTCGCCGAGAACCGGCCGACCCGCCGGCGCCTGCCGAAGGTGCGGCCCAGCCAGACGGTGTCCTTCGCCGTCGGCGGTGCCGAGGGATACATGACCGCGGGCACGTACGCGGACGGGGGCCTCGGCGAGGTCTTCATCAAGATGTCGAAGCAGGGCTCGACCCTGGCCGGCGTCATGGACGCCTTCAGCATCGCGATCAGCATCGGTCTGCAGTACGGCGTGCCCCTGGAGGCCTACGTCTCCAAGTTCACGAACATGCGGTTCGACCCGGCCGGCCTGACGGACGACCCGGACGTGCGCATGGCGCAGTCGATCATGGACTACCTGTTCCGTCGCCTGGCGCTGGACTACCTCGACCACGACACCCGGTCGGCGTACGGCATCTTCAGTGCCTCGGAGCGCACCGCGCAGGTGAACGCCGACTACGGCAGTGCGCCCTCGGTCGTCGACGAGGTGGACGAGGTCGATGTCGAGGCGCTCCGCGGGTCCGCACCGGTCGAGGCGCCGCACGCGGTTCCGGTCGAACCCGAGACCCCGGTCGAGGAGACCGGTCCGCCGCTGGCCCTCACCGGCGCGGCCACCGGCCAGGTGTTCGCGGCAGCGCAGAGCGCCATCGACGCGCCGCTGTGCATGACCTGCGGCGTGAAGATGCGTCCGGCCGGCAGCTGCTACGTGTGTGAGAGCTGCGGCAGCACCAGCGGCTGCAGCTGA
>JAOPWU010000113.1 GCA_025965515.1 Mycobacterium sp.
AGGGGACGCGCCTGCGGCGCTGGTGCGGACTGCGGGGTCGGTCAGCTGGCGGCCTTCACGAAGGTGTCCGTGTAGGTCGACGCCAGGTCGATCGTCTTGCCCTTGACGTCGGGCTGGAAGGCGGACAGCACGCTGAGGCACGTGCTCGGCCCGGAGGCGGGCATGATCCCGGTCGGGTTGAAGATCCCCTTCTCGCTGTCGAGCGCCGCCGCGTACGCGGCCTTGCCGACCCCGGCGTAGTAGTCCGCCGGCATCTGGTCGGCGATCTCCGTGCCGTTGTGCTGCTGGATGTAGGCCAGCGTCTTCACGTACGCGTTGACGAGCTTCTGGACGACGTCCTTGTGGGCGGCGACGTAGCTGTTGCTCATGTAGAGAGAGGTGGCCGGGTACTCACCACCGAGCGCCTGCTGCGAGCCCTGGGCCGTGCGCATGTCGGCGAGGACGAACGCCTTGCCGGAGCCGAGCAGGTTCGAGACCGTCGGCTCTGTGGTCATGCCGCAGTCGATGGACTTGTTCGTCATCGCCCCGATGAACGTCGAGCCGGCCTGCACGCCGATGCGGCTGGTCTCGCTGGGGTTCACGCCGTTCTTCTGCGCGAGGTACTGCGTCAGGAAGTCGGTGGACGAGCCCGGGTCGGTGATCCCCAGCTTGCGGCCCTTCCAGTCGGCCGGGGAGTTGACGACGCCCTTGAGGTCGCTGCGGCACAGCTCCACCTCGCCGGGCACCTGCAGCATGGAGACGACCGACTCGGCCTTCTTGCCGACGCCCTGCAGCTGGATGGTGTGGTCGTAGAAGCCGCCGACGCCGTCGACCTGGCCCGCGAGCATGGCCGTCGTGGCGTCCGCTCCGGCGGGCTCGTCGGACAGCGTGATGTTGAGGCCCTGGTCCTTGTAGTAGCCCAGGCGCTCGGCAAGCATGAACGGCAGGTAGATCTGCTTGTTCAGCCCGCCGACCATGATGCTGACCTTCTGGCCGCCACTGGCGCCGACCTGCGAGGTCGTGCCGGACGAGACCTTCGAGGCGCAGCCGGCGGTGACGAGCGCCGCGGCCGTGAAGGTCGCGACGGCGATCGCGACGGAACGTCTGGGCATGGTGCCTCCTGCTTCGGTGAGGGAGTGGGGTGGTGCCGTGGTGCGGTCAGGGGTGCGGAACACGTCGCTCAGAGGGCGCTGGCGGCGTCGTTCAGCTGGCTGGGCCGCCACCGCAGGACGCGGTTCTCGAGCCGGGTGATGAGGAACTCGGCGAGGAGGGCGACGATGGCCATGATCAACATGGCCGCCCAGACGCCGTTCGCGTCGAGGCTGCCCTGCGCGTTCTTGATGAGGTAGCCGAGGCCGCGCTGGGCCCCGAGGAACTCGCCGACGATCGCGCCGATCAGGGCGAAGCCGAAGCTCACGTGCAGGCTCGCGATGATCCAGGTGAACGCGGACGGCAGGATCACCTGCCGCGTGACCTGCCACTTGGAGGCGCCGAGGATCGCCGCGTTGGCGATGAAGTTCCGGTCCACCTCCCGGACGCCCTGGAAGGCGTTGAAGAAGACGCCGAAGAACACCAGGACGATGACGAGCAGGATCTTCGACGACAACCCGAGGCCCAGGATCAGCACGAAGATCGACCCCAGGACGATGCGGGGAATGGCGTTCAGCACCTTGATGAAGGGCGCGAACACCGCCGCGAGGAACGGGATGCGGCCCAGCGCGATGCCGAAGACGATGCCGAGCGCGGTCCCGATGACGAAGCCGATGAGGGCCTCCTCCAGCGTCGCCGCGACCTGCGCGCCGAGGGAGCCGATGGCCGTCCCCTGCGTGATCCACGTGTCCAGCCGGCTGACGACGCCGGTCGGGCGGCCGTAGAGCAGCGGGTCGAGCGTGCCGTTGGCGGTGAGGCCCTGCCACGCCCCGAGCACGACCACGACGATCGCGAGCTGCGTCGCGTGGACGAGCAGCGACCGGCGGGCGCGGCCGCCACGCTGCGAGGGGAGCGCGGGGGTGACGGTCGCCGGGGTGTCCGCGACCGGGTCCAGCGTGCGTGCGGCGCTCATGCGTGCGCTCCTGCCATGGTCGTGCGGGCGTAGGCGGTGTCGACCTCGGAGCGCAGCGCCTCCCAGATCTCCTGGTAGATGGCGACGAACCGGGGGTCGAAGCGGATCTCCTGGACGACCCGGGGGCGCGGCAGGTCGACCGGGAACGTGGCCTTGACGGTCGCTGCGGGCCCGGCCGTCAGGACGACGACCTTGTCGCCGAGGGCGATGGCCTCTTCCAGGTCGTGCGTCACGAAGATGACCGCGGGGCGCGTCATCTCCCAGAGGGTCAGCAGCTCGGTGGACATCAGGCTGCGGGTCTGTACGTCCAGGGCGCTGAACGGCTCGTCCATCAGCAGGATGCGGGGCTGTCGGATCAGGTTCTGGGCCAGCGCCACGCGCTTGCGCATGCCGCCCGACAGCTGGTGCGGGTAGCGGCCCTCGAACCCCGCGAGCCCCACCCGGCGGATCCAGTCCCGGGCGAGCGCGTTGGCGTCGGCGCGTCCGACGCCCGCGAAGCGCGGGCCGGCGGCCACGTTGTCGAGGACGCTCTTCCACGGGAGGATCGCGTCGGTCTGGAACATGAACCCGACGCCGTCGGTGATCCCCGCGACCGGCCGGCCGTCCACCCGGACGGCACCCGCCGACGGGCGCTCGAGGCCCGCGACGAGCGTGAGCGTCGTCGACTTGCCGCAGCCCGTCGGCCCCACCACGGCGCAGAACTCGCCGGGGGCGACGTCCAGGCTCAGGTGCTGCAGGGCGGTGTAGACCGACCCGTCCGGCGAACGGAACTGCTTGGTCACGTCGTCGAGGACGACGGTCGGGGTCACTCCGTCGGGGGTGCCCGCGGGTGCGGCTGGCGGGGTGGCCACGGCGCCTCCTCGGTAGGCCCTGCACGGTTGCTGGGCGACTGTCGAGGGACGTTAGGTGTGGCCTGGACCACAGCCGACAATCTGCTTGTTACTGACCGCAGCCGGTGGTTTCGCGCGTAACCACGGGTTACCGCTCGGTGAATGGCACGTTCTGGCGGGTTCCGTGCGTTCTGCTCACGGGCGCTTGGCGGCAGCGGGGAGCTGTGCTGCGATGCGCCGATGACTGCCGCGACGGCGCGGCGGTCGGTGCGGGAGGCGACGTGGGTCGGCGCGGCGGCTGGGTGCACACCCTGGCCGGGCAGATCCAGCTGGGCGTGCTCGGCATCCTCGTGGTCACCGTCGTGCTCGGCGGGACGCTCTACGTCTCGCTGAGCGGCCGCACCCTCGACGCCCAGTACGAGCAGCGGGCCCTGGCCGTGGCCAACTCCGTCGCCGTGATGCCCGAGGTGCAGCAGGTGCTGGCGCGCGGCGGCGACCCCGGCGGCGCGCTCCAGGGGCTCGCCGCCCGCGTGATGAGCGCCACGGGCGCCTCGTACGTGGTCATCACCGACGCGACCGGCGTGCGGTTCTCGCACCCCCGCCCCGCGCTCATCGGGCAGCGGCTCGAGGAGCCCGTCGCGGCCCTCGACGGGCGCGACCACGCCGGCATCGACCGCGGCTCCCTCGGCCGCTCGGCGAACGGGCGGGCACCGGTGCGGGGGCCCGGCGGCGCCGTGATCGGCCAGGTGTCCGTCGGCATCCTCGCGAACCAGGTGCTCACAGAGCAGCACCACGAGATCGTCGCGACGGCCGCGTACTCGCTGCTCGTCCTGGCGCTGGGCGTCGTCGCCTCGTGGGGCCTGGCCCGGCGGTTCAAGCGGGTGACGTTCGGGCTCGAGCTGCCCGAGATCGCCTCGCTGCTGCAGGAGCGCGAGGCGATGCTGCACGGCATCCGCGAGGGCGTGGTCGGGCTCGACCGTCGTGGCCGCGTCTCCCTGCTCAACGCGGAGGCGGAACGCCTGCTGGGCATCCCGCCCGGGGCGACCGGGCGCCGCTTCACCGAGCTGCTCCCCCCGGGCCGGCTGCGCGACCTCATCGCCGGGGCTGGCCCCGTGGTCGACGAGCTGGTCCTCTCCGATGACAGCCTGCTGACCGTCAACTGCCGGCCGGTGCAGGTGGGCGGGCGCTTCGTCGGCTCGGTCGCCACGCTGCACGACCGCACCGAGATGGAGGCGATGGTCCGGGAGCTGCGCTCGCTGCACGGGCTGACCGCGGCGCTGCGGGCCCAGGAGCACGAGTTCGCCAACCGGCTCCACGTCATGGCGGGGCTGCTGGAGATGGGCGACGAGGCCGAGGCGTCCAGCTACCTCGCCGAGCTGTCCGCGGGACCGATGGGGCGTGCCGACGACATCCGGTCGCGGATCGGCCCGCCGTCGGTCGCGGCGCTGCTGCTGGCCAAGGTCACCGTCGCCGCGGAGAAGAACGTCACCGTGACGGTGCGACCGGACAGCCGCTTCGCGCAGCCCGCGGCGCAGGCCGCGACGCTGCTGACGATCCTGGGCAACCTGCTGGACAACTCCATCGACGCGCTGGAGGGGTACGCGGGCGAGCGGCACATCGAGGTGTACCTCGACGACCGTGACGACGTGCTGGTCCAGGTCCGCGACAGCGGCCCGGGGCTCGCCGTCACCGACACCAGCCAGGTGTTCGTCGACGGGTACTCGACCAAGCCGCAGCGCGGCGAGATGCGGCGGGGGCTCGGCCTCGCGCTCGTGCACCGGTTGGTGCGGCGGGCCGGCGGCGACATCACCGTCGACACGGCGGACGGGACGACGTTCACGGTGCGCATGCCGGCGGGGTCGCCGGCCGAGCTGTCCCCGGAGCTGGCGCGGTGATCGACACCCTGGTGGTCGACGACGACTACCGCGTGGCCCGCGTCCACGCGGCGAGTCTGGAGCGCGTCGAGGGCTTCCACTGCGTCGGGGAGGCGCACACGGCGGCGGAGGCGCGGGAGGCGATCCTGCGGACGCGGCCGCAGCTGCTGCTGCTCGACCTCTACCTGCCGGACGAGGACGGCCTGGAGCTGCTGCGCAGCCTCCCGGACCTCACTCCAGACGTGCCCGACTGCGTGGTCGTCACCGCCGCCCGCGACGTGCAGACGGTGCGGACCGCGATGCGCTCCGGCGCGCTGTACTACCTCGTCAAGCCGTTCGGTTTCGCCCAGCTACGGGACCAGCTCCTCACCTACCGACGCTGGCGGGAAGAGGTCGACACCGGCGCCGACGCCGAGGCGGACCAGGCCACGGTCGACCGGCTGTTCGGCCTGCTGCGGCCGCAGGCGGCGGGCCCGCCGCGGCAGCTCCCGCCCACGATGCGGCGGGTGCTGGATGCCGTGCGCGGGGCCGACCGCCCGATCGGCGCGCAGGCCGTCGCGGACCTGCTGGGGATGAGCCGACCGACCGCCCAGCGGTACCTCACCGAGCTGGAGCACCGCGGGGCGCTGCGGCTCGACCTGGAGTACGGGGCGGCCGGGCGGCCCGTGCACCGGTACGCGCCGGTCCGCCGGTCGGCGTCGCCGGGGTAGGCCCCCGGGGGGCACGCCGCCGGCGCCGCGGAGGGCTGAGCCGCTCCCCTCCCGGGGAGGATCGCCCCATGAACATCGACCTCACCGGGCGCACCGCCCTCGTCTCCGGCTCCACCCAGGGCATCGGCTTCGCCATCGCGGAGGGGCTGGCCCGCGCCGGCGCCACCGTCGTCGTCAACGGCCGCGACCAGGAACGCACCAAGGCCGCGGCCGGCCGGATCGCCGCCCGCGTGCCGGGCGCCGGGCTGCTCCCCGTCGCGGCCGACCTCGCCACCGCCGAGGGCGCCGAGACCGTCCACGCCGTGGCGCCCGACCTCGACATCCTGGTCAACAACCTCGGGATCTTCGGCGTGAAGCCCGCGCTCGAGATCGACGACGACGAGTGGCGGCGCTACTTCGAGGTGAACGTGCTGTCCGCCGTCCGGCTGATCCGCACCTACCTGCCGGGCATGATCGGCCGCGGCTGGGGCCGGGTCATGAGCATCGCCAGCGACGCCGCCGTGACGACGACCGCCGAGATGATCCACTACGGCATGACGAAGACGGCGCTGCTCGCGGTGGACCGCGGTTTCGCGCAGGCCGCCTCCGGCACGGGCGTCACCGTCAACTCAGTCATGGCAGGCCCCACGCACACCGAGGGCGTGGCGACGTTCGTCCGGCAGCTCGTCGGCGACGAGCTGCCGTGGGACGAGGCGCAGCGGGAGTTCATGCGGAAGCACCGGCCGACCTCGCTCCTCGAACGGCTCATCGAGCCGGCGGAGATCGCCAACCTCGTGGTCTACCTGAGCTCGGAGTACGCCTCCGCGACGACCGGCGGGGCACTGCGGGTGGACGGCGGGTACGTCAACGCGATCCTGCCGTAGGCGCGCCTCCCCGCAGGGGCCGCAGCGCGGGCCGCCCGTCGACCAGCTCGAGCCTCGCCACGAACAGCGCCCGCACACCCCCCTCCGCGTACCCGACGATCCCGTTGGTCCACGCGTGGTACGCGAACAGCAGCGTCCCGTCGTCGGCGCGGGCGACGGCCGGCCCGGCGGGGCCGGTGGCCGGACCGTGGCCGGTGAGCCACGGTCCGGCCGCCGGCTTGGTACACGCCCCCAGCGGGCCGGCGCAGGTGGCGTGCCCGATCGACGCGGTCGCCGACTCCCACCACCCGGCGCCGTAGAACAGGTGGTAGCCGTCGGCGGTGTGGACCATCGCAGGGCCCTCGATGAGCGGCTCCTCCCAGCGCCGGTCGTGGTCGAGCAGCCGGACGGGGCTGCCGACCAGGCCCAGCCCGTCGGCCGTGAGCCGCTGCGCGTACAGCGCGCTGGCGCGGCCGAGCGCGTTGGCGTCGCTCTTCCAGAGCAGGTACGGCCTGCCGTCGGCGTCGACGAACACGTCGGGGTCGATGGAGCCGCCCTCGTCCAGCTGGCACACCGCGGCGGCGGCCGAGGTGTCCGTGAAGGTGCCGGACGGCGACGGCGCGGTGGCCCGCGAGAGGCCCTGCCGCCCGGAGGCCCGGTCCCGGACCGTGTACCAGAGCACCGCCCGGCCGCCGAGCAGCGCGACCGACGGCGACCACGTGTACCCGGGTGCCGCCCAGCGCGGCAGCGCGGGAAGCGGGTCCGTCGGCGCGCTCCAGGCGGCGGGCCCGGCGGCCGTCAGCCTGCCGGTGCTGATCCGCTGCAGGTTGCTGCCGGCGGAGCCGGTGGCGAACGCGTAGGTCGCGGACCCGTCGACGAGCAGCGACGGGTCGGGGAAGTCGCCCGCGTAGGACGGCCCCGCACCCGCGCCTGCTCGCCGACCACCCCACTGCCAGGGCATGCTGGTGCGGTGCCCGAACTGCCCGAGGTCGAAGCGCTGCGCGAGTTCCTGACGGCGAACGCCGTCGGGCGCGTGGTCGCGCGCGTCGACCCGGTGGCCCTCAACGCGCTGAAGACGTACGCCCCGCCGCCGTCCGCCCTCGCCGGGCTGGAGGTCGAGCGGGTCGATCGGCACGGGAAGTTCCTCGACCTGACCATCGGCGGGCTGCACCTGGTCACGCACCTGGCCCGGGCCGGCTGGCTGCAGTGGAAGAAGAGCCAGCCCGCCGCCCCGCCGCGGCCCGGCAAGGGCCCGCTCGCGCTGCGGGTGACCCTGGACGACAACACGGGCTTCGACCTCACCGAGCAGGGCACGCAGAAAAAGTTGGCCGTCTACCTGGTGAAGGACCCGTCCGAGGTCCCCGGCATCGCGCGGCTCGGCATCGACCCGCTCGACCCCGGCTTCACCGTCGAGCGGCTCGTCGACCTGCTGAAGGCCGCCGGGCGCGCCCAGGTGAAGGGCGTGCTGACCGACCAGACGGTCCTCGCCGGCGTCGGGAACGCCTACTCCGACGAGGTGCTCTGGGCGGCGAAGCTCTCGCCGTTCAAGCCTGCGGCGAACCTGACGGACACCGAGATCGCGCGGCTCCACGAGGCGCTCACCACCCGGCTGCGGGAGGCGGTCGCCACCGCCAGCGGCCTGGCCGCCGGTCAGCTGAAGGCCGAGAAGAAGGCCGGCCTCGCGGTGCACGCCCGCACCGGCCTGCCGTGCCCCCGCTGCGGCGACACCATCCGCGAGGTCTCCTTCGCCAGCAAGTCCCTGCAGTACTGCCCCCTGTGCCAGACCGGCGGCAAGCCGCTCGCCGACCGCCGGCTGTCGAAGCTGCTGAAGTAGCCCCTCAGCCCAGCCGCTCGGCCTCGGGAATGGGCACGTCGTCGATGGCCTCCCGGCGCCGCACGTACCCCCTGGGTGTCCTCCCCGGGCGGTCGATCGCGAGCCTGGTGACGGACGTCCACGCCCCCGTGCTGCAACCTGGATCACTCACCTGGGATCTTGAAGATGCGGCCCGCCGACCGATGGTGTTGTTGGGGCAACCGAGGAGGACGTGCATGGCGAGGCGGCCCACCCAGCTGCAGCTGTTGGTGCTGCTCTACGCCGTCAGCGCGCTCTTCTGCCTGGCGGGCGC
>JAOPWU010000001.1 GCA_025965515.1 Mycobacterium sp.
CGACGACGGCGGTCACCGCACGGCTCCGGCCGGGACGCGCGCGGGCCCGGCGGGCGCCGGGGCGGGCGCCTGGGTGAGCCGGAAGTACAGCGACTGCAGCGGGCCGGCCTCCAGCCGCAGCGCCCGCACCGCGATACCGGCCCGGGCCAGGCCGAGGGTGTAGGCGTCCAGCTCCGCGGGGCCGGCGGCGTGGACGGCCAGGCCGCCGCCGGGCAGCTCCGCGACCCGCACCCCGCCCGCATGGCGCACCGCGGCCGCGTCGTCGGATGTCGCCAGCCGGTACGCGGCCGCCGGCGCCGCGGTGCGCAGCGCGGCCATCGACCCGGCGAACACCGTCCGCCCCGCCCGCAGCACCGTGACCGCATCGCAGACGTCCTCCAGCGCGCCGAGGTCGTGGCTGCTCAGCAGCACCGCCGTGCCCCCGGCCGCCAGGTCGCGCAGCAGCGCCTGCAGGTCCCGCGTCCCGGCCGGGTCGAGCCCGTTGGCCGGCTCGTCCAGGACCAGGAGCCGGGGCGCCCGCAGCAGCGCCGCGGCGATCCCGAGCCGCTGCCGCATGCCGAGCGAGTAGCCGCGCACCCGGGCGTCCGCCGCGTCGGCGATCCCGACCGCCGCCAGGGCGTCGGCGATCCGCGCCCGCGCCCGGCGGGGGGTGTCGCCGTCCAGCCGGACCAGGTGGCCGAGGTTCTGCCGACCGGTGAGGTAGGGGTAGAACCGCGGCCCGCCGACGAACCCCGCGACGCCCTCCAGCCAGCCGCGCTCGACGGTGGCGCGGTCGCGGCCCAGGACCGCCAGCTCGCCTTCGTCCGGCTCGACGAGCCCGACCAACATCCCGAGGACGGTGGTCTTGCCCGCCCCGTTGGGCCCGGCGAGGCCGTGCACCTGCGCGAGCTCGACCTCGAGGTCCACGCCGTCCACGGCGGAGACCGGCCCGTAGCGCTTGACGAGCCCGCGGGCGCGGACGGCGGGCGGCGATGGCACGCCCCGAGATTAGGGCCGTCCGGGGGCGCCGCCGACCGCGGGAGGGCCGGCCGCCGGGACGTTCACCCAGCGTTCAGCGTCGCGTCGCTCAGCTGCCGAACTTGAAGACCATCAGCACCACGATGGCGAGCCAGCACAGGCTGGCGACGCCCGCGCCCGCGGCGACCTTGCCGGTCGCGGCGCCGGCGGGACGGCCCGCCTGGAGCTCGGTGATGCCCTGCTGCAGGCCGCCGCCGATGAGCAGGAACGAGACGGCGACGGCGATCAGCCACAGCACGTACGAGGCGCCGATCCACGGGTCGCCGAAGTCCCAGTTGGTGTGCGGGGAACTCGCGCTGCTCTTGATGCTCACCAGGCCGGTGCCCAGGATCACCGTCAGCAGGCTCAGCGCGGAGTACAGCCGGACGGCCCGCAGCGTGTTCTGCAGCGACCCGACCGCCTCGGCGCCGCCGCGCAGCAGGCGGGGCGCGGAGCTGGCCGCGAAGACCAGCGGCCCCACGATGAACACCACCGTGATCAGGTGGAGCGCGAGCAGGACACCGTAGACACCCTTGTAGACCACGGAGCGACCTTAGCGCCGGTGCCCGGACGCGGCGGCGGGCGGACCCCCCGGTCGGCTCAGCGCTTGTGCGTGCGGGGCCCGCTGCGGGCGGACAGGTAGTCGTGCACGACGAAGCTGCCGAGGTTGTCGTTGTCGGTGGCGAAGACCCGGCCGCCGTTGCGGTGGGCCAGGCCCTCCACGAAGTCGACCAGGCGCGGCTCGTCGTCCAGCATGAAGACGTTGATCGTGGCGCCGCGGCGGGTCAGCCGGTCGACCTCGACCATGGTCAGCTCGAGGGTCTCGGGCAGCGGTGGCCACGCGAACCGGGGGCTGCCGTCGCGCAGCAGGTGCGCGGTGGGCTCGCCGTCGGTGACCACCAGCACGACGGGCTCCAGCCCGGGGTACCGCGACAGCAGCCGGCCCGCGATGGACAGCGCGTGCTGCAGGTTCGTCCCCTGCACCATCTCGGCGTCGAGCCCGGCGAGCTCGGCCGGGTGCAGCTCGCGGGCGTAATCGCTGAAGCCGATGACGTGCAGCACGTCCTGCGGGTACTTCGTTGTGACCAGCGTGTGCAGCGCCAGGGCCGTGGACTTCGCGACGCCCCACGTGCCGCGCAGCAGCATCGAGTACGACAGGTCGACCAGCAGCATCACCGCGGCGCCGGCGCGGCGCTCCGTCTCCTTGACCTCGAAGTCCTCGACGTCGAGGCGGACCCGGCCCTGCTCCGGCAGGCCCCCGCGCAGCAGCGCGTTCCGGACGGTGCGGACGACGTCCAGCGGCTGCTCGTCCCCGAACTGCCACGGCCGCGTCGAGCCGGTCAGCTCGCCGGCCGCCCCGGCGTCGCGGGCGTCGTGGGGGCCGCGGCCGCGGGCCTCGATCTGCCGGAACACCCGGGCCAGGGCGCTCGCCCCGATGTGCCGCACGGCGCGGGGCGTCAGCTCCAGCTTGCCGCCCTGCCGGTTGATGTAGCCCTGCCGCTCCAGCTCCCGCTCGATCTGCTGCAGCGCCCGCAGGTCGTCGACCGCCTCCCGGCCCAGCTCGCGGGCGACGGCCTCGGGGTCGATGTCGTCGAGGGTCGCGCCGGGGTAGTCCTGGCCGAGGCTGGCGGCCAGCTCGTCGAGCTCGGCCAGCTCCTCCAGCACCGAGGTCGCCTCGCCCATGCCCAGCGGCCGCCCGCCGTCCACGCCCTGCTCGCCGCGCCGCCGGCGGCGGGAGCTGCGGGTGCCGCCCCAGTCCAGGTCCGGCCGGCTGGCGCGCAGGGCGTCCTGCAGCCGGGCCATCTCCGCCTGCATGTTCATGTCGCCCAGGGCCTGCTGCATGAGGCCCGCCAGCTCGTCCCGCTGGTCGGGGGACAGCGAGTCCATCAGCCGCTGCGCGGCCGCCGCGCGCCGGGCCAGCGAATCGATGAGGTCGGACAGCGTCTCCGGCTGCTCCGGGAAGAAGTCGCCGTGCTTGGCCATGAAGGCCTGGAACCGCTCGGCGGTGTCCTCGCCCCGCAGGTCGGCCTCGATGAGGGCCGACAGGTCGGCCATCATGTCGGCGATCCGGGCGCGGTCGGCGTCGGTGGCGCCCTCGAGCGCCTCCTTCATGCCGCGGAACTGGCTGTCCAGCACCTCGCGGCGCATGAGGTCGTTGATGCTCTCGAACGTCTCGCGGGCCTGCGGCGACCGCCACTCGTAGTCCGCGAGCGCCCGCACCGCGCGGGACGTGTCCTCCGGGAGGGTGTCGAGCTCCATCTCCGCGGTGCGCGCGGCGTCCGACGGGTCGGGGAACAGCGCGGCCCGCTCCTGCCCGACGGCGGTGTCGAGCAGCCGGCGGACCTCTTCCAGCGTGCCGTCGAGCCGCCCGGCGCGCCGGGCCTGCCGGCGGCGGCGCTCCACCTGTCGCCGGAGGTCGTCGAGGCCGCGCCGCTGCTGGGTGCCGCGGCGCAGCAGCCGGTCGAGGGACTCCCGCGCCCCGGCGCCCTCGAGGACACCGTCGGCCAGCTCGTCCAGCGCCGCGCCGAGGTCGAACGGCGGCGCCAGGGGGTCCGCGCCGCCGTCCCACGGCCCGTAGCGGTAGCCGCCGGCCATCAGACCGGCCCGGTCCCCGCGGTGGCTCCGGCCGGCTCGGCCGCGGCCGAGCAGCACTGGCAGCCGCCGGCCGCGT
>JAOPWU010000003.1 GCA_025965515.1 Mycobacterium sp.
GGGGCGCGCGGCAGGGCCGCGGCGAGGAGCCCCCCCAGCCGGAGCGCGGCCCGCTCCCCGGCCGTCAGCCAGAGCGCCGCCAGCGCCGCGGCCAGGAGGTGCGCGACCGCCATCCGGCCGCCGGGCAACAGCGTGGCCCACGGCGACGTCGCCGGGTCCATCGCCATCCCGGGGCCCGTGGTGCAGGTGAGCGCCACAGCGGCGTGCCCGGCGAGTTGCAGCACGACCAGGCGGGTGGCGAGACCGGCGGCGGCGCGGCGCCCGGTCGGTGGCCGCCGGTGCAGGACATCGGCCTCCACCGCCAGCGTGGCGCCCGCGAGGCCCGCGACGACGGCCGGGGCGGCCGCGGCCCCGTGGCCCGCGAGGTGGGCGCCGACGACCAGCGTGACCAGCACCCCGGCGCGTGCGGCCGCGAGGCCGGTCACGGCGGGGGCGCTGAGGACGGAGCGCGCCGCGGTGTCGATGCGGACACTCTAGGCGGCGCCCAGCGCCCCGGGATACGACGAACCCCCGGGAGCGAGGCTCACCGGGGGTTCGTCGAGGGTGGGTGGAACCGTCAGGGCTTGAAGGCGTCCTTGACGTTCTCGCCGGCCTGCTTCACGGAGCCCTTGGCCTGGTCGGTCTTGCCCTCGGCCTGCAGGCTCTCGTCGCCGCTGGCGCCGCCGACCCGCTCCTTGATCTGGCCGACTGCCTTCTCGGCCGCGTTCTTGGCCTTGTCTACCAGGCTCATGTGCTGTGCCCCTCCCTCACTGTGTGACCGCTGTCCCCCTAAAGCGTTCCCGCTGAGCCTCGGCGTAACCCGTGAACGCGCTGTGAGAGGGGCCGCCAGGGGTGTCCCGAGGCCGCGGGACACAGCCGACTGCCAGACTCCCAGCACCGGCGCCGCGCGGATCGCCGGGATATGACCCGAAAGGCCCCGACATGACGGCCCCGCTCATCCGGTTGGCGACCGAGGCGGACCTGCCGCATATCCAGGACATCTACAACGAGGCCGTCGCCACCTCGGTAGCGACGTTCGACGACCGGCCCCGCAGCGACGCGGACCAGCGCGCCTGGTTCGACGCCCACGGCCCCGCGTACCCCGCCACCGTGGCCGTGGCCCACGACGGCACCGTGCTCGGCTACGCGTCGCTGTCGGAGTACAACACCAAGCTCGCGTACCGGCCCACGGTGGAGAACAGCGTCTACCTGGCGCCGGCCGCCCGCGGGCAGGGCGTCGGCACGCTGCTGCTGGCCGACCTGGTCCGCCGGGCCCGCGAGGTCGGTTACCACTCGATCATCGCGTTGATCTCCGGTGGCAACGACGTGTCGGTGGCGCTGCACCTGCGGCAGGGCTTCGAGCCCATCGGGACCATCCGGGAGGCCGGCTTCAAGTTCGGCCGCTGGGTCGACGTCGCTCTGCTGCAGCTGCGGCTGGACGAGGCGCCGGTCCCCAGGCTCTAGTCAGCTCCCGTGACTGCGGGCTCCGGGGCGGACGCGGCACCGATGTACGGCCGGGTAGCTCCTCGACCTGCCGCTGCGCGGCCGCCGGGTCCGTCACCCAGGTCTTGTAGAAGTCGAACGCCGTCGCAGCCGGCCGCGTCGCCTCCCACAATGGCCAGGCGACAACCACCGACGGCGACGGGCACCTGGAGGCGACATGACGACGGAGTCCGAGGGGACGCGGCCGACGATCGTCGTCGGGTGTGGCGACAGCCCGGCGGCCCGGGCGGCGCTCGCCTTCGCCGCCCGGGAGGCGGAGCTGCGGGGCGCCCGGCTGCGCGTGGTCCTGGCCTTCCAGCCCGACATCGACCCGGACGTGCCGGCGTGGCTGCCGTCCGACGTCCTGGCGGGTGACCGGGCCCTCGCCGTGGCGAAGGCGCTCTGCGACGAGGTGCTCGGGCTGCCGCACGGGGCGCCCGAGACGGACATCGTCGTGGAGCAGGGCGTCGCGGCGCACGTGCTGGTCGCGGCGGCGAAGGATGCCGACCTGCTCGTCATCGGCGCGCGCCGGCGCGGCTTCCTGGCCCGGGTCGCGCACCTGACGACGACGCGGCACGTCCTGCACCACGCCCGGGTGCCGGTGGTGGTCGTGCCGGCGCCCGCGACGGAGGACGGCTGACGCCTAGGCTGCCCCGGTGCAACAGCGCCGCCCGGTGGACTGGGTCGTCTTCGACGTCGGCGAGACCCTCGTCGACGAGACGCGCCAGTGGGGTTGGTGGGCCGACGAGCTGGGGGTCCCCCGGCTGACCTTCTTCGCCCTACTGGGCGCCGTCGTCGTCGGCGGACGCCCGTACACCGATGTGTTCGGGTACTTCCGGCCGGACTTCGATCCGGCAGCCGCGCGGGCGCGCCGTGCCGCGGCGGGCGGGCCCTCGACGATCGGCAGCGACGACCTGTACCCCGATGCGCTGCCCACGCTGGCGGCGCTGCGTGCCGCGGGGTACGGGCTGGCCGCGATGGCGAACCAGCCGCTCGAGGTCGCGGAGTTCCTGGGGCAGTTGCCCGTGGACGCCCGCGCGACGTCCGCGCAGTGGGGCGTCGCGAAGCCCGACGCGCGCTTCTTCGACCGCGTCGCCGAGACGGTGGGTGCGCCGCCCGGCCGCATCGCCTACGTCGGCGACCGGGTCGACAATGACGTGCTCCCGGCCCGGCGAGCCGGGATGCTGGCGGTGCACGTGCGGCGGGGACCGTGGGGCTACCTCCACGCCGACCTGCCGGAGGCCGCGGCCGCGCACCTGCGGCTCGACGGCCTGGACGGCCTGCTGCCGGGGCTCGCGGAGCTGGCCACCTAGGCTGAGGTCACACCGAGAGGTCCCATCGTCCGCCCGGTGCCAGCGACGATGCGGGAGCGGGCTATGCGGGTAGCGGTGGCGGGTGGGACCGGGGTCGTGGGGCGCCGGGTGGTCGAGGCGGTGCGGGCCGCGGGCGACGAGCCGGTGGTCCTGGCGCGTTCGACGGGCGTGGACCTGGTGACCGGGGCGGGGCTGGACGCGGCGCTGGCGGGGGCCGACGCCGTGATCGACGTCAGCAACGTGGCGACCAGCCGCCGGGGCCCCGCAGTGGCCTTCTTCGAGGCGGCGACCGGGCACCTGCTGGCAGCGGGGGAGCGGGCCGGCGTGCGGCACCTCGTCGCGCTGTCCATCGTCGGCATCGACCGCGTGGACCTCGGCTACTACGCCGGGAAGCGGCGGCAGGAGGAGCTGCTCGCGGGCGGCGCCGTGCCGTGGACCGTGCTGCGGGCGACGCAGTTCCACGAGTTCCCGGCGCAGCTGCTGGGCCGGTCGCGGGGGCCGGTGGCCGTCCTGCCGCGGATGCGGGTGCAGCCGGTGGCGGCGCGCGAGGTGGCCGGGGCGCTCGCCACGCTGACGGCGGGGCCGGCCGCCGGGATGGCGCCCGAGCTGGCGGGTCCGGAGGTCCACGAGCTGGGGGACCTCGCCCGGCAGCTGCTGCGGGCCCGCGGCGCGCGGCGGCCCGTGGTGTCCCTGCGGCTGCCCGGCGC
>JAOPWU010000010.1 GCA_025965515.1 Mycobacterium sp.
GTGGGCAGGGTGCGGAAGCTCGGCTGCGCGTTCTCCCAGGTGCAGGAGCCCGTCGTGGAGTAGCGGGTGTGCCCGATGGCGAGGTGGCCGCTGCCGAGGCTGTTGAGGGTCGACTCGTCGAAGACCTGGGCGACGAGGCCGAGCTCCTTGTAGACGAGGACCGCGCTGCCGTCGCTGACCGCCATGCCGGCGGCCTCCTGGCCGCGGTGCTGCAGCGCGTACATGCCGTAGTAAGCGAGCTTGGTGACGTCCTCGCCCGGCGCCCATACGCCGAAGACGCCACAGGCGTCCTGAGGAGCGGGATCGTCTTCGTTGAGGTTGTGCGTCAGTCCGGGCCTGGTTCGGGCCACGCGCTGGCTCCTCGGGTCGTTCGGGCTGTGGGCGCCGTGCTGTCCGAGTGTACGGGCCGCGGCGGGTCGGTGGCTCCGCCATCCGGCGGTTGGGGGGGGTGACCGGCGGCTCTGGGTGGCAGCGGCCGGGCCCCGCACGCCGGTTGCCACGTCCGGCCGTCCCTGACCGGCCTGGCGTGGCAGAGGATGCCGGGTCGCCGCCCGCTGCCACGGCAGACCGGCCAAGGGCGGCAAGGCGTGGCAGCGCCTCGACCGACCCGGTGCGCTGCCCCATCAGGCCGGTGGTCGCCGAACGATCGGCAGGCGGGCGGCGTGCAGCCGCCATACCCGGCTGATCAGGTCGGCGGGCCTGGAGAGCTCGTGCGGCATCACCCGCACCACCTCCCAGCCCGCTGCCCGCAGCGCCTCGTCGCGCTGCCGGTCGCGCAGCACGGCGGCCAGGTCGGAGTGGTACGGCTGCCCGTCGACCTCGATCACGATCATGGATTCGCG
The DNA here is from genome assembly GCA_025965515.1 of Mycobacterium sp. Lineage (GTDB taxonomy): Bacteria > Actinomycetota > Actinomycetes > RYN-182 > RYN-182 > RYN-182. Next base: position 843 of record JAOPWU010000010.1, read on the forward strand.
GAGCGCCAGATCCGCGTGGAAGACCACCGCGGCGGATACCCGGATGGCCACCTGCGCCGCCACAGGCAAGGAGGCACCCAGCAGGAGCGTGCGCGTGGTGCGCTCCGCGTCCGACTGCGCGGCCGGGTCCAGCGTGGCCAGCAGCCGGTGCACCGCAGCGCACCGGGCGCCCGCCCGCTCGGCGGCGGCCAGGAGATTCCCCGGCCGGACCCGTCGCTGGTGCACGCAGGCGATGAGGAAACCCGCCCGCTGCTGGGCCGGCAGGGCGCGTGCCACGTCCACCGCGGTTCGCGCGCGGCCCGTGAGGCGCAGCCCGTCGCGGGTCGTCACATCCTCGGCTGCCAACGGCGCCTGCAACCGATGCACGACCAGGTCGGCCCGGTTGTTCAACCCGCGACCGACCGTCGTCACGTGCACCCGCGCCTCCACCGTCAGCAGCGGCAGCCCGTGCACCACCGCCGCCGTGTCGTGCGACAAGCAGCTCCCCGGCGGCGCCCACAGCAGCGCGGCGCAGCGCCGGGTCGCGTCGCCCTCGTCCAGCCCCGCGACGACGTACGTCGCCGGCAGCACCCGGCGCCACCAGCCGCGCCGGAGCCGGTGCGCGATGCCGTGGCGCGTCACCCCCGCCGCCAGCACCTGCTCCCGCGTGACCGCCCCGTGCTGACGCCGCACCAGCTCGTCCAGCCGTTCGCCCATCCGGCCAGCGTGGCCCGGATCGCGGCCGCGCTACCGCCGTCGTCCACAGGCCCGGGCGCCGGGTACCGTCGACGCGTGACCGACCAGCCCGACCCCGCTCTGCGCACCGACGCCCGCGGCGTGTCCCTCGACCCCGCGCTGGTGCCGATGGCGCGCAAGGCGCACACCCGCGCGCTGGTCCTCTTCCTCTTCGCCTGCGTCGACCTCGCGGTCTGCGTCGCCGGCGCCTACACCCAGCACGACCTGGTGTGGCTCATCGCGTTCGTGGTGTTCCTGGTCTTCGCGCTGTTCACCCTGGGGCTGTGGCTGGCGGTGCGTCGCCGGCTGATCGCCCTCGAGCGCGCCGCCGGACTGCGGCCGCTGCCGCCCCCGATGCAGCAGTAACCGCAGCGCCGCCACCCAGCGCCCACCCCGAGCGGGCCGCCGTCGCGGGACGCAGCCCGCTGAGGTCCCGCTTCACCACCATGTTGCGGTCGCCGGGCAGCCCCACGGCGTAGGGCCCGAACGCGCCCAGCAGCTCGTAGCGCGTCCGCTGCGCCCACTCTCGGCACTGCGGGTCGGCCAGCGGGTAGTGGTTCAGCGCGAAACCCCCCGTGTGCAGCCGCAGCAGCGCATAGCCGGTCGGGAACTCCTTCACCGCCGCGACCTCGGCGAACGTCACGCGGGGCGCGGCCGGCGCGGCCGTGCGCCGGTTGCGGTGGGTGTGGCCGCTGTGGTGCAGGAAGACGCCGGGCGTGCGCCCGTAGAGGCCCTCGAGCCGCCGCGCGTCAGCCGGCGCCAGATCCTGCACCCCGACGGTGGTCAGCGACGACTCCAGCGTCACCGGGTGGTGGCCGAACACGACCGTCGGCTGATCCCGGTGCGCCGCGAGGTCGGCCGCCAGCCAGGCGAACTGCTCCGCCCCGAGGCTGCCGGCGTCCGCCCCGGTCCCCGCGTGGTCGTAGGTGTCGAGGCCGACGACGTGCAGCCCGTGCAGGTCGGTCGAGAGCCAGGTCGGCCGACCCGGCGCGAACGCGTCCGCGTAGCAGTCGTGGCTGCCGTCCGGCCGCCGGGTGCAGGCGTCGACGTCCGGGCCGGGCGGGTGCGGCCGGTCGTGGTTGCCCCGCACCGCCAGCCAGCCGGTTCCCTGCGGCCCGAAGCCGTTGAGCGTGGCGACGGCCTCGCCCAGGTCCCGTTGCCCCGCCTCCGCCGAGAGGTCCCCCGCGACCAGCGCCAGTTGCGCCCCGGCCGCCGTCGCCTCGGCGACCGCCGCGCGGGAGGTGAACCGCCAGTACGGGTTGCTCGGGTCGACCGGGAAGCCGCTCCCCAGGCCGCCGAGGTTCCCGGCGGACAGCTCGCCGATGTGCAGGTCGTTCAGCAGCGCGATCGTGAGCACGTGCTCGCCGGGCGGCGGCTGCGGCGTGCGGAACCAGCCCGGTCCGACGGAGGTCAGGAGGCCCAGCAGCTGGTCCGGCGCCTCCAGCGCGACGACGCCGTTCGACGAGGCCTCGAAGGCGTAGCGCCGCCCCGGCTCGAGGCCCGTGACGACCGCGTGGTGGTAGGCGGTCGGGGTCTCGTCGACGACGGCGTCGCGCAGCCGCAGCGGGGACGACCCGATCCGGACCCGGGTGGGCGCGGGCACCGGGGCGGGCTGGCCGTGGGCGTCGACGCGCAGCGGGTCGCAGGTGTACCAGGTGAGGACCGCGGAGGTCTCCGTGAGCGTCATGACCCGCAGCTCGACGGCGCGGAAGCGGGGGCCGGCCGCCGACGGCACGCGGCGCGGCGCCACCTCGGGCTCCGCGGCGACAGCAGGGTCCCGCCAGAGCAGCGGCGTCGCGGCGACGAGCCCCGCCAGCTCCAGCAGTTGGCGGCGCCCCATCCGGCAGGTGCAGGGCACCTCCCGACGGTAGCCCCGCTAGGGCCGTCCTACCTCCGGGTTCGCCGTTCGCAGTCGGGCGGAAGCCCGGCGCAGCCAGGCGTCGGTGAGGAACTCCTCGACCTCGGCCGGCGCCGCGACGGCGAGGTCGACGCGCACGCCGGTCACCCGCTTCCCCCACCAGCACAGCTCGCAGCCGGGCACCTCGGCCTCGGCCGCCCGCGCGGCCTCCTCGTCGACGAAGACGTGCGCGTGCCCGTCGCCCGGCAGCGTGGCCAGCATCGCGGTGGCCGACGGGCTGGTCCGCAGCCGGAAGGAGGGGATCCCGAAGTGGGGGTGCTCCTCGACGGCCGGCAGGGCCAGGGCGGCGCGGCGGACGTCATCCTCGGTGAGCGGCACGGCGCGACCCTAGCGGCATCAGCCCAGCAGCGGCAGGTACGGCGCCAGGTCCGCCCGCTCCCCGCTGGCCCGCACCCGTCCGTCCCGCCGGGCATCGGCCCAGGCCAGGCGCCCGGTGGCCAGCTCGATAAACGGCTCCGGCCCGGCCTCGACGACGTTCGGCGGCGTGCCCCGCGTGTGCCGCGGCCCCTCGATCGCCTGCACCGCGGTGTGCGGCGGCACCCGCACCTCGACGCTGCGGCCCGGGTGCGCGAGGACGAGCCGCCCGGCCAGCAGCCGCACGGTCGCCTGCACGGCGGTGCGGTCGTGGGCCACGGGGACGCCCGTGGCCGCGGCGAGGTCCAGCCCGTGCACGACCAGCTCGACGAGCCGGGTGACAAGGAACGCCCCGATCCCGACCGTGCCCCGCGGCACCGCGATCACCCACGGCGCGAATCCGGCGGGCACTGCGGCCACGCTCTCGGCGAACCGCTGCCGCAGCTCCGCGGGCGACGCCTCGGCCGCCCGCCCGCGGGCCGCGGCCTCGACCCGCGCGGCATCGGCCGCGAGGGCCTCGGGCCCGCGCGTGTTGCCCAGCGCCGCGTCGTAGTACTCCCAGACGGACAGCTGCGGCGGCCCCGGCGCGTCCACCGCGGCCGTCAGCACCCCGACCGCCACCGTGACGTGCGCGACGAGCTCGGCGACCGTCCACGTCCCCAGCCGGGTCGGGGCCGCGAAGGCCTCGTCGGGGACGGCGGCCAGCGCGGCGGTCCAGGCCGCCAGCTCCGCGCGCAGCGCCGCTGCGGTGCGGTCGGTGTCGGGCAGCTGCGGCAGCCGGACGGCCACGGCGTCAGCCGAAGAGGATCGGCAGCGTCCCCTCGGACGCGGCGCGCAGGTCGTCGATGCCGACGGCGAACTGACCCTGCACGTCGAGCGTGTCGCCGTCCGCGACGCCGATCCGCACGACCGGCAGGTCGCGGGCGTTGCACATATCGGTGAAGCGCAGCTCCTCCGACCGCGGCACGGCCACCAGCGCGCGGCCGGCGCTCTCCGAGAACAGCCAGACGAACGGGTCCGCGTCGGCCGGCAGCACGACGCGGGCGCCGATGCCGCCGCGCAGACACGACTCGACGAGCGCCTGCGCGAGGCCGCCCTCCGCCAGGTCGTGGGCCGCGTCGACCATGCCGTCGCGGGAGCCGGCGACGAGCACCTCGTGCAGCTTGCGCGCGGCGTCCCAGTCGACGACCGGCGGCACGCCGCCCAGGTGGCCCTGCGTCACCCACGCCCACTCGGAGCCGGAGAGCTCCTCGCGCGTCTCCCCGACGAGCAGCAGCGACTGCCCCTCCTCCACCAGCGCGATGGGGGTCCGCCGGGTCACGTCGTCGAGCAGCCCCAGCACGCCGATGACGGGCGTCGGGTGGACCGCCGTCGTGCCGGTCTGGTTGTAGAAGCTGACGTTGCCGCCGGTGACCGGGATCCCCAGCGCGCGGCAGCCGTCGGCCAGGCCGCGCACGGCCTCGGCGAAGGTCCACATCACCTCGGGGTCCTCGGGCGACCCGAAGTTCAGGCAGTTCGTGACCGCGTACGGCACCGCGCCGGTGGTCGCGACGTTGCGCGCGGCCTCGGCGAGCGCCAGCTGCGCGCCCGCGTACGGGTCGAGCGCGGCAAACCGGCCGTTGCCGTCCAGGGACAGCGCGACGCCCAGGTCGCTGTCGTCCGAGAGCCGGACCACGCCCGCGTCGTCGGGCATCGCCAGCACGGTGTTGCCACGGACGTACCGGTCGTACTGCTCCGTGACCCACCGGCGCGAGGCCAGGTTCGGCGACGCAACGAGCTTGAGCAGGTCGGCCAGCAGCTCGTCGCCGGTCGCGGGGCGCGGCAGCGCCTCGGCGCGGTCGGCCTGCAGCGGGTCCAGCGCCGCGGGGCGCGCGAGCGGACGGGTGTACACCGGGCCCTCGTCGGCCAGCGAGGCGGGCGGCACGTCGACGACGGTCTCGCCGCGCCAGGTGACCTGCAGCCGGCCCGTGTCCGTGACCTCGCCGACGACGGCCGAGAAGACGCCCCAGCGCGCGCAGGCCTCGAGCACCGCGTCGACGTTGCGGGGGTCGACGATCGCGAGCATCCGCTCCTGCGACTCGCTGACCAGCACCTCCCACGGCTCCATCGAGGCCTCGCGCAGCGGGACGGCGTCGAGCGTGACCCGCATGCCCTGGCCGCCCGCCGCGGCGGTCTCGCAGATCGCGCAGGTGAACCCGGCGCCGCCGAGGTCCTGGATGCCGACGACGAGCTCGCGGTCGAAGAGCTCCAGGCAGCACTCGGTGACGACCTTCTCCATGAAGGGGTCGCCAACCTGCACCGCGGGGCGCTTCGCGGGACCGCCCTCGTCGAACGTCGCGGAGGCCAGCACGCTGACGCCGCCGATGCCGTCGCGGCCGGTGCGCGCGCCCAGCAGGATCACCTGGTTGCCGATGCCCGTGGCCTTCATGGTCTGCAGCCGCTCGACCTCGAGGACGCCGAGGCAGAGCGCGTTGACCAGCGGGTTGCCGGCGTAGGACGGGTCGAAACCCAGCTCGCCGCCAATGTTCGGGACGCCGAAGCAGTTGCCGTAGCCGCCGATGCCCTCGACGACCCCCCGCACCAGGCGGCGGGTGTCCGCCGCGGTCGCCGGGTCCTCGGGGTCGCCGAAGCGCAGCGAGTCCATGACCGCCACCGGCCGCGCACCCATCGCGAGGATGTCGCGGATGATGCCGCCGACGCCCGTGGCCGCGCCCTGGTAGGGCTCGACGTAGCTGGGGTGGTTGTGCGACTCGACCTTGAAGGTGACCGCGAGCCCCTGCCCGACGTCGACCACGCCGGCGTTCTCGCCGATGCCGGCGAGCAGCCGCTCGCTCGTCGGCAGGTCGCCGAACTGCTTCAGGTGCACCTTGCTGGACTTGTACGAGCAGTGCTCGGACCACATGACTGAGTACATGGCGAGCTCGGACTCGGTGGGGCGCCGCCCGAGCACCTCGCGGATGCGCGCGTACTCCTCGTCGCGCAAGCCCAGCTCGGCGTAGGGCTGCGTGAGCCCGGGGTCGGCCGCCGCGGTCGCGACCGTGTCCACGCGGGCGCCGGTGACGGTCACGCGGCGGCCAGCATCGACTGCAGGACGGACGTGAACAGCCCGAGCCCGTCCGTGGACGGGCCGGTGAGGTCCTCGACCGCGTGCTCCGGGTGGGGCATGAGCCCGACGATGCGGCCGGTCGGGTCGGTGATGCCGGCGATGTCGCGGCTGCTGCCGTTGGGGTTGCCGCCCGCGTAGCGGAACACCACCCGCCCGTCGCCCTCCAGCGCGTCCAGCGTGGCGGCGTCGGCGACGTAGCAGCCCTCACCGTTCTTCACCGGGACGACGATCTCGCTGCCGGGCTCGAAGCCGGAGGTCCACGCGGTACCGGTGTTCTCGACCGTCAGCCGCTGGTCCCGGCAGACGAAGTGCAGCCCCGCGTTGCGGGTGAGCGCGCCGGGCAGCAGGTGCGCCTCGCAGAGCACCTGGAAGCCGTTGCAGATCCCGAGGACCGGCAGCCCCTCGTGGGCCGCCTGGACGACCTCGCGCATCAGCGGGCTGTGCGCCGCGATCGCGCCGGCCCGCAGGTGGTCGCCATAGGAGAAGCCGCCGGGCAGCACCACCGCGTCGACCCCGAGGAGGTCGTGGGTGCCGTGCCAGAGGGCGACGGGATCACCGCCGGCGAGCCGGACGGCCCGCTGGGCGTCCACGTCGTCGAGGCTGCCGGGAAAGGTGACTACTCCGATGCGCGCCACGCCTGTCAGCGTACCGGGCGCGTAGCGGTGCCCCGGCCGGGGCGACGGAGTGGAGCCTCAGACCACGGCGAGGGGGCTGTCCGTGGCCCACTCGAGCTGCTTGACGAGCTCGACCACGGTCCCAGGGCCGTCGTCGTCCGTCGCCTTGAAGTGGACGCTGTCCATGAGGGCCTGCATGAGCAGCAGGCCGCGGCCGTGCTCCATCGGCTCGCCGCCGACGGTGTTCGGGGTCGAATGCTCCCCCGAGAAGCCCGAGGTCGCGCCGCCGTCGACCACCCGCAGGGTGCAGACGCCGCCGGCGATCTGGACGACCACCTCGTAGTCGTCGCTCGCGAGGCTGTGGTCGAGCACGTTGGCGCAGGCCTCGGTGAGCGCGAGCTCGATGTCGGAGATGCAGTCGCCCGTGACCCGCAGCTCCTCGAGCCCGGTGCGGACCAGGTGGCGCGCGACCGGCACCGACAGGCCGTCACGCGGGAGGGCCAGGGCGAGCCGCAGCTCCATCGACGATCCCCTCCGCGCGCTGCCGGAACCGGCTGCCCCGGCGCTAGCGGCAGTGTGCCCGCTCGGCAGCAGGGCAATCGCGACACATCACCGACAGTCAGCCGTCGAGGCGGACGGTGAAGTCCTCGATGACGGGGTTCGCCAGCAGCTGCTCCGCGAGCGCGCGCACCCGGTCCAGGGCGGCGTCGTCCGCCTCGCCCTCCAGGTCCACCTCGAACCGCTTGCCCTGCCGCACCGCGGCGACCCCGGAGAATCCCAGCGTGGGCAGTGCGCCCATGATCGCCTGGCCCTGCGGATCGAGGATCTCGGGCTTGAGCATCACGTCCACGACGACACGTGCCACGAGGAGTCCCTTTCCGGTCGGCGGGGTCGGCCCAACCGCCGACGCGGCGGCAACGCTACCGGCCCCGCCGGGAGCCACCCGGGTCGCCCCTGGGCCGCACAGGGGCGGTGGGTAATGCTGTGCGTCGAGATGGGGCCGGCGCCCCGCACCGGGGCGAGGCGGCGGAAAGGGCGGTGGGCGTGGACGAGCTCCGCCGCGACGAGGCCGTCGGCGCGCTCCGCGACTGCTACACGGCCATCAGCCGCCAGGTGCAGGCCATCGGGGCCGCGCTCGAGACGACCCCCACCCGGTGCGCCGGCTGGACCGCCGCCGACCTGCTCTTCCACCTGCTGCTCGACGCGCAGCGGGCGCTCGTCGCCATGGCCGCGCCCGCCGAGGGCGACCCGGACACCGACGCCGTGACCTACTGGGAGCCGTGGCAGCCCGGCAGCAACCGGTCGGTGGAGCACCTGCGGTTCGTCCGCCGGTCCGCTGCGGCGTACCGCGCGCCCGGCGGCCTGGTGGCGCAGTGGGACGAGACCTCCGACGCGGTCGTCCGGCTCGCCACGTGGGTGCCGCACGAGCTGATCACCACCCAGGGTCGGCTGCTGACGCTGCCGGACTTCCTGGAGACGCTGGTCGTCGAGGCGGCGCTGCACCTGCTGGACTTCGCGCTGGACACCGGGCCGGGTGCCGGCACGGCCACCGGCGGCGGGTCGCTGCTGCGGGTGCCGCCGCAGGCCGAGCAGATCCTGCGGTTCACGCTGGACGGCCTGCTGGGCATGGCGCCGCCCTCGCGCTGGGACCTGGAGGGGTACGCCCTGCGGGCGGACGGCCGGCGGCCGCTGACGGACTCCGACCGCCGCGCGCTCGGCTGGCTGGCGGACCGCTTCCCGCTGCTGGGCTAACTCCGTCCCTGGAACGGCTCGCCCGTCAGCCGCTCGTACGCCTCGACGTACCGGGACCGGGTCGCCGCGACCACGTCGTCGGGCAGGTGCGGCGCCGGCGGGGTGCGGTCCCAGCCGCTGTTCGCCAGCCAGTCGCGGACGTACTGCTTGTCGAACGACGGCTGCGAGCGGCCCGGGGCGTAGCTGTCCGCCGGCCAGAACCGGCTGGAGTCGGGCGTCAGCACCTCGTCGCCGAGGACGAGGGCGCCGGTCCGGTCGTGGCCGAACTCGAGCTTCGTGTCGGCCAGGATGATGCCGCGCTCGGCGGCGATGGCGGCGGCCCGGTCGTACACGGCGAGCGTCAGCCGGGCCAGCTCGGCGGCGAGCTCCGCGCCGACCTGCTCGGCGACCTGCGCCGCGCTGACGTTCTCGTCGTGCTCCCCGAGGGCAGCCTTGGTGGCCGGGGTGAAGATCGGCTCGGGCAGCTGCGAGCCGTCGACGAGCCCCGGTGGCAGCGCGACGCCGCAGACGCTGCCGGTGGCGGCGTAGTCCGTCAGCCCCGAGCCGGTCAGGTAGCCGCGGGCCACGCACTCCACCGGCACCATGGTCAGGCGGCGGCACAGCATCGAGCGGTGCTCCAGGAACGGCGCGTGCGGCTGCAGCGCCGCCGGGTAGGCCGAGACGTCCGTCGTGACCAGGTGGTTGGGCACCAGGTCGGCGAGCTGGTCGAACCACCAGACGGACAGCCGGGTGAGCACGGCGCCCTTGTCGGGGATCGGCGTCGGCAGCACCACGTCGAACGCGGAGATCCGGTCGCTCGCCACCACGAGCACCAGATCGTCGTGCTCGGGGACGCCGTAGAGCTCCCGGACCTTCCCCCGGTGGAGCAGGGGGAGGCCGGTCAGCGCGCCGGGAGAGGTCAGCTGCGGATCGTCGGGCACGGTCACGCGGGCATCCTCGCAGCCCCCGGCCACGGCCGTACCCCGGGCCCCACAATGGCTTCGTTACGCTGAGGGGCGTCAACGAGGGACGTCCTGAGGTGGAATGCGCATGGAAAAGATCAAGGTCAAGGGTGCTGTAGCGGAACTCGACGGCGACGAGATGACCCGGGTCATCTGGCAGCTGATCAAGGACCAGCTGATCCTCCCGTACCTGGACATCAATCTCGAGTACTACGACCTGAGCATCGAGCACCGTGACGCCACCGACGACCAGGTCACCCTGGACGCCGCGGAGGCCATCAAGCGCCTCGGTGTCGGCGTCAAGTGCGCCACCATCACGCCGGACGAGGCGCGCGTGAAGGAGTTCGGCCTCAAGAAGATGTGGCGGAGCCCCAACGGGACCATCCGCAACATCCTCGGCGGCGTCGTCTTCCGCGAGCCGATCATCATCAGCAACGTGCCACGGCTGGTGCCGCACTGGACCAAGCCGATCGTCATCGGCCGTCACGCCCACGGCGACCAGTACATGGCCACCGAGCTGAAGATCGGCGGCCCCGGCACCGTCGAGCTGGTCTACACGCCGGCCGACGGCGGCGAGCCCACCACGGTGAAGGTGCGGGACTTCCCCGGCGCCGGCATCACCATGGCGATGTTCAACTACGACGATTCGATCCGCGATTTCGCGCGCGCCTCGATGCGGTACGGCCTGGACCGCAACTACCCGGTCTACCTGTCGACGAAGAACACGATCCTCAAGACGTACGACGGCCGGTTCAAGGACATCTTCCAGGAGGTGTTCGACGCCGAGTTCAAGGCCGAGTTCGACGCCAAGGGGCTCACCTACGAGCACCGGCTCATCGACGACATGGTCGCCGCGTCCCTCAAGTGGGAGGGCGGCTACGTCTGGGCCTGCAAGAACTACGACGGCGACGTGCAGTCCGACACGGTGGCCCAGGGCTTCGGCTCGCTCGGCCTCATGACGTCGGTGCTGGCCACCCCGGACGGCAAGACGCTGGAGGCCGAGGCCGCGCACGGCACGGTGACCCGCCACTTCCGGGCGCACCAGCGGGGCGAGAAGACCTCGACCAACCCGATCGCCAGCATCTTCGCCTGGACCCGCGGCCTCGCCCACCGGGCGAAGCTCGACGGCACCCCGGAGCTGGCGACGTTCGCCGAGAAGCTCGAGGCGGCCTGCGTGACCGCCGTCGAGAGCGGCGAGATGACCAAGGACCTGGCCCTGCTGATCAGCAAGGAAAGCCCCTGGCTGTCGACCGAGGAGTACATCACCGCGGTCAAGAACAAGCTGGACGCGTCGCTGGGCGCCTAGGCACCCCGCACGACGGCGCAGGGCCGGTCATCCCGAAGCGGATGGCCGGCCCTGCGGCGTTGCCGCCCGGTCAGGTCAGGCGCTGCAGGATCCGTCGCGCCACGGCCCCGATCGCCAGGTACACGACCGCCGCCACGGCCCAGTTCTCCAGCACCGCGGCCTTGCTGTAGCCCGCGACACCGGGGGCCAGCGGGTCGCCGGTGGTGCTGATGATCGGCGTGCCGGTCGACGTGAAGATGTCCTTGAACGGGCCCACCAGGCCGAACGAGCGGTGGACGAACCACGCCACGATCCCGTTCGACAGGTTCGCCTTGATCGCCACGAGCACGGCGCCGAGCACCACGATGATGGCCAGGACCGCGAACACCAGCTGCACGATGTCGCCGAGCCGGCCGACCACGCCCCGCACCATCGGCATGATCGGGGGAAGCTGCCGCGCCGGCTTCTCGTCGTGCTCCACCCGCACCTCCTGCGCGCCCTGCACCGAGAGCTCGGGGCGGGCGGTCGTCTTCTTCTCGGACGTCGTCACGGGTGAACTCGTCTCGTCGGCCGCCGCGGCCTCGCGGCGGACTGCAGGGGGACCCGCGGCGCCGGGACCGGCCTCCCCGTTGCTCACGTGCTGGGGAGCACCGGTGTCCCGGGCGCCGGCGGGTCCGGCGTCATCAGGGATAACGACGGCGCGACGCGGACGTGGCGGCTCGGCTCCGGCGGCGCGACGCGGACGGGGAGCCGCCGCCTGCTGGGGGCGCCTCTCCGGGCCGGGGCTGGGGCGGGGATCGGTCACCGTGCCTCCTTCACGCCGGGCGGACCTCCCCGCCGGGGCGGGAGGGTGACCACTGGGTCAGTCTCCCAGTCATCACCCTCCGCGTCACCCGAATGGCCTAGAGCAACCGACCCGGATCCGCTCAGGACCCCGTCAGGAGCCTCAGCCGTAGACGAGGCGCGTCACCCAGTCGGCGACGAGCGCGGGCTTGCCCTCGCCCTCGATCTCGACGGTGACGGTGCGGGTGACCTGCAGCGTGTTCGGGTCCTTGGCCTCGACGGCCTTGATGACCTGGCTGGCGCGGATCTTCGAGTTCACCTTGACGGGGTTCACGAACCGCACCCGCTCGAACCCGTAGTTGACGCCCATGACGATGCCCTCAAGCGTCGCCGGGTCCTGCGGGAGGGAGCTGGAGAGCTTCGTCAGCATCGACAGCGTCAGGAAGCCGTGCGCGATCGTGACCTTCCACGGCGACAGCTCGGCCGACAGCTTCGGGTCCACGTGGATGAACTGGTGGTCCTCGGTCACGTCGGCGAACGCGTTGATGCGGTCCTGGGTGATCTCCAGCCAGTCACCCGCACCCTCGGACTGCCCGATCTTGGCCTTGAACAGCTCGTAGGCCTTCTCGCCGTTGCTCGGCATCGTCTCGCCTTCTTCCTCGTACGGGTCTCACGCGCGGGTCGTCCCGCGACCCTATCGCCGGGGTGCGGAGCGGGGTTCTACGACAGCGCCTCGAGCCGCTCGAAGACGCCACCCAGCCGCTCCAGGAACCGCTCCGGCCGGCAGACCGCGTCCAGCCGGGCCTCGTCGAGCGGCAGGTTCCGGGCCGCCGCCTCCGCGCGCAGCGTGTCGCGGAACGGCTCGCCCGTCTCCCAGGTCCGCATCGCGGCGGCCTGCGTCGCTGCGTAGGCGTCCTCCCGGGAGAGCCCCGACTCGACCAGCTCCAGCAGCACCGTGGACGTGTAGACCAACCCGCCGGTGGACTCCAGGTTGAAGCGCATCCGCTCGGCGTCGACCACCAGGCCGGTGACGAGGCGGGTCGTCAGGTGCAGCAGGTAGTCGGTGGCGATGGCGGCGTCCGGGAGCGCGATCCGCTCGGTCGAGCTGTGGCTGATGTCCCGCTCGTGCCACAGCGGGATGCCCTCCAGCACCGGCACGACCTGCGCCCGCACGATCCGCGCCATGCCGCAGATCCGCTCGCTCATGATCGGGTTCTTCTTGTGGGGCATGGCCGAGGAGCCCTTCTGCCCCTTGCCGAACGGCTCCCACAGCTCGCGGACCTCGGTGCGCTGGCCGTGCCGGACCTCGAGCGCGACGGCCTCGCAGACCGTCGCGAGGATCGCCAGGGTGGACACCCACTCGCTGATCCCGTCGCGGATCACGACCTGCGTGGCGACGTCGGCGGGGTGCAGCTGCAGCGCCGCGGCGACGTCCTGCTCCACCTGGGGGTCGATGTTGGAGTAGGTGCCGACGGCGCCGCTGATCTTGCAGACGGCGACGGCCTCGCGGGCCCGGCGCAGCCGGTCCCGCGACCGGGCCGCCGCGAACGCGAAGTCCGCGACCCGGTGGCCGAACGTGTCCGGCTCGCCGTGGATGCCGTGCGTACGCCCGACGCGGACGGTGTCGCGGTGCCGCAGCCCGAGGTCGCGCAGGGCGGCGACGAGCCCGTCCGCCTTCGCCAGCAGCACGTCGCTGGCCTCGACCAGCTGCACGGCGAGCGCCGTGTCCAGCAGGTCGGACGACGTCATGCCGAAGTGCACGTACGCGGCGGCCTCGCGCGGCTCGGTGTTGTCCGCCCAGGCGGTGAGGAACGCGATCACGTCGTGCTGCGTCACCGCCTCGATGGCCGCCACGGCCTCCGGCGTCGGCGGCTTGGCCGCCTCCACGGGGGCGACGGCACTCGCGGGCACCACGCCCGCGCGGGCGTGCGACTGCAGCACGAGCCGCTCGACGTCGCACCACAGCTCGTACTTGTGGGCCTCGGACCAGATGTGGCCCATCTCGGGGAGCGTGTAGCGCGTGATCATGGTGGCTCCGGGGTCGGGTGGGGCGTCAGCGGTAGCTGGCCGCCGCCTCGAAATCTTCCTTCAGGCGCGCGAGCTGCGTGCGCAGGACCGGGTCGGCCACCGCGAGGATCTGCACGGCGAGGATCGCGGCGTTCGTCGAGTGGTCGAGGCCCACGCAGGCGACGGGGACGCCCTGGCTCATGGACGTCATGGCCAGCAGCGCGTCGAGGCCGTTCAGGCCGCCGCCACGCAGCGGCACCCCGATCACGGGGACCGTCGTGTAGGCCGCGAGGATGCTCGCCAGCGAGGCGTTCACCCCGCCGCCGGCGATGGCCACCTTCACGCCGCGGTGCTCGAGGTCGGCGGCGTAGTCCGCCAGCGCCCGGGGCGAGCGGTGGGGGCTGATGATCTCCTCTTCCCAGGTGACCTGGAAGCGGGCGAGCATGGCTCCGACCCGGGCCATGACGTCGTGCTCGGTGGGAGAGCCGTAGATCACCGCCACTTGTGGCACACGGTCCGGGCTCGTCATCGGGCATCCCTTTCGTCGACGTGCGGGCGATCGGTGGTGCGGCCTTCGGTGGTGCGGGCGCTCGGCGGCGGCGTCAGACCGAGAGGGCACCCCGCTCGGCCGCGAGGCCGATGTCGGTGCGCCACTGGCCGCCCCCGAGCTGCACCCGGCCCATGGCCCGGTACGCGGCCATCCTCGCAGCACCCAGGTCCTCGCCGACGGCGGTCACCGCAAGGACGCGCCCGCCGGTCGCCACGACCCCCTCGGGCGTGCGGGCGGTTCCGGCGTGCAGCACCTGCACGCCGGGCACGGCCCCCGCCTCGTCGAGCCCCGTCACCAGGCCGCCCGTGACCGCTGCGGCGGGATAGCCCGGGGCCGCCAGGACCACGGTGACCGCGGCGCCCGGCAGCCACGCGGGCTCGGCCTCACCGAGCAGCACCTGCGTCAGCGGCGTCGCCAGCAGCGCCAGCACGGCCTGCGTCTCGGGGTCGCCGAAGCGGACGTTGAACTCGACGACCCGCACGCCGCGCCGGGTCAGCGCCAGGCCGGCGTAGAGCAGTCCCTCGAACGGCGTGCCGCGGCGGGCCAGCTCGGCCACGACCGGCTCCAGCACGGCCGCGCGCACCTGCGGGACCAGGTCGGCGGGCGCCCAGGGCAGCGGTGCGTAGGCGCCCATACCGCCGGTGTTCGGGCCCTCGTCGCCGTCGGCGAGCCGCTTGTGGTCCTGGCTCAGCAGCAGCGGGTGGATGCCGCCGCGGGGGTCGACCACCGCGAACAGCGACACCTCGGGCCCGTCGAGGTACTCCTCGAGCACCACCCGGCCGCCGGGGCGCGCGAGGCAGGCCTCGGCGTGGGCGACGGCCGCCGCCAGGTCGGTGGTGACGACGACGCCCTTGCCGGCCGCCAGCCCGTCGTCCTTCACGACCAGGGGATCGCCGAGGGCCGCCAGCCGCTCGAGCTCCCGCCGGGCCTCGGCCGGGTCGGCGGTGGAGACGGCGGCGGCGGTGGGCACGCCGGCGGCTGCCATCACGTCCTTGGCGAAGGTCTTGCTGCCCTCCAGCGTCGCTGCGGCGGCGGACGGGCCGAACACCCGGTGCCCGGCGGCGCGCAGCGCGTCGGCCGCGCCGGCCACCAGCGGCACCTCGGGCCCGACCACCACCAGGCCGGGCGCGAGCTCGCCGGCGAGCGCCACCAGCGCCGCCAGGTCCGCGACGTCGACCGGCCGGTTCACCGCGATCTCGGCGGTGCCGGCGTTGCCGGGCGCGCAGACGATCCCGTCGACGGCGGGGTCACGCCGCAGCGCGAGGCAGAGGGCGTGCTCCCGGCCGCCCGAGCCGATCACGAGGACGTCCACGCCGGAAGGCTACCGGGGGCGCCGCAGGGTCGAGGCCGCGGTCACCGCCGTCCCGCGGGGCGGAAGCCGGCGCCCTGCGCGCGCGGCGGGGACGCCGCCGTCAGGCGGTCAACACCCCGCTGTGCCGCAGCGCGCGCCGGGCGGCCGCGGCCTGCGCGGGCGTCAGCCGGGGGGTGCGCGCGAGCACCACGGCTGTTCCGGTGCCCGGCCGCGTGACCACCGCGAACCGGTGGGCGGTGTCCAGCGCGAGGATTGCGACCGTGGACGTGGCGCTGCCCCGCTGCCGCCCGAAACGGCCGAGGAACGACACCTCGAAGCGGGCCTGCGCGAGCGGCCGGGCCGCGGGGGCCTGCTGCAGCGGCAGCGTCGCGATGAGGTGCCAGGCCCCCAGGTAGTACTGCAGGTCGGCACCCCGGGCGGCGGGGGCGGCGTCGGGCGGGAGCCCGGTCGGCGCCGTCGCCGCGGGCGCCTCCACCGCAGCGGGGAGGGCGACGGCGACCCCGAGCGCGGTGGTGACGGCGACGGCGGTGACGCGCAGGCCGCCGGCCCGGCGGCTGCGATGCCAGGCGTCGGCGGCGCGGTGGGAGGCGAAGCGAGTCACATCGACCTCCCGGCGCTGCGCTGGTAAGGCCTTCCTACCCGGCTGGCACGGGCCGCGACCCGCGGGGAACCGCGGGACGGCCGTTGCTCTCAGCTACCGGCCGGTAACGTCACCCGACCGGCCGAACGCCCTCCGGGGCGTCTCAGCGCGGCGCAGGACGTCAGCCGACGAGGTCGCGCAGCACCAGGGTCTGGTCCCGGCCGGGACCCACGCCGACGGCCGAGATCGGCGCGCCGCTCATGCCCTCCAGCGCCCGGACGTAGGCCTGCGCCTCACCGGGGAGGTCGGCGAAGTCGCGGGCCTTCGACAGGTCCGCGTCCCAGCCGTCGAAGAACTCGTAGATCGGCTTGGCGTGGTGGAAGCCGGTCTGCGTCATCGGCATCTCGTCGACACGCACCCCGTCGATCTCGTAGGCCACGCAGACCGGGATGCGCTCCCAGCCCGACAGCACGTCGAGTTTGGTGAGGAACAGGTCGGTGAGCCCGTTGACACGGCTGGCGTACCGGACGATCACGGCGTCGTACCAGCCGCAGCGGCGGGGCCGGCCGGTCGTCACGCCCACCTCGCCGCCGACGCTGCGCAGCCGCTCGCCGTCGTCGTCGAGCAGCTCCGTCGGGAACGGGCCGGAGCCGACCCGCGTCGTGTACGCCTTCACGATGCCGATGACCCGGCTGATCTTCGTGGGGCCGATGCCCGACCCCGCGCACGCGCCGCCCGCGGTCGGGGAGGACGAGGTCACGAACGGGTAGGTGCCGTGGTCGACGTCCAGCAGGGTCCCCTGGCTGCCCTCGAGGAGCACGACCTCGCCGCGCTCGAGCGCCCGGTTGAGCAGCAGCCCGGTGTCGATGATGTGCGGCGCCATCCGCTCCGCGTACGCCGCGTACTCGTCGCAGACGGCGTCGAGGTCGATGCCCTTGCGGTTGTAGACCTTCGTGAGGACCTGGTTCTTCTCGCGCAGCGTGCCCTCGAGCTTGTCGCGCAGGATCTTCGGGTCCAGGAGGTCCTGCACGCGGATGCCGGTGCGCGCGACCTTGTCGCCGTAGGCGGGCCCGATCCCGCGGCCGGTGGTGCCGATCCGCGCCTTGCCGAGGTAACGCTCCGAGACGCGGTCCAGCGCCCGGTGGTGCGGCATGATCAGGTGCGCGTCGGCGCTGATCACCAGCTTGTCGACGGAGACGCCGCGCTCGACGAGGCCGTCCATCTCCTCCAGCAGCACACCCGGGTCGATGACGACGCCGTTGCCGATGACCGGGACGACGTCGGGGCTGAGCACGCCCGACGGGATGAGGTGCAGCGCGTAGCTGATGCCGTCCGGCGTGACGACGGTGTGGCCGGCGTTGTTGCCGCCCTGGTAGCGGACGACGTAGTCGACGCGGGTGGGCGGCTCGGTGCCGCCGGACGTCTTCACCCCGACCCCGAGCAGATCGGTCGCCTTGCCCTTGCCCTCGTCCCCCCACTGGGCACCGACGAGCACGAGTGCTGGCATGGGGACTCCTCCGGCGGGCACGGCCGGCCGCGGCGGTCGCCGGGCCGACGGGCCAGGATAGCTGCCGCCGCGCAGGGGCCGGGGCATGGCGCCCGGCGTTGCGGAGGGCGGTCAGCCTGCGGCGGCCGGGCGGTCGAGCTGCTCGGCGACCGAGCGGACCAGCCGCTCGGCGCACTCCGGCGACTCGCGCAGCACGAGCAGGCAGCCGCCGAGCGCCTCGGCCCGCTCCCCGAGCGCGGCCGGCACGACGTCCACCTCGGACCCGGCGACGGCGAGGGCACCGCGGTGCAGCCGCGTGCGCAGCGGCTCCAGCAGCAGGTCCCCCGCGAGCCCGAGCTCGCCCCCGCAGACCACCAGGTCCGGGTTGAGCACGTTCACCACGTTCGCCACCGCGAGGCCGAGAGTCTCCCCGGCGTCGGCCAGCACGCGGCGGCACCCGGCGTCCCCGCGCCGGGCGGCGGCGAGCAGGTCGGCGACGGTGCCGATGTCGGTGCGCCCGGCCGCGGCCAGCTGCCCCAGCAGCGCGCCGCCGCCCACGAGCCCCTCGAGGCAGCCGCGGTTGCCGCAGCGGCAGACGACGCCGCCGTCGGTGACCGTGGTGTGGCCGAGCTCGCCGGCGAGCCCCGCGGCCCCCCGCAGCACCGACCCGTCGTGCACGATCCCAGCGCCGACGCCGCTGGCGATCTTCAGGTAGACGACCCAGGAGGCGGTGCGGCCGGCGCCCCAGACGCTCTCGGCGAGGGTGCCCAGGTTCGCATCGTTCTCGGCGACCACCGTCATGTGCAGCCGGGAGCCCAGCTCCGCCGCCGGGTCGCGCCCGGTCCAGCCGGGCAGCAGCCCCATGGCGGGAACGCGGCGGTCGCGGCCCATCGGCGCAGGGACGCCGAGCCCGACGCCCAGCACGCCGGCGGGACGGACGCCACACTCCGCGAGTACGTCCGCGACCAGCCGGGCGGCCTCGTCCAGGGCCTCGTCGGCGTGCTCGTCGACGGCCATGCGGCAGGAGCGTTCGGCGAGGACGGTGTGCCCGGCGTCGCAGACGGCGACCCGGACGTGCGTACGGCCCAGGTCGACGCCGACGGCGACCCCGGCGCGGGAGAGCAGCCGCACCCGGGCGGCGGGGCGGCCCTTGGTCGGGAGCTGGCCCGTGGCGTCGCCGACCAGGCCGGCGCGGCGCAGGTCACCGAGCACGCCGCTCACGGTGCTGCGCGAGAGGCCCGTGGCCTCACCCAGCTGCGCACGCGTGGCGGCGCCGTCCCGGCGGAGCACGGCGAGCAGCAGCCGGAGCGGATCCGTCACTCCCCGAACTGCCGTCACCATGCCCGCCACCGTGCTGAGTGGCGGGCCACTTGTCAAGCAACTTCTGTCGATCCATCGCCGCAAGTCATGAGACGGAAACGTTATGTTTCAGACTTCCGTCGATTGGTTGACAAAGCAGGGGTCGTACCACCACAGTCCTGTGCACCACGTCACATGTCACCTGGGAGGTCACCGTGGCTCTCCGTCCGCGACCGTCGGCCCTGCGCCTGGTCCCCGCTCTGGCAGCGATCACGCTGGCTGCCGCTGCCTGCGCATCCTCGTCGAGTTCCTCGACGACGGCGCAGCCCTCGAACGGTTCGGCCGGGGCTGCCTCCGGCAAGGTGGCGCTGCTGCTGCCGGAGACCAAGACCACGCGGTACGAGGCGTTCGACCGCCCGTACTTCACCGCCGCGCTCAAGCAGGCGTGCCCGAACTGCGAGCTGTCCTACGCGAACGCCGACCAGGACAGCGCCAAGCAGCTGCAGCAGGCCCAGGCCGCGCTGACGAACGGCGCGAAGGTCCTCGTGCTCGACCCGGTCGACGGCACCACCGCCGGCTCCATCGTCACGCAGGCCCACGCGCAGGGCGCGAAGGTCATCAGCTACGACCGGCTCATCACGGGCGGCGGTGACAAGCCCGACTACTACCTGTCCTTCGACAACGTGAAGGTCGGCGAGCTGCAGGCCACCGAGCTGAAGAAGCAGCTCGACGCCGCGGGCAAGAAGGGCCAGCTGGCCTGGATCAACGGCTCGCCCACCGACAACAACGCGACGCTCTTCGCGCAGGGCGCCCACAGCGTCATCCCGAAGGCCGGGGCCGACGGCTACACGGTCGGCTACGAGATCGCCACGCCCGACTGGAGCCCCGACGTGGCCCAGCAGGAGATGGCGGCCGCCATCACCAAGCTCGGCAAGGCGAACATCGTCGGCGTCTACGCCGCCAACGACGGCATGGCGACCGGCATGGTCACGGCCATGCAGAACGCCGGGATGAACCCGATCCCGCCGCTCACGGGGCAGGACGCCGAGAAGGCCGGCATCCAGCGCATCCTGGCCGGCCAGCAGTCGATGACCGTCTACAAGGCCATCAAGCCGGAGGCCACGAACGCCGCCGAGCTCACCGCCGACATCCTCAAGGGCCAGACGCCCACGACGGTCGGTGGCCTCACGGTCCAGAGCAACGCCACGGGCACCAACAGCATCCCGAGCATCCTGTTGACCCCCGTCGCCGTCACGAAGGACAACGTGAAGGACACGGTCATCAAGGACGGGTTCTGGAAGGCCAGCGACGTCTGCACCGGCGCCGCTGCCACCGCCTGCACCCAGCTCGGCATCAGCTAGTCCGGCCGTCGGTCGACCCCCGGGCCGGCCGGCTCCCCGACCCCGGCGGGTGGGCGCGTGTCCCGCGCCCGCCCGCCGGATCCAGTTCCTCCGCGCCACCCTCCACTGCGATCCCCGGAGCCGCACGTGACAACGACCAGCAGCCCGCCAGTCCTGGAACTGCGCGGCATCGACAAGCGCTTCGGGGCGGTCCAGGCGCTCTCCGGCGTCGACTTCGAGGCCCACGCCGGGGAGATCGTCGCGCTCGTCGGCGACAACGGCGCCGGCAAGTCCACCCTCGTCAAGGTCATGTCCGGCGTCGGCCCGCCGACCGCCGGCGACGTGCTGTTCGAGGGCCGGTCGGTGAACATCAACCGGCCCGCCGACTCGGTGGGGCTCGGCATCGCGACCGTGTACCAGGACCTGGCGCTCTGCGACAACCTCGACGTGGTCGCCAACCTCTTCCTCGGCGACGAGGGCCGCACCAAGCTGCTCGGCCGGATCGGCTGGATCGACGAGGTCGCCATGGAGCAGAAGGCCCTCGACCTGCTCCGCGAGCTGTCGGTCCGCATCCCCACGGTGCGCGTCCCCGTGGCCAGCCTCTCGGGCGGCCAGCGGCAGAGCATCGCGATCGCCCGGTCGCTGCTGGGCGCGCCGAAGGTCGTCATCCTCGACGAGCCGACCGCCGCCCTGGGTGTCGCGCAGACCGCCCAGGTGCTCGACCTGGTCGTGCGGCTGCGCGAACGCGGCCTGGCCGTCGTCATGATCAGCCACAACCTCGCCGACGTGTTCGCCGTCGCCGACAAGGTGCAGGTCCTGCGCCTGGGGCGGGACGCGGGCCGCTTCTCTGTCGCCGACACCGACGAGGACGCCATCGTGGCCGCGATCACCGGCGCCGCGGGCGGTAAGGGCCGCCGGGCCGGGCTCCCCGACACCGCCACGCTGTCGGCGCCCGCCGACCAGACCGCACCGCAGGGAGGCACCCCGTGACCAGCGCCCCCGTGAACCCCACCCCGCCCTCCGATCCGGCCAAGGTCGCGGAGCCGCAGGACACGCGGTCCGCCGCGGACCTCGACCCGCGGCTGCTCGTCGACCAGGCGGGCCTGCGGGGCTACGTCACGGCCTTCACCCGGCGTGTCCGCGGCGGCGAGCTGGGCTCGCTGCCCGTCGTCATCGGCCTGATCGTCATCTGGCTGGTCTTCCAGACCCAGTCCTCGTCGTTCCTGACCTCGCAGAACCTCAGCAACCTGGCCCAGCAGATGGTGTCGACGGGCCTCATCGCCGTGGGCGTCGTCATGGTGCTGCTGCTGGGCGAGGTCGACCTGTCCGTCGGCTCGGTCAGCGGCTTCACCTCGGCGATCCTCGCGACCCAGATCGTCAACCACGGGACCAACGAGGGCCTGGCCATCGTCATCGCGCTCGCCGCGGGCGCGCTGGTCGGCGTCCTGCACGGCGTCTGGTTCACGCGCATCGGCGTGCCCGCGTTCGTCGTCACGCTGGCCGGGCTGCTGTTCTGGCAGGGCGCCCAGCTCGGCGTCCTCGGCACCAGCGGCTCGGTGACGCTGCCCCAGCAGAGCTTCGTCCGGCAGCTGAGCACCTCGTTCTACCCCAAGGGCACCGGCTACGCGATCGCCGCCGTCATCGTCGTGGTGTACCTCGCGGCGCAGCTGTTCGAGGTCCGGTCCCGTCGCGGTGCCTCGCTGCGCCCGCGGCCGGTCGTCGAGGTCGTCGCCCGCTGCGTCGTCCTGGCTGTGCTGCTGGGCGTCGCGGTCACCGTGCTGAACGGCTACCGGGGCCTGCCGCAGTCGCTCGTCATCTTCGTGGTCGTCGTCCTGGTCTTCGACCTGGTGATCCGCCGGACCCGCTACGGCCGGCACGTCCTCGCGGTGGGTGGCAACACCGAGGCCGCGCGCCGCGCCGGCATCTCGGTGAGCGGTATCCGAATCTCGGTGTTCGCGCTCGCCGGCCTCATGGCCGCGGCGGGCGGCATCATGGCCGCCAGTTACCTCAACTCGGTCGGCCAGGCCTCGGGCGGCAGCACCACCCTGCTGTACGCGATCGCCGCCGCGGTCATCGGCGGGACCTCGTTGTTCGGCGGTCGCGGCTCCGCGTGGTCCGCACTCCTCGGCGTCCTCGTCATCACGTCCATCACGAACGGCATGGCGCTGCTGAGCTTCACCAGCTCCACGCAGTTCATGGTCACCGGCGCCGTGCTGCTGATCGCCGCCAGCATCGACGCGCTCGGCCGCCGCGGCCGCGCGGCGTCGGGTCGCGGCTGACGCCGCACGCACTCCCCGGACGCCCCTGTCCCGACTGCTGTCGGGGCGGGGGCGTCCGGCGTTCGGACCCCGGTGGGGCGGCCCTGAGCTACCGTCGGCCCATGGTCCGCGTGCCGCTGCTCTCCGATGCCGTGCAGCTGGTCCGCGCGCAGACCGAGGTCCTGACCGCGCTCCCCGCCACGGTGCTGCAGCTGAACCGCTCGGCGCGGCTGCTGGCCGACGCCCTCGGGCAGACGGCCGAGACGGTCGCCGCCGTGCAGCGGCTGGCCATCCGCATGGAGAACGTCGTCACGGAGCTCGAGCAGCCGCTGCTGGACCTGGCGCCCGGCATCACCCGGCTGGCCCGCGCGCTGGACCACCCGGTGATCGAGGAGATCCCCGAGTCGCTGGCGAAGCTGCAGGCCGATGCCCTGCCGATCCTGCGGAGCATGCACGAGACGCAGGTGAAGGTGGCGACCATCGCGGCCAGCACCGAGCGGCTGGTGCGGATGGGCGACGACCTCGTCACCCGCATCGGGCACCTGCCGGGGGCCGGGCTGTTCGGGGTGGCCGCGCGCCGGCGTCCGAAGCCGCCGGTCCCGGCGGCCGCCGTGACGCCCGCGTCCATGCCGCCGGAGATCGACACCCCGGCGCTGTTCGACACCGGTTCCCTCGAGGTCGTCGACGCGGAGATCGTCGAGGACTGAGCCCCGGGACGTGATCGCCCGGCTGCCCGCGGGTAGGCCCTCGGCATGCCCAGCTACCAGGTGAACAAGGAAGGCGTCGCGCACGCGCGGAAGCTCATCGACGCCGGCGAGTTCGACGACACCACCGAGTGGTCGGACGCGGCGCCCTCCGCCAGCGACGCCAACGCGGTGATCGAGGAGCACGGGTACGAGGAGTTCGGCCGCTGGCACCTCGCGATCGACACCGAGGCGTCGGAGGGGACGAAGGCCCGCTACCGGTTCCCGTACGGCGACTTCCACAAGGTCAACCGGGCCGCGCTGATCCACGCCAAGCAGCGGGCCGCGCAGAACGACCACCCGGACGTCGAGAAGGCGGCCGACGAGCTACTGCAGCGGCTGGACGCGAAGCGGTCCTAGCGCCTCAGCGCACCGTCACGAGGATCGTCCCCAGTACCTGCACCGCCTGGGAGCAGGCGTCCCCCGGGGAGCAGGCCGCCCGCCGCCCCACGGTCACGAGGGCCCGGCCCGGGGTGACGGCCGTCGCCGACGCGCCCGCGGTGGCCAGCGGGTCCGCCGCGCCGGAGGCCGACCCCGCCGCGGCGGAGGACTGCAGCATCACCGTGCCGCCGTCGGGCGGCGCGTCGACGACCAGGCTCTGCCCCACCGCCAGGGTGGCGTCCGTCGTGCCGCCGCCGGTCACCGCCAGGTGCTGCGGACCGGTCGGCGCGGCGGTCGGCCCCTGGGGAGCGCCCGCCGCGGGCGGCTGGGACGCGGCACCGACCGTGGGGTCGTCGTTGGCCGCGCCGCACCCGGCCACCACGCCCGCCGCCATCAGCAGGGCGACGACCGCGCGGAGCCGGGGCGCGGCCACGGTCAGCCCTCGAGCAGCCGGGTCGCTGCCGGGTCGCAGTCGGTGAGGAACGTGGCGATCCGGTGGGCCTCCGGCGTCTCGCCGATCCGGCCCGCGGCACGGCCCAGCGCTGCGAGCGCCCGCAGGAAGCCGGCGTTGCCCGGGTGGTCGAGCGGCACGGGGCCGAAGCCCTTCCAGCCGTTGCGGCGCAGCGCGTCGAGCCCGCGGTGGTAGCCGGTCCGGGCGTACGCGTAGCCGCTGACCGCGGCAGGCGTGCCCGGCTCCGCCAGCGCGCGCTCCGCGAGCAGGGCCCAGGCCGCGCTGTCCGCGGGGAAGCGGGCCGCCACCTCGGCGGGGTCCGTCCCCGCGTCGAGCAGACCGGCCGGCTCGGGGTCGAGCGGCAGGCGGGTGGGCGGTGGGCCGGAGAGCAGGTTGTCCATGCCCCCATCTTCGCCCCTGCCCGGCCCCTGGCGAACAGCCGACGTCGCCTGAGGAAGCGCCGAAGCCGCCGGGCCCGCCGGGACCTCCCGCAGCGGGATGCTGCCCCGGTGATCGACGAGGGGGCGCCCCCCTGCCCGACGGACCACCTTGCCCGCAGCGACAGCGCCGACGGTGCCGACCCCGGCGACCCCGCCGCACTGCTGGAGGAGGTGCTCCGCGTCGGCCGGTCGATGGCCCGCACGATCGCCGGGCACGTCGGTTCGGTGCCCGCCGGTTTCGTCGTGACCGACGCCCGCTTCCCGGCCTCCTGGCAGCACAACCGGGTCGTGCTCACCGCCCCGGCGGAGGACCCCGCCGGGGTGCGCGCCGCCGCCGGCGCCGCGCTGCGCGCCGTGGGCGCGACCCACCTGCGCATCGACGTCGAGGCGCCCTCCACGGACGTGGCCGCCCTGGCCGGGGACGACCTCACGGTCGGCGAGGAGCGGCTGCTCGTCCGGGACGGCCGCGCACCCGGCATCGCGGCGTCCCGGACCGCCTCCGTGGTGCCGTACGCAGCGCTGCGGGCTGCGGTCGGCCGCGCCTGGCGCGAGGACCACCCCGAGGCGACGCGGGACGAGGTGCGGCAGCTCGTCGAGCGGGAGACGCTGTGGCCGGCCGGGACGACGAAGCACGTCGCCTCGCTGGTGGGCGGCATGCCGGCGGCGTGGTGCGCCGTCCGCCGCGCCGGGGACGTGGCGGAGATCGACGGGCTGGTCACGCTCCCGGAGTACCGCCGGCAGGGCCACGGCACGGCCGTACTGGCCGCCGCCCTGTCCGTCGCGGCGGACGCCCGGCTGGTGTTCCTGCGGGCGGACGGCGACGACTGGCCCCGCGAGTGGTACGCCCGGCACGGGTTCCGGGACGTCGGCGGGGTGACCGTGCTCCACGGCACCGCCGAGCGGCCCGCGCCCCCTCCGGTCCGGGCGCGCTCCCACCGCGCGGACCCCGACCCCTACCGGCGGCCCCCCGGCCGCGGCGCACGCCGGGTGCTGTTCGCTGCCGGCCACCCGGGCGGGCGCACCGCGACGCTGGAGCTGCTCCGGGCCCTGGACCTGGAGACCGCCGGGCAGCCGACCATCCTGGACGTCGGCTGCGGCCGCGGGCACTCCGTCGACCTGCTCGTCCGGGCGGGTGCCGCAGCCGTCGGGGTGGACCTCGACCACCGCGCCGTGCGCCGGGCGCGGCGCCGCCGGCTACCGGTGGCGATCGCCGACGCCCACGCGCTGCCGGTGGCGGACGCGAGCCTGGACGCGGTACTGGCCGAGGTGGCGGTCGGCGCGACCGACGATCCCCTGCTGGCGCTGCTGGAGCTGGCGCGAGTACTGCGGCCGGGCGGGCGGCTGGCGCTCGGGGAGCTCGTGGCCCGCGACGACGCGCTCCAGCAGGCGTGGCCGGACCTCGCCTGGTCCCTCGGGACGCTGCACGCCCTGCCGAGCCGGGAGCGGCTCGCGGGCTGGCTGGAGGCCGCCGGGCTGCACGTCGTCGCCGGGGGTGCCGGCGACGACCTGCTGGCCGACGGGGTGCGCCACGCGCGCCGGCGGCTGGTCGCGCCAGAGGCGCGGCGGACGGCGCGCGACGTGCTGGCCGCCGCCCGGGCGGGGGCCCTGGGGTACCAGCTGGTGGTCGCCGTCCGGAGATGACCCGGCGGTCGGGGGCGCGCCCCCGACCGCCGGCTCGGGCTGGTGCCTAGCTCATCCCGGCCGGTTCGGCCATGCCCGCGGCGCGGCTCTCCGGCCCGGTGCCACTCGCCGTGGCGGGGCCGCCCCGCAGGTACAGGAACCAGTACGCCCCCGACACGAAGATGACGGCGCCGACGATGTTGCCGAGCAACGCCATGAGCAGGTTCCAGGCCGTGTTCGCGGCCGTGATGCCGGGCACGTGGGCGAACATCGCGGCCGGCAGGAAGAACATGTTCGCGACGACGTGGTCGAAGCCCATGGCGACGAATGCCATGATCGGGAAGAAGATGCCGAGGATCTTGCCGCCGACGTCCTTCGCGGCGATGGCCAGCCACACGCCGAGGCAGACCAGCCAGTTGCAGCCGACCGCCCGCAGGAACACCTCGTAGTGCGTCTCGGTGATGGCCTTGCCCTTGGCGATCCCCGAGAGCCGCGTGAACGTCAGGTAGGCGGTGCTCGCGTGATCCGAGTGCGACGTTCCGATGACGCCGGTCTTCACGGCCAGGAAGTACGCCACGAACAAGGACCCGACAAAGTTGGCGATGAAGAGGACCGTCCAGTTGATGGCAATCTTCGGGAGGCTCACGCGCCCCCGCAGCGCCGCGATGGGCAGCAGCATCATGTTTCCGGTCAGGAGTTCCGCACCGGCCAGGATCACCAGCACGAGGCCGACGCTGAAGACGGCGCCGAAGACGAGCGTCGGCAACGTGCCCCACTGGGCGGTATTGAGGCCGGACGTCACCGCGACCGCGAGCAGGCTGCCGAACGCGATGTAGGCGCCGGCGAGGAAACCGCCGACCACCATCTTGTCCAGCGACATGTTCCCTTTCGTCACGCCGGATTCCACGGCTGCTGCTGCGGTCTCCTGTGGGGTGTTGTAGGCCACGAAACCCTCCCGAAGAGTCGGACCGCATGCGCGGCACCCGATCACAGTTCCCAGGATCCGGGCGGGCTAGTCAGATCCGGCTACCGGCCGCGTCTCAGTGCTCACCGACCGCGCCCGGCCGGTGGGTGCGCCAGACTGCCCGGGTGCGCCTCGCGACCTGGAACGTGAACTCGGTGCGGGCCCGGCTCCCTCGCCTGCTCGACTGGTTGGGTACCGCCGCGCCCGACGTGGTCTGCCTGCAGGAGACCAAGTGCGACGACGGCCAGTTCCCCACCGCGGCGCTGGCCGAGGCGGGGTACGCCAGCGCTTCCCACGGCACGGGCCGGTGGAACGGGGTCGCGCTGCTCAGCCGGGTGGGGCTGGCGGACGTGACCCCGGGCCTGCCGGGCGCCCCCGGCTTCCCCGACGTCCAGCCGCGGTACCTCGAGGCCACCTGCGGCGGCGTGCGCGTGGCGTCGCTCTACGTCCCGAACGGCCGCACCCTGGCCGATCCGGCCTACCCGTACAAGCTGGCGTGGCTCGCCGCACTGCGGGAGCACCTGTCGCGGCAGCTCGCGGCCGACCCGGCGCTGCCGCTGGTCGTCGCGGGCGACTGGAACATCGCCCCGCTCGACACCGACGTCTGGGACATCGCGGTCTTCGCGGGCGCCACGCACGTGTCGCAACCGGAGCGGGAAGCTCTCCAGGTGCTGCGGGACCTGGGGCTGCGGGACCTGCTGGCCGAGCACCGCCCGGCCGGCACCTTCACGTACTGGGACTACCGGCAGGGGATGTTCCGCCGCGGCATGGGCATGCGGATCGACCACCTCCTGGCCACCGCCCCCGTGGCCGACGCGACGCGCGAGGCGTGGGTGGACGTCGAGGCGCGGCGGGGTACCGGCGCGAGCGACCACGCGCCGGTCGTCGTTCAGCTGGAGCTGCCGGCGCCCGCGTGACGCGGCGGCGGCGGGGCAGGGGACACAGCGACCCCGCCCCACCCCCAGGAGGCCGCCCGTGGCCAGCCCCACCCGCAGCGCCACCACCGTCACCCGCGACACCCCGAACGACCCGCGCGACCTGCTCGCGCACGTCGGGCCGGGGGCGGACCTGCTGGTGCCGCTGAGCTTCGGCGAGCCCGTCGTCCTGCTGGACGTGCTGGAGGAGAACGCCGAGCAGCTGGAACGGGTCCGGATCCACCAGATGAACCCGATCCGCCCGCGCGCCTACATCCGCGGGGAGTTCGGCGACCACCTGCGGCACGTCGGCTACTACCTGGGGCCCGGCTCGCGGCAGGCGTACTGGGACGGCCAGTGCGACCTGGTGCCGAACCACTTCAGCGAGCTGCCGCTGCTGCTGCGGCAGACCACGACCCCCACGCTGGTGCTCGCCGCGGCGGCCGGGCCCGACGAGCACGGCTACTTCAGCCTCGGCACGAACGCCGACTACGTCGCGTCGTTCATCGGCGAGGTGCCGTTCTTCCTCGAGGTGATGCCCGGACAGCCGTTCACCTACGGCCAGAACCTCGTCCACGTCAGCCAGCTCGCGGGGTGGATCCGGTCGGACGCCGCGCTCCCCACCGTCACCCGGCGGGAGCCCTCGGCGGCGGACGCGGCCATCGCCGGGCACGTGGCGGCGCTGATCCCCGACGGGGCGTGCGTGCAGGTCGGCGTCGGCAGCATCCCGAACGCCCTGCTCACGGCGCTGTCGGGCCACACCGACCTCGGCATCCACACCGAGTGCCTGTCCAACGGGCTCATGCGGCTCGTGGAGCAGGGCGCCGCGACCGGCACCCGCAAGCGGCAGCTGCGCAACAAGCACGTCGCGACGTTCGCCGTCGGGGACGCGGCGTTCCTCGCGTGGCTCGATCACAACCCGTCGGTGGCGATGATGCCGGCGGAGTGGACGAACGACCCGCGGGTGATCGCCCAGGAACCGAACTTCATGAGCATCAACGCCACCACCGAGGTGGACCTCATGGGGCAGGCCGCGAGCGAGACCATCGCGGGGCGGTACTGGTCGAGCTCGGGCGGCCAGTCCGACTTCGCCCGCGGCGCGATGTACTCCCCGGGTGGGAAGGCCTTCCTCGTGCTGCACGCCCAGACCAGCTCGGGGCGCAGCCGGATCCGCACGCACCTGACCGAGGGCAGCGTCGTCACCACGCTCAAGAACACGGTCGACCACATCGTGACCGAGTACGGCGTGGCAACGCTGCGCGGCTGCTCGTTGCGGCAGCGGGCGGAGCACCTCATCGCGATCGCCGCCCCGGAGCACCGGGACGAGTTGCGGTTCGAGGCCGTGAAGGCCGGGCTGCTGCACTGAGAACCGGGCGCGGCGCGGGGTGGCCGGGGCCGCCGGGTGGTATCCCGGTCTGGTGCCCCGACTCCCGAAGGCCCCCCGACGCCGCGTGACCCGACGGGGGGCGGCGATCGTCGCCGCCGGCGCCGGCGCCGTCTTCCTCGCGTACCGGGCCGTCCCGGTCGTGCGCCAGCTGGCCACCGTGCGCCCGACGTTCGACCCCGGGCCGCCGCCCCATGGCTCCACGACGGTGACCACTCCGGACGGCGTGAAGCTGCACGTCGAGACCGATGGCGACCCCCTGGCCCAGCTCACCGTCGTCTTCGTGCACGGCTTCACCGCGTGCCTCGACGAGTTCGTGCTGCAGCGCGCGGCCCTCCAGGACCGCGCCCGGCTGGTCTTCTACGACCAGCGGGGCCACGGCCGCTCGGAGCTCGGCGACATCGCCCGCTGCACCATCGACCAGACCGGCGAGGACCTCGGCACCGTCATCGACGCCATGGCGCCCGCCGGCCCGGTGGTCGTCGTCGGCCACTCCATGGGCGGGATGAGCGTCATGGCGCTGGCCCGTCGCCGGCCGGAGCTGTTCGGCGAGACCATCGTGGGCGCGTTCCTGCTGGCCACGGCCGCCGGCGACCTGGTCACCACCGGCGCGCTCGGGCACGCCGTGGCCCGGCTGCGGAAGGTGCACCTGCTCGACCCGTACCTGCGCAGCCTGCAGCGGATCAGCCCGGTGCTCGAGCGGCTGCGCGAGCCCGGCTCGCCGTCGGCCCGCCGCTTCTACGAGCACTACCTGTTCGGCACGGACGACGCCGACCCGGCCATGGTCAGCCTGATCATGGAGCTGCTGGAACGGACGCCGGTGACCGTCAGCTCGGCGTTCTGGCCGACGTTCCTCGACCACGACGAAGTGACCTCGCTGGCGGCCCTGCGGGAGGTCCCGGTGGAGATCCTCTGCGGCAGCGCTGACCGGCTGACACCGGCCCGGCACAGCCGGCAGATGGCCGAGGAGATCGGCCCGAACGCAACGCTGACCGTCGTGCCGGGCGCGGGCCACAGCGTCAACGCGACCCGCTCGGAGGCCGTCGACGAGGCGCTGCTGCGGCTGCTGGACCGCGCCGAGGCCTACCACCAGGAGCGGCACGCCCGCGTCGCGAACGCCTGACCGCCGGGGCGGTCCGTCAGGCGGCGATCGACGTTCCCGCCGAGCGCAGGTCCTCGCAGGCCCGGACGATGCGGGCGGCCATGCCCGCCTCGCCGGCCTTGGACCAGCTGCGGGGGTCGTAGAGCTTCTTGTTGCCGACCTCGCCGTCGACCTTCAGCACGCCGTCGTAGTTCGTGAACATGTGCCCGGCGACGGGGCGGGTGTAGGCGTACTGGGTGTCGGTGTCGACGTTCATCTTCACGACGCCGTAGTCGAGGGTCTCGCGGATCTCCTCGAGCAGCGAGCCGGAACCGCCGTGGAAGACCAGGTCGAACGGCTTCTCCTTGCCGTACTTGGCGCCGACCGCGTCCTGGATGTCCTTGAGGATCGACGGGCGGAGCTTGACGTTGCCCGGCTTGTAGACGCCGTGCACGTTGCCGAAGGTCGCGGCCAACATGTACCGGCCACGCTCGCCGAGCCCCAGGATCTCGGCGGTCCGCAGCGCGTCGCCGGGCGTCGTGTAGAGCTTCTCGTTGATCTCGTGGGCGACGCCGTCCTCCTCGCCGCCGACGACGCCGATCTCCAGCTCCATGATGATCTTCGCCTTGGCGCACTTCTCGAGGAGCTCGTCCGCGATCTTCAGGTTCTCCTCGAGCTCCACCGCCGAGCCGTCCCACATGTGGGACTGGAACAGGGGCTCCCGGCCGGCGTTCACGCGCTCCTGGCTGATGCCGATCAGCGGCCGCATGTAACCGTCGAGCTTGTCCTTGGGGCAGTGGTCCGTGTGGAGCGCGATGTTGACCGGATATGCCTTGGCGACGTGGTGCGCGAACTCCGCGAGCGCCTGCGCCCCGAGCACCATGTCCTTGATGGTCGAACCCGACAGGAACTCGGCGCCACCGGTCGAGATCTGCACGATGCCGTCGCTGCCGGCCTCGGCGAAGCCCCGCAGGGCGGCGTTCAGCGTCGAGGATGAGGTGACGTTGATCGCGGGGTACGCGAAGGCGCCCGCCTTCGCGCGGTCGAGCATCTGGGCGTAGACCTCGGGAGTGGCGATGGGCACGGTGTCTCCTCGGGGACGGAGCGGCGGTCCGGCAAGAGTGCTACCCGCCAGGGGGCTCAGATAGTGACAGATCACTGGCGCACGCCCCTGCGGCTACCGTCGGCCGGTGACCCACGCCGCGGACCTCTCCGGGATCGCGCTCTACGCGGGGATCTGCGCCCTGGTGTTCGTCGAGTCAGGGGTCCTGGTGGCGTTCTGGCTGCCCGGGGACACGGTGCTGTTCGCCGCCGGGCTGGCCGCCGCGCGGCCCGGGAGTCACGTCGCCTGGTGGGGCCTCGCGCTGCTGGGGACCCTGGCGGCCGCGGCGGGGAACGCGCTGGGGTACGCGGTGGGCGCACGGCTCGGCCGGCCGCTGCTGGAGCGCCGGTACGGCGGTCGTCTCGCTCGCGCGGAGGAGTTGATGGAGCGGTACGGCGCTGCCGCGGTCGTGGTGGCGCGGTTCGTACCGTGGGCGCGGACGTTCGTGCCGCACCTGGCGGGGGCGACGCGGCTCGCCCCGGGGAGGTTCGCCGCTGCCACCGTCCTGGGGGCGATCACCGGCGTGTTCGCGCTGGTGGCGCTCGGCGCGGCGGCGGCCCACGTGCCGGGGCTGCGGCACGCGGCAGCGGGCTTGGCGGTCACCGTCGCGGTGCTCTCGCTGCTGGGGCCGGTCGTGGCGGGGCTGCTGAGGAGGCGGCGCCGCCCTCAGGACGCGTCCGGCGGGGGCACATCCGGACCACATGAGCAGCCCTTACGCTAGCTACCGTGCTCACTGCTCTGACGCAGCTCGCGTCCATCACCGACATCGCCAACGCGAACACGTTCATCGGCGCCGGCCTCGTCGGCGTCGCGCTGATCATCTTCGCGGAGACGGGGCTGCTGCTCGGCTTCTTCCTCCCCGGCGACACGCTGCTCTTCCTGGCGGGGGCCTACACGGCCGCGCACGCCAAGGCGGCGGACGGCTCGACGCCGCCGCACCTGAACTTCGCGCTGACGCTGATCGTCTGCATCATCGCGGCGATCGCCGGGGCGCAGGTCGGCCACTTCCTCGGGGCCAAGGCGGGTCCGCGGCTCTTCGACAAGCCCGACTCGCGGTTCTTCAACCGGGAGTACGTCGAGCGCACCGAGAAGCTGTTCGAGCGGTTCGGCGTCGGCCGGGGCATCGTCCT
>JAOPWU010000051.1 GCA_025965515.1 Mycobacterium sp.
TCATCCGATCAATTCGCTTTTATATTCGTTGACCAGCGCGTAGATGTCCTTGATCGACGCGCGCAGCTCGGTCGCGGTGATCGGCGTGATGAAGACGCCGAGTTTTTTCTGCGCTTCGATTGCGGCCGGGTCGGCCAGCGCGGCGGCGAGCGCGGCAGCGAACCGGTGCCGCGGCGCGACGGTCACCCCGCCGCCCACCGCGAGCCCCTCGACCCCGGCGGGCGTGGTGACCACCGGCAGGCCGGCGAGCACCGCCTCCAGCACCTTCGTCTTCGGGCCGGACGAGGGTGGGCAGGGGAACGCGAGGACGGCAGCCTGCGCCAGGAAGCCGACGGCGTCGGCGACGGGCCCGACCGCCCGCACGCCGGGCAGGCCGGTCCCGAGCTCCAGCCGGCCGCGCCCGGCCAGCAGCAGCCGGGCGCCGGGCACCCGCGCGGCGACCGCCGGCCATGCCCGCAGCAGCGTGTCCAGCGCGACCCGGTTCGGCGGCCAGTCCCAGTCGGCGAGCAGCGCCGCCACAGGCGCCTCGACGGCCCGCAGCGGCTCGGTCGGCACGGCCAGCGGGAAGGGCACCACCGCACGCGTGCCCACCGCGGCGGCGACGCGGTCGCTGTACGCCAGCAGGGCGGGCGCGCCCCGGGGGCCGAGCCGCGTGGGGTGCAGCTGCTCGCGGTGCCGCCGGTCCTGCCACCGCCGGGCCCGCTCGGCCAGGGAGCCGGCGCCGACGGCCGCCGCGTCGAGCTGCGGGTCGTAGTGCACGGTCACGGCGGCCGGCAGCCCGGCGCGGGCGGCCCGCCGCACGGCCCCCGCGCTGACGGCGTCCTCGGCCAGCGCGGCAGCGCCGGGGCGGAGCCGGTCCGCCAGCAGGACGGTGTCCCCGCGTGGGTGGGCGACGGCCCGGCCGCGGCGTCGCCAGGCGGGCTCACCGGGCAGCGGCGTCCACACCGCCCAGGCGGGCAGCTCCGCGGCCGGCGGGGCCGGGGACCAGCAGAGCATCCGCACGTCGACGCCGAGCGCGGTCAGCCCCTCGCCCAGGGCGTGCGCGGCCCGCCCCGCCGCCGTGCCCTCCGGCAGCGCGTGGTGGCGCGTCAGGACGTCCAGGGGGAGCGTCATACGGGGTCGTTGCGGTGCGCGCGCCACCGGTCGGCCACCTCGGTCCACAGCTCCTCGATCCGGGCCGCGTTGGTCGCCCACGAGAAGTCCCGCTCCACGCGGGTCCGGCCCGCGGTGCCGATGGCCGCGGCACGGTCCCGGTCGCGCAGCAGGTCGACGACGGCCCGGGCGCCGGCCGCGGCGCCGTCGGCGACGACGATGCCCTCCCCGGCGCCGATCCCGCCCAGCGCGAGCTGCGACGCCACGACGGGGCGCCCCGCGGCCATGGCCTCGAGAACCTTGTTCTTGAGCCCGTGCCCCTCGGTCATCGGCGCGACGTAGACGGCGGCGCGGTCCAGCCACGGCCGGACGTCGGGCACGGCCCCCGTGACCGTGACGTCCGGTCCGGCGAGCGCCGCGACCTCGGGAAGCGGGTCACGGCCCACGAGGGCCAGCCGGGCGCCGGGGACTTCCGCCTGCACCCGAGGCAGGATCCGGCGCGCCAGCTCGACGGCGGCAGTGGCGTTCGCCCGCGTCGCCAGGGTGCCGTGGAAGACCAGCAACGGCTCGGCGGGCAGTGGCGCAGGCGCCGGCCCCGGCTCCACGCCGTTCGGGACGACGGCCGCCCGCGTGCCGGGGGCCTGCCGCCGCACGGCGTCGGCGTCGGTGTCGCTGACCAGCACGACCGTCCCGCAGCGGGGGTAGTGCCGCCGCTCGTGGCGGCGGATGAGCGCCACCTCGCCGGCGTCGCTGACCTTGCGCCACCCGGGCAGCACCCGGTTGGCGACACTGTCGGCCCAGGGGTCGAACGGGACGTGGACGCTGGGCGCCAGCCCCGCGAGGCCGGCGGTGCCCCAGCCGTGCAGGTGCAGCACGTCGACCAGCGGCAGCCGGCGGTGCACCTCCGCGAGCAGCCGGCGGCGCAACGTCCACTGCGCGTGGGCGGGCTCCCGCTCGCGCAACTCGTTCGTGCGGCGCAGCAGGTAGTCCAGGGCCCCGGAGCGGTCGTCGCCGAGCGCCAGCGTCTCGACGGGCTGGCCCGGCGGGACGGTGGTGGTGAGCCCGCCGATGAGCACGCTCACCTCGTGGTGGCGCGCCCACAGCGGCAGCTGCCGGTGGAGCACGAGGCCGTTGCCGTCCAGGGTGTCCCAGGACGGCCAGGGGCTGACGACGAGGACCCGCACGCGCGGCAGACTACGGGGCGCCGGGGCGGGGCTGATCGTCGGCCGCGCGGTCGAGCAGCGGACCGCTGATCGCGGCGGCCGTGCGGCCCCAGGTGTAGGCGGCGGCGCGGGCCCGCCCGGCGGCGCGCATCTGCCGCCGCCGGTCGGGGTCGGCTGCGACGGCGGTCAAGGCTGCGCCCAGGTCCTCCGGGGTCAACGTCACCGGCAGCAGCTCCGCGGCGTCGCCCGCCACCTCGGCGATCGACGGGTCCGCCGTCGTGACCACGGGCAGCCCCGCGGCCATCGCCTCGGCGACCGGCAGGCCGAACCCCTCCGCGCTGGACGGGTACGCGAACACGTCGCTGGCGGCGTAGAGCTCGAGCAGTTCGCCGTCGGGGACGAACCCCGTCCAGGTGACCCGCCCGCAGCTCGCGGCGAGCAGGTCGTGGAACCGGGTCTGCTCGGTTTCCGACATCCACCCCATCTTCCCGGCCAGGCAGAGCGTCCAGCCGGGCTGCGCGGCCGCGACGAACGCCTCCAGCAGCAGGAGGACGTTCTTGCGCGGCTCGATGGTCCCCACGTAGAGGAAGGCGCGGCCGTCGGTGCGGTCGGGCCGCGCGTCGCCGACGGCGTAGAAGGCGGCGCCCACGCCCGCGCTCGTGACGACCGGCGTCGTCCGGGTTCGGAACCGGTCCGTCACGAGCTGCCGGGTCGCCTCGGTCATGACGAACACGTACCGGGCGCGGCGGACGGCGGTGCGAAACAGCACCCGGTAGAAGAGCACCGCGCGGCGGGCCTGCCGCTCGGGGTGGGTCAGCGGCACCAGGTCGAAGACCATGACGCCGGAGCGCCCGCCGAGGAGCGCAGGCAGGATCAGGCTGCCGAGCGCCAGGTAGACGCTGCCGCGGCGGCGCACCACCTCCCGCAGGGCGGCGAGGTGCCACAGCGGGCCGCGGCGCAGCGCGCGGCAGGGGATGCCGGGCAGGTCCGCCCAGGCGGTCGACGTCAGCGCCACCAGGGGCACGCCCTGCTCGACCATCGCGGTGAGCAGCTCCAGCGTGAAGCGCCCGATGCCCGTCCGCTCGTGCTGCGCCTTGCGGGCGTCCACGAGCACGACCCGGGGGGGCGCGTGCGCCATGCCTGCCGCCTTTCCTCGGGGCCGACACCGACCGGGTCTTCGAGACCTCTCGGCCAGAAATCAGAGAATCGGATTCCTTGCCGAGAGCCCTGTGGAGGCGTCCTGGCCCGGCGCGGCCCGGTCCGCCGGAGCGATGCCCGCCCCCGTCGGTAGGTCCGGCAGGCTACCCGAACGTCCGGCCCTCGCCCCGGTAACTCGGAACCGCGGTTGCGCCACCGCCGTCGACGAGGTGGACGGCATCGAAGCGTTCGAGCAGCTCGCCCGCCTTCGCGTGGCGGAACCAGACCCGGTCCCCGACGGCGAGCCCCGCGCCCCGGACCGGCGTCTGCACCTCCCCGGCGCCCTCCCGCGGCAGCAGCCGCAGCCCCGGCGGCCACACCGGGCGTGGTACGCGTGACGACCCCGCCGGCCCCGACGCGATGTACCCGCCGCCGAACAGCGTGGCGAGCCCCGGCGCCGGGCGCCGCACCACGGGTAGCGCGAAGAACAGCGCCGGGCGCGGGGAGAAGCTGCGGTAGCCGTCGAACAGCGTGGGCGCGTAGAGCCCCGACCCGGCCGTGACCTCGGTGACGCACGGGTCGGCCGCGCTCTCCGCCACGCTGCCGGAGCCCCCGCTGTTCACCAGCTCCACCGGCCCGGCAACCCCGGCCACCGCGGCGACGACGGCGGCGCGGCGCCGGGTGAGTTCCGCCAGCGAACGCTTCTTGACCAGCCGCACGGCCGCGCTGGTGTCGGGCAGCCCGGCGACCTGCGCCTCGTAGAACATGACGCCCCGCACCACGAACCCCAGCCGCACCGCCTCGCGCGCCAGGGCCGCCGCGTCGGCCGGCGTGCGCAGCGGCGAGCGCCGCACGCCCAGGTGCAGCGGGCCGACCCGCAGCGACGCATCGATGTCGAGGCACAGCCGCAGCGGGGCCGGCGTGACGCCGCGGACGAGGGCCAGCTGCTCGGCGGCGTCGACCATGAGCGTGACGCGGTCCGCCAGGCCGGACTCGCCCAGCGCGCGCAGCCCGGCCCGGTCGACGCTCGGGTAGCCGACCAGCACATCGGCCGCACCGTGCTCCGCGAGCCACAGCGCCTCGCGCAGCGAGAACGCCATGACGCCCGCGAACCCCGGCCGGCGCCC
This sequence comes from Mycobacterium sp., assembly GCA_025965515.1. Taxonomy (GTDB): domain Bacteria; phylum Actinomycetota; class Actinomycetes; order RYN-182; family RYN-182; genus RYN-182. Next base: position 4,520 of record JAOPWU010000051.1, read on the forward strand.
GACCTCGTCGAGCACCCACCGGCAGCGCACCGACTTCGCCGCGAGCCGGACCGGCGTGCCGTGCGCGCGCCGCACCAGGTCGTCCGCGTTGGCCAGCAGCGACGGCAGGTGCAGCGCGGCGAACGGCGGGTCCAGGTGCGCGGTCGCCCGGTCGAGCTCCGCCACGGTGGCCTGCAGTGTCATGCCGCGACCGCCACCGGCGCGGGGGCGAACGCCCGGGCGAGGCCCAGCAGCGCCAACGCGAGCACCAGGGGCACGAGGAAGCCGAACCGCAGCTGGCCGACGGTGCCGACGAGCCCCACGGCCACGCCACCCAGGATCGAGCCCGCGTAGTTGAAGACGTTGACGCGGGCCACGACGGCGTCGGCGTCTTCGGGCGCCAGCAGGCCGGCGGCGCTGAAGCAGAGCGGCGCCACGACGGGCAGCCCGCACCCGACAACGGCGAACCCGACGATCGCCGTCCACGCGTCCGGGGCGAGCACGACGACGGCCATGCCCACGGCCCCGATCACCGCGGCCGCACGCACGGTGGGGACGATGCCGACGCGGCGCACCACCTGGTCCCCGGCCACCCTCGCGAGCAGCCCGGTGGCCTGGTAGGCCGCGTAGCCGAGGGCCGCCGTGCCGCTGAGCGCATGCAGGGTGTCGTGCAGGTAGATGGCCGACCAGTTCGAGGTCGCGGCGTCGGCCACGTAGAAGCAGACCATCGCCGCGCCGAGCAACAGGACCGGCCGCCAAGGCACCGCGACCGCCGTGCTGACGACCGGCGCGCCCCGCACCAGCCCGCCCGAGGCCACGGCCGCCAGCAACGCCCCCGCACCTGCGCCGGCCAGCACGGACGTCCGCAGCCCGAGACCGTTGCTCGCCGCCACCCAGAGCGCCCCGACGATCCCCGCTCCGCTCCACACCGCGTGGAACGACGTGAGGACGCTGCGTCCGTAGCGGTGCTGCACGGCCACAGCCTGCATGTTCGAGCCGGCGTCCACGGCGCCGAGGCCGAGGCCGTAGAGCCCGAACGCACCGAAGAACACGACGCGGTCCGGGGCCAGGGCGATCGCGACGGCCGCCCCCGCGATGACCAGCAGCCCGGCCCGCAGGGCGACGGCGCTCGACGCCCGCGCGGCCACGGACTCGGCGGCCACGCTGCCCGCCCCGGCCAGCAGGGAGACCACCAGCACCGTCAGCGTGATGGTGCCGTCGCCCACGCCCCACCGGGTCTTGAACTGCGG
>JAOPWU010000065.1 GCA_025965515.1 Mycobacterium sp.
CGGGTTCTGCGCGTGAACCTGGTCGGCACGTTCAACACCGTCCGCCTGGCGGCCACGGCGATGGGCCGGACCGAGCCCGTCGACGACAGCGGGGAGCGCGGCGCGATCGTCACGCTGGCGTCGATCGCAGCGTTCGACGGCCAGATCGGCCAGGCCGCCTACAGCGCCAGCAAGGGCGGCGTCGTCGGCATGACCCTGCCCGTCGCCCGCGACCTCGCGGTCATCGGCGTGCGGCTGAACTGCATCGCGCCCGGCCTCTTCGACACCCCGATCTACGGCGAGGGCCCGGCGAGCGAGGCGTTCAAGGAGAGCCTGCGGCGCGACGTGCTGTTCCCCAAGCGGCTCGGCTACCCCGCGGAGCTCGCCGCGTCGATCGTCGAGCTGCTCACGAACTCGTACGTCAACGCCGAGGTGCTGCGGGTCGACGGCGGGGCCCGCCTGCAGCCGAAGTAGCCCCTACTCCGGGCACTTCATGTACGTGTACCCGCGGGTCCGCACGACCTCGTGTTCGCTGTAGGGCCGCCCGCAATCGGGGTGCACGGCCTCCGGCCCCTCCGGCGAGCCCCGCTTGGTCGGGTCGCCCACCTGCGGCGGCCCCATGAACAGGAACAGGAAACGCTCGAAGCGGTTCAGGCCGTCGGCGTTGCGGCGTGGCGGACGCTTGCGCACGGCGATCTCCTCCTGCGCGGGGCGCCGGGTGACGTTCGGCGGCGGTGCCTTCGGCCCGGGCGAACTGCGCATACCTCCAGTGTCCCCGGTGCCCATCCGGCCGGTGGAGCAGGCCCGGCGCGCACGGGCCTCACCCCCGCTTGCGCGCCCGCAGCACCGCATCCCGGATCGTGACGGGCCGTCCCTCGGGGTCCGTCGCGGACCGGGGCCGGGCCTCGGCGACCTGGACCTCCCAGGCGTCGCGGTCCAGTCCCGCGGCGACTTCGTCCGCCGTCACGAACATCGCTGCCACCCGCGGCCGGCCCATCGTCGTGTGCCGGTCGGACGGGTCGTGACCCACGAACAGCAGCGTCCCGCCGGGGACCACCGCGTCGGCGAGCGCGGCGACCAGCTGCTCGCGCTCGGCCGTCGGCAGGTGCATGAAGTGGGCGGTCACCAGCTCGAACCCCGCCGGCGCGGGCGGGTCCGCCAGCAGATCGGCGCGCACCCAGTTCACCGTCAGGCCCTGACCCCGGGCGGCGGCCGCGGCCCGGTCCAGGGCCACCGTCGCGATGTCGACGCCGGTGACCTGCCAGCCGCGGCCGGCGAGCCACAGCGCGTCCGCCCCCTCGCCGCACCCCACGTCCAGCGCGCGGCCCGGTTCCAGGTCGGCGGCCTCGGCGACCAGGACCGCGTTCGGCTGCCCGCTCCAGATCCCCCCGGCGCGGGAGCGGTAGCGCTCGTCCCACGCAGCCTCGCCGGAGATCACCTCGTGCTCGTGTGCCGTCATGCCCGAAGGGTGCACCGGGGCTCGCGGCGTTGACAAACTTCGTTGCCGGTCCGGCAATAGAGGAATGAGCGAGTTCGACGATGCCCTGCAGGCGGTGGGCCCGCGCCTGCGGTCGCTCCGGCAGTGGCGGGGCGCCACGCTGGCGCAGTTGTCGGCCGCGACCGGTATCTCGGTGAGCACGCTGTCGCGGCTGGAGTCCGGCCAGCGCCGCCCGACGCTCGAGCTCCTGCTGCCCCTCGCGCGGGCGCACCAGGTGCCGCTCGACGAGCTCGTCGACGCGCCGGCGACGGGCGATCCCCGCGTCCACCCGCGCCCGTTCCAGCGGAACGGCATGACGTTCGTCCCGCTCAGCCGCCGCCCCGGCGGCGTCCAGGCCTACAAGCAGATCATCCCCGCCAACTGGCCCGAGCGGGAGCCCGACCTGAAGGTCCACGAGGGCTATGAGTGGATGTACGTGCTGGCCGGCCGTATGCGGCTGCGGCTCGGCGAGCTGGACGTGCTGCTGGACCCTGGTGAGGTCGCCGAGTTCGACACCCGGGTGCCGCACTTCTTCGGCAACCCCGGGCCCGGGGTGGCCGAGGTGCTGAGCCTGTTCGGGCCGCAGGGCGAGCGGTTGCACGTCCGGGCCCGGCCCCGCGAGGCGTCCCAGGCCGGGTAGCCCTTGCGGGAGCCCACACCGCAGGGCCACGCTCGCCGGGTGCGTCCCACGCTCTACGAGGCGGCCGGGGGCGAGACGGCCATGCTGGCTCTCGCCATGGCGCACCACGTCCGCTGCCTGGCCGACCCCGAGCTGGCCCACACGTTCTCCCACCCCGGCCAGCACCCGCAGCACATCGAGCGGCTCGCCGCCTACTGGGGCGAGGTCCTCGGCGGACCGCCCATCTACTCGCAGGAGTGCGGCGACCACCCCGGGATGCTGCGGATGCACGCCGGCAACGGCGACATGACCGACCTGGGCCGCCGGTTCGTCGCCTGCTTCGTCGCGGCCGCGGACGACGCCGAGCTGCCGGACGACCCGGAACTGCGGGCCGCGCTGCGCGCCTACATGCAGTGGGCCGTGGCCGAGGTGCTGCGCTACCCCGACAGCGACGCCGGCGTCCCGCCCGAGGCGGCGATGCCGCGCTGGGGCTGGGCCGGGCTCGCCGCCTGACCCGGCCCGCCGCAGGCACCCCTCCGGCACAACGACCACCCGGGACTGCGATGCCGCACGCCGACCTCGTCCGCGCCTTGTTCGCCGCCTACCGCGCCCAGGACCGCCCGACCGCAGAGCGGCTGCTGGCCGACGACTTCCGCTTCACCAGCCCGCAGGACGACCGCATCGACCGAGCCACCTACCTGGAGCGGTGCTTCCCCACGGCCGACCGCTTCGCCTCGCAGGACCTGGAGCACGTCGTCGAGGCCGGCCCCGGCGACGTGCTCGTCGTCTACCGATATGCGCTGCGGGCCGGCGAGCGGTACCGCAACGCCGAGCTGATCACCGTCCGGGCGGGGCAGGTGGCGGAGGTGCAGGTCTTCTTCGGCGGCCGGATCGGGTAGCCGCCCGCCCGGCCAGCGGCCACCCCCGCACCAGCCGGGCGCACGCCAGCCACCCGAGCAGGAACAGGGCGGCGAGCCCCCACAGCAGCGGCCGCGCCCACCCCGGCCGCCACAGCGGGACCATCAGCAGCCCCGCCAGCACGAACGCGACGTTGTACAGGACGTCGTAGACGCTGAAGACCCGGCCCCGCACCGCGTCGGGCGACGCCCCGCCCACCAACGCGTCCACCCGGACCTTCATGAGCTGGAACGAGAACGCCGTCACCGCGACGCCGCCGACCAGCACCGGCAGGGCCGGTGCAACCCCGCTGCCGAACGCGGCTGCGGCGGGCGGCAGGAACGCCACGGGGAGCAGCGTCGCGGCCGGCCAGCGGCGCGCGGCCGGGGGGGCCGCGAGCGACCCGAGGAAGGCGGCGATCCCGGTCGCCCCGATGGCGAGGCCGTAGCCGCCGATCGTCAGGTGGAAGCGGCTGTCCGAGATCAGGACCAGCAGCACGAAGCCCGCGCCACTGAGCAGCCGGTGCAGCCACACCGCCACGAGCGGACGGCCGATGTCCGCCCGGGTGACGATGGTCCGCACGCCGGCGCCGACGTCCAGCGCCACCCGGCCCACCCGCCCCGACGGGACCGGGCCGGTCCCGCCACCGACGTCCGGCAGCCGGGCGAACACCGCCGCGGCCCCCAGGTACAGCAGCGCGGCGACCACCAACCCGCCCGCGGCCGACCGCCCCACGAACACCGCGCCGCCCACCGCGCCCAGGAAGGACGCGGACATGCCCGCGACCGCGGAGATCGACGTCGCCGGCACCAGGTCGGCCGCGTCGACCGTGCGCGGGAGGGCCGCACCCTTCGCCGCCAGCACGAACCGCGACGTCGACAGCAGCAGCAGGACGCCGGCATACGCGCCGGGCTCCGACCGCGTGAGCACCGTCCCGACGGCCCCGACGACGAGGACCGCCCGGACCAGCGACATCACCGCCAGGATGCGGCGCCGCGGCCACCGGTCGATCAGCACCCCGGCGAAGGGGCCGACCACGCTGAACGGCAGCAGCGTGACGGCCAGCAGGCCCGCGATCCGCGCCGGGGTCGCGCCGCGGCCGGCGTCGAACACGACGTACTGGGCGAACGCGATCTGCGCCAGGCCGTCGGCGAGCTGGCCGAGGCACTGCCCCGCGACGAGCAGCCGCAGCGGTCCCCGGAGCAGCCGCCGCGCGGCCGGCCAGCCGGCCGGCGCGGGTGCGGCCGGCGGCCCGAGCAGCGGCTCCGAGGGCGGCACGACCGGCACGCCGGTCACCCCGCCACTCCACCCGGCTGCGCTCCCACGTCCGAGATCCTGCCCTCCGAGCGGACTGCCGCGCGCGACCTGCCCGGGCCCACACTGGGGCCGTGGCCTCCGTGCGCGACGACCTGCTCGACCTGTTCGACCGCGTCTGGGAGCGGCACCTCGACCGGATGTCGGGGCTGACCGACGAGGAGTTGGCCTGGCGCCCGACCGCCGACGTCCGCATCGGGCTGGAGTGGCGGCTGGAGCACGTCGCGGACCTCCTGACGGACCGGCGGGCGTGGCGCTGGCTCGGCGCGGACCCGGGCCACATGCCGCCGCAGCTGGAGGCGGCGGACGCGGCCGCCGCGCTGGCCCGGGGCGCGCAGGCGTACGCCGGGTGGAGGGTGCTGCTGGGGGACCTGCGGGACGACGACCTGGCCGCGTCCGTGGGGCCCGTCGCCGGGACCTACGCGGCGATGACCCGGCGCTCGGTCGTGCTGCACGTCGCCGAGGAGCTGGTGCACCACACGGCGGAGGCGGCGCTGCTGCGGGATCTCTGGGCCGCGCGTTCGGTCTGAGCGAACACGGGCAGGGTGAGCACCCGCCGCGCGTTGTTCCCGGCATGGCGGCAGGTGCCGCCCGCGGCCGCGAGGGGGCAGCGATGGACTCCGATTTCACCTCCGACAACACCGACGACACCGCCGCGCCGACGCCCGACGACCGGGCGCTCGACGCCTACTCCCGCGTCGTGACGCAGGTGGCCGCGACGGTCACCCCGCAGGTGGCGGCCGTGACCATGACCGGCCCCGGGGGCCGCCCGATCGGCAGCGGCTCGGCCGTCGTGTTCACCGACGACCGGTTGCTGCTCACCAACGCGCACGTGGTGGGGCGCGGCGACGCGGCCGAGCTGGGGTTCGCCGACGGGACCACCGCCGAGGCGGAGGTGGTCGGCCGGGACCCGCTGTCGGACCTGGCGCTGCTGCGGGCGCTGGGCGCCACGCCACCGCCCGCCACGCTCGGCGACGCCGACCAGCTCCGGGTCGGCCAACTGGTCGTTGCGGTGGGCAACCCACTCGGCCTGGCCGGGTCGGTGACCGCCGGGGTCGTCAGCGCCGTCGGCCGCTCACTGCCGGTCGCGGACCGCGGCGGGTGGCGCGTCATCGACGACGTCATCCAGACCGACGCCGCCCTGAACCCCGGGAACTCCGGCGGCGCGCTCGCCACCTCGGACGGTCGGGTCGTCGGCATCACGACCGCGGTGGCCGGCGTCGGGCTGGGGCTGGCCATCCCGATCAACGCGACCTCCACCCGGATCATCGAGGCGCTGCGCCGCACGGGCCGGGTCCGCCGGGCCTACCTGGGCGTGGCGACGACGCCCGTGCGGGTGCCCGAGCCCGTCGCCGCGCGCAGCGGACGCAAGCAGGCCCTGGTGCTGCAGCAGGTGGAGCCCGGCTCCCCGGCGGAGCGTTCGGGGCTGCGCCGCGGCGACGTGCTGCTGTCCGCGGCGGGGCGCGACGTCACCCGGGCACAGGACCTGCAGCGGCTGATGCTCGCGGAGAACATCGGGCGCCAGCTGCCCGTGACCGTGCTGCGCAACGGGGCGATGGTCGACGTGATCGCCTACCCGGAGGAGCTGGTCAGCCGCTAGGAGTGGCGCACGGCCGCCACGGCCTCGGCGATGGGCACGTCGCCCTCCGCCAGCTCCAGCACCAGCCGGGCGGTGGCCGGCTCGTCCAGCAGCGCGGCCAGCACGCCCGCCACGTCGTCGCGGGGCACGTCGCCCCGCGGCACGTGGTGCGCCAGCCGAACGCGGCCGGTCCCCGGGTCGTCGGTGAGCCGCCCGGGCCGCAGGATCGTCCAGGCCAGCTCGCGGCCCATGAGGTCGTCCTCGGCGGCGAGCTTCGCCCGCAGGTACGCCACGAACGACGGGTCCACCCCCCGGGGCGTCGCGCCGTCGCGGACCCGCTCGACGCCCATCGACGAGACCATCAGGTAGCGGTCCACCCCGGCCGCGGTGCAGGCATCGGCCAGCAGCATGGCGGCCCCGCGGTCGACGGTCTGCTTGCGGGCCTCCCCGCTGCCGGGGCCCGCCCCCGCGCTGAACACCGCCGCGTCGGCGCCGTCGATCGCCAGCCCCACCTCGTCCACGCTGACGACCTCGAGGTCCGCGACGACCGGTTCCACGCCCGCCTCCCGCAGGTCCTCGGCGTGGGCGGGGTTGCGGATGATGCCGAGCACCGTGTCGCCGCGGGCGGCGAGCAGGCGCCCCAGCCGCAGGCCGACCTTGCCGTGGGCACCGGCGATCACGATCCGCATGGGGGCCACGGTAGGCCGTCGGGCGGCCGCCGGCGGGTCCGGCGACTCAGCTCTCCGGCACCGCCATCTCGCCCAGCAGCGACCAGTCGTCCTGCGGGACCTGGAAGTTGACGATCTGCGGCGTCGCCAGCAGGTGCGGCGGCAGGTGCTCCTGCGCGGCCTTGAAGTGCGGGCTGGTCACGTGCGCCGCGGCGGCGTCGTCGCGGAACGCCTCGACGAGGACGTAGCCGGTCGGGTCGTCGAGGCTGCGGGACCACTCGAACCAGAGGCAGCCCGGCTCGCTGCGGGTGGCGTGCGTGAAGTCGGCGACGATGTCCGGCCACGCATCGGCGGACTCCGGGCGGACGCGGAACTTCGCGGTGATGAAGATCATGGGGCTCCTCGGACGGGCGGGGCTGCAGCCTACGACCGCGGCGGCGCGGTCAGCGCCTCGTCGACCGCCGCGGTGACGACGGGCGTCAGCCACCGCGCGTACGTCTGCGTCAGGTGGTTGTCGTCCCGGTACACCAGCATGTTCCCGACGACCGCCGGGCACCGGTCCGCCGCGCAGACCCAGGGGACCACGTCGACGTAGGTCCCACCGGCGGCCTGCGTCGCCGCCCGCTCCGCGGCCGCGCCGGCCGCGTCCACCTCCTGGGCGGTCGGGCGGGTGCACGCCGGCACGTCGGACAGGTGCGCCGACAGGCAGGTCGGGGAGTCCGACGGCGGCTTCGCCACCGGTCCAAACACGAGCACATGGCTCCCCATGGCGCGCAGCCGCGCGACGAGATCATGCAGCGCCGTGACCCAGGGCGGCGAGTAGACGGTGAAGTCGTACTCCGGACCGTAGTGGCGGGCCATGTCGACGACGACCAACGCCGGGCGCTCCGCGGCGATGCGCTGCACGGTCGCGGCCCGCCACCGCTCGCACTCGGTGAACTCGCGGCGCAAGTCCGGGCTGTGGATCGGGATATCCAGCGGCGGGCACGTCGCCTTCGTCAGGTTCTCGAACCGCCACTGCCGGCCGTTCGCCACCGCGTCGAGCGCCGGGAACCACTGCGCGGCGTGGGAGTCGCCGAATGCGACCATCGCGGCCGACCCGGCCGTATCGCCGAACAGGCACGGCGGCGAGGCCGCCGCCGTGAAGCTGAGGTCGCATCCGTCGAGGAAGGGCTCCTGCAGGTCACGGTGGGCGCGGGCGAGGCTCGGCGTCAGGTTGGACGGCACCACCTGCGTGGCCGGGCCGGCGGCAACGGCGCCGGCCAGGGCCGCCTGGGCGGTGGCCAGCGGGTCCGGTGCCGCGGACGGGTGGGCGGCCGGGGCAGCGC
>JAOPWU010000079.1 GCA_025965515.1 Mycobacterium sp.
ACAAGTGTGGCGCACGTCTCATCCCCGATGGGAGCGTCGCGCCATGTCACTCCTCTCCGACACCACCTGGCAGGGCTCCCTCTTCGACGGCGCCTGGCACCCGGCCCCGTCCCACCGGGCGGCCGTCGAGCCCGCCACCGGTGCGACGCTGGCCGACGTCGGCATGGCGACCCCCGCGGACGTGACCGAGGTGGCGGCCACCGCCGCCGCGGCGCAGCGCTCGTGGGCGGCGCTCCCCTACCCGGAGCGCGCCGCCGTGCTGCGCCGGGCCGGTGACCTCTTCACCAGCCACAGCGCCGAGATCATCGACTGGATCGTCCGCGAGTCAGGCTCCATCCCCGGCAAGGCCGCCTTCGAGATCGAGACCGTGGCGCAGGAGTGCTACGAGGCGGCGGCGCTGGCCTCCGCCCCCTACGGCGAGGTGCTGCGTTCGTCGCAGCCGCGGCTGAGCTTCTCCCGCCGGATGCCGGTCGGCCTGGTGGGCGTCATCGCGCCGTTCAACGTGCCGCTCATCCTCTCGATGCGCGCGGTCGCCCCCGCCCTGGCGCTGGGCAACGCGGTGATCCTCAAGCCGGACCCCCGCACCGCGGTCTGCGGCGGCGTCGTGGTCGCCCGCGTGTTCGAGGAGGCCGGGCTGCCGGCCGGCGTCCTCGGCGTGCTGCCCGGCGGCGCCGACGTCGGCGAGGCGCTCGTCGTGGAGCCGAGCGTCCGGGTCATCGCCTTCACCGGCTCGACGCGCGCCGGACGGGTGGTCGGCGCGCTCGCGGCGCAGCACCTCAAGCGGGCGCACCTGGAGCTCGGCGGCAACTCCGCGCTGATCGTGCTCGGGGACGTCGACGTGGAGAAGGCCGCGAGCGTCGGGGCGTGGGGCTCCTTCTTCCACCAGGGCCAGGTCTGCATGACCGCGGGCCGGCACCTCGTCGACGCCCGGATCGCGGACGCCTACGTGGCCGCACTGTCCGCCCACGCCGACGCGCTGCCGGTCGGCGACCCGGCCGCGGGCCCGGTGGCGCTCGGCCCGATCATCGACGCGGGCCAGCGGGACCACATCCACGCGCTCGTCACCGGCTCCGTCGACGCAGGCGCCCGCCTCGCGGCCGGCGGCACCTTCGACGGGCTGTTCTACCGGCCGACCGTGCTGGCGGACGTCCCGGTCTCGGCCCCCGCGTACGCCGAGGAGGTCTTCGGGCCCGTGGCCCCGGTCGTCCCGTTCTCCTCGCCCGAGGAGGCGGCCAAGCTCGCGACGGACTCCGAGTACGGCCTGTCACTGTCCATCCTCACCAACGACATCGGCGCGGCGCTGCGGCTGGCCGACCAGATCCCCACCGGCGCGGTGCACATCAACGACCAGACGGTGAACGACGAGGCGACCATCCCGTTCGGCGGCTGGGGCGCCTCGGGCACCGGCGCCCGGCACGGCGGCCCGCAGGCGAACCTGGAGGCCTTCACCGAGACGCAGTGGGTCACGGTGCGCGGGGAACTCGCCAGCTACCCGTTCTGAGCGCTACCGGTCACCGGCCCGCTCAGGAGAGCGGGTCGGTGACCGCCGCCTCGACGACCACGCGGGAGATGCCGCGGGCGCCCGCCATCACGAGCGGGGCCAGCGCCTGGGCGGATGCGCCGTCGGCGCGGACCACCAGCGAGAGCGCCGCCAGCACCCGGCCGTCCGGCCCGCGCACGGGCGCCGCGACGGACAGCGCGTCGGGGGTGACCTCGCGGTCGTTCACCGCGTACCCCGACCGCCGGACCTCCGCGAGGACGCTCCGGAGCGCCGTCGGCGAGGTGACCGTCCAGGGCGTGAAGCGCTGCAGGGGGCCGTCGAGCACGCGCTGCTGCACATCGACCGGCGCGTGGGCCAGGAGCACCCGGCCGACCCCGGTCGGGTGCAGCGGGAACCGGCCGCCGACCCGGGTCAGCACCCGCACGGCGCTGCGGCCGGCGATCCGCTCCACGTAGACACTCTCGACGCCGTCCCGCACGGCCAGCTGCACGTTCTCGTGGGTGACCTGGCTCAGGTCCTCCATGAACGGCAGCGCCAGTTCGCGGAGCCCGAGCCCGCGCGGGGCCAGGGAGCCGACCTCCCACAGCCGCAGCCCGACGTGGTACCGGCCGCTCGCGTCCCGCTCCAGCGCGCCCCACTCCGCCAGCGCCGCCACGAGCCGGTGGGCCGTGGTGAGCGGCACCCCTGCGCGACGCGCGATCTCGGTGAGGCTCAGCGACGGGTGGTCCGGCGTGAACGCCCCCAGCGTCTGCAGCGCCCGCAGCGCCACCGGGCCGGTGCCCCCACCCACGACCGGCGCGGTCACAGGTCGAGCACCAGCTTCGGGCAGGCCGCCCGGGACACACAGATCATCATCGTGTCACCGGCCGCGCGCTCCGCCTCGGTGAGCAGCGAGTCGCGGTGGTCCGGCACGCCCGCCAGGACAGCGGTCTCGCAGGTCCCGCAGGTGCCCTCCTGGCACGACGACAGCACCTGCACGCCGGCACGCTCGACCGCCTCCAGGACGGTCAGCTCGGGCGGCACCGTGAGCGTGAGCCCGGACTGGGCCAGCTCGACCTCGAACGCGTCGGTCCGCACCGGCTCCCCCATCGGCTTGGGCGCGAACCGCTCCACGTGCAGGCTCCCGGACGGCCAGCCCGCGCAGCGCTGCTCGACGGCTTCGAGCAGGGGCTCGGGGCCGCAGCAGTAGACGAGCGCGCCGGGCCGTGGCGTGCCCAGCAGGGCGTCGAGGTCGAGCAGGCCCACCTCGTCCTGGGGGTGCACGGTCACCCGTGCACCGTAGGTGTCCTGGAGCCGCTCGCGGAAGGCCATCGACGCCCGGGAGCGGCCGCCGTAGTGGAGCTGCCAGTCCGCACCGGCCGCGTCGGCGGCCGCGATCATCGGGAGCAGCGGCGTGATGCCGATGCCACCGGCGACGAACACGTAGGCGGGGGCCGGCTCCAGCGCGAAGGCGTTGCGGGGCCCGCGCACCGCCACGGCGGTGCCCTCGGTCAGCTCGTCGTGGATCCGGCGCGACCCGCCGCGGCCACCCGGCTCCCGCAGCACCGCGACGCGCCAGGTCGTCCGGTCGGCCGGGTCGCCGCACAGCGAGTACTGCCGCGTCACCGGCTCGCCCTCCCCCGGGAGCACGAGGTCGCAGTGGGCGCCGGGCGCCCACGCGGGAAGCTCGCCGCCCTCGGGGTCCTGCAGGTCGAGCACCGCCACGCCCTCGGCGGACTCCTCGCGGCGCGTGACCCGCAGCCGGAGGTCCACCTCCTCGTGGGTGCTGTGCACGGTGCTCCTCTCAGACCGGCAGCGGCGTGCGCCGGTCGGCCAGGCTCGGGGCGGCCGGGGGCACCGGCCCGGCCCCCGGGGCGTCGGGGTGGTCCGGGTGCGCGAGGAGCCAGGCCCACAACGTGGCGGGGTCCTCGGCCCGGGCCGACGCGCCGCACCAGCAGGTGCCGTCCAGCGCGTCGGACCCAGGGACCCAGTCGACCCGCAGGGACCGTGCGCCGGTCACCGGACCGCCTGCGCGGGGACGCTGGACTCGCCGGCGGCCTGCCGCGCCATGAGGCGGCGTGCGGCCAGGGCGCCCGTGTCGATGTTGATGGACAGCTCCTGGTAGCCCTCCGGTTCCGTGGCGATGACCTTCTCGAGGATGTCGAGGGCCACGACGTCCTGCAGCACCACCGTGCGGTTGCTCTCGTACAGGAAGTCCGAGACCTCGGTGTCCGCCAGGGCGAAGTCGCGCGCCACCATCCAGAAGTCGTGCGTGGTCGTCTCCGTCTCTGGGGTGATGGCGTAGACCACCTCCGCGTGGAAGGCGCGGGGGTCGCTGCCGTCCGCGTCGGGCTCCACCCCGGCCGGGGCGATGCGGCTGTGCAGGAGGTAGAGGCAGGGCGGCCGGAACTCGATGTCCTGCCAGCGGGTGATGCGCCCCGCGAGCCCCGTCGAGCGGCTGTAGAACGGCGGGCAGTCGGCGTCGGCCATGTGGCGGCTGACCCGGACGACCTGCGCCTCCTCGTCGACCTCGGTGGTGATCGGTGTGGACGCCACCTCCGGGGTCCCGATGTAGCCGCCGTGCAGGTAGGTCTCGTGGGACAGGTCCATCAGGTTGTCGACCAGCAGCGACGCGCGGGCCGCGAGGGGCTCCATCCCGCACACCGTCGTCCAGCCGTCCTGCGCCAGCCACGGCGCCCGCGGGATGAGCGCGGTGTCGGCCCGGTCGCGGTCGCCGATCCACACCCAGAGGAACGAGTCCTGCTCGACCACCGGGTAGGAGGTGAGCCGGGCGGTCCGCGGGACGCGCGTCTGCCCGGGCACCGCGGTGCACACACCGTCCGCGCCGTAGGTGAAACCGTGGTAGCCGCAGACGACGCTGTCGCCCACCACCCGGCTCGGCGCCTGCGAGAGCGGGAAGCGCCGGTGCACGCACCGGTCGCTCATCGCGGTGACGGCCCCGTCCTCGGTGCGCCACAGCAGGATCGGCTCGCCGCAGATGGTCCGGCCGAACGGCTCCCGCCCGACCTCCGAGCCGTAGGCGGCGACGTACCACTGGTTGCGGATGAAGCTCGACACGGACGCTCCTCGGTCGGTCGGCGGTGGTGGGGGCGACCGGGTCAGCGTGTGCTGCGTCACCTCGCGGACCAACCCGTGATTCCGGATGCCGGAAGGCCAGCCCTTCCCGGGTGTTCGGTATACGAACTCCTGTTCGCTTTGCGAATCCTGTGCCACCCTGTCGGCGCTGAGGACAGGCGGCCTGTCCTCCCCACCCCGAGGAGCCCGCCCGTGGCAACGACGCACCCGGCGACACCCACCGCCTCCCGGACGCTGACCATCGGCACAATGGTCGCCGGCTGCTTCGCGGTGATGCTGGCCCAGATCGGCATTGCCATCCCCGCGACCCTGAACGGCCTGTTCCAGGAGACGCTGCACCCCGTCGGCTCGCAGCTGACGTGGATCTCCGATGCCTTCCTGCTGCCCGTCGCCGTGCTCGAGCTGACCTTCGGCGTCCTCGGCGACCTCTTCGGCCGCAAGCTGCTGCTGGTGGCCGGCGCCCTGGTGCTGGCCGCGGGCGAGGCCATCGCCGCGGCCGCGTCGGGGGTCCACCTGCTGTGGGTCGGGCAGGCGCTGGCCGGCCTCGGCGCGGCCGCGCTGTTCCCGACCTCGCTCGCGATGATCGCGGCGGGCACGCACACCCACCGCGACCGCGCCCGCAGCATCGCGCTGTGGGCCGGCTTCCTGTCGCTCGGCGGCCTGCTCGCCCCGGTGCTCGGCGGCATCACGGGCACCTACGGCTCGTGGCGGTCCTCGTTCGTCGTGGTCGCCGCGCTCGGCGTCGTCGCCGCGGTGCTGGGGGCCGTGCTGGCCAAGGACTCCCGCGCGCCCGAGGGCCGCTCCCTCGACACCGGCGGGCAGATCACCCTCGCCATCGGCCTGTTCGCGCTGCTCTACGCGGTCATCCAGGGCCCCACGAACGGCTGGGGCAGCACGCAGGTCGTCACCGGCTTCGTGGTGGCCGTCGTCGCGATGGTCGCCTTCGTGGTGGCCGAGCTGCGCAGCCCGGCGCCGCTGCTGCGGCTGGAGCTGTTCCGCAACCGGGCGTTCGCGGTGGCGTCCGGCATCACCGTCATCGGGATGTTCACGTTCCTCGGCACGGCCTACGCGACGAGCATCCGGCTCGGCCCCATCCAGCACCAGAGCCCGATGCGGACCTCGGTGGCGTTCCTCCTGCTGCAGGGGCCGGCGTTCGTGCTCATCCCGCTCACGGGGTGGCTGCTCGAGCGGGTCAACCCGCGCTGGATGCTCGCGTCCGGACTGGCGCTGATGGGCATCGGTCAGCTGCTCGCGGCCCGCATGCCCGTCGCGGATCTCTCGCTGCTGACGCTCGTCGTGCCGATCGGCCTCGTCGGCATCGGCTTCGCGCTGACGGTGAACTCGGTGACGGCGACCGCGGTCAACACCGTCCCGACGCACTTCGCCGGCATGGCGAGCGCCACGACGAGCCTGCTCCGCGACTTCGGCTTCACGCTCGGCCCGGCGATCGTCGGCGCCGTCGCGCTGAGCCGGGCGGCCGCGAGCTTCGCGGTGACCCTGCCGGCCGCGCACCTGCCCGCCGACCAGCTCGGGCCGGCGCTGGCGGTGGCGGGCGCGGGCGGCCCCCTGGCCGTCAACGGGCTGCGGCCGGGCGAGCCCGGCGCGGCTGCGCACCAGGCGGCGTTCGCCGCCCTCGGGCACGGCTACACGATCGGCTACGTCGTCTGCGGGGTCGCGGCCCTGGTGGCGGCCGCGCTCACCGTGGTGGCGATGCGCGGCACCGCAGCCGACCAGGTCGATGACCGGGACACCCTCGACCTCACGCCGCGGGTCCCGTCCGACGCCGTCACGGCCTGAGCTGTGCGGAACCCCTCAGGCGGGCGGGGCGTTGCGGCCGCCCGTGCCGGCCGCCCGGACGTCCTGCTCGATCGCGCGGGCCGTGGCCTGCAGCTGCGGCAGCACGTCGCGCCGCAGCTGCTCGCGGGTGGTGCGGCCGGCCTGCGTCGAGACGTTCACCGCGGCGACCACCACTCCGTCGGCGTCGTGCAGCGGCACGGCGAGCGACCGCAGCCCCTCCTCGAGCTCCTGGTCGACGACGGCGTGGCCGCGGGCGGCGGCGCGGGCCAGCTCCTCGCGCAGCTCCTGCGGGTCGGTGATCGTGTACCGGGTGCGCCGCTCCAGGTCGGCGGTCGCGAGGTACGCGTCCAGGCGGTCGGGCGGCAACGCCCCGAGCAGCACCCGGCCCATGGACGTGCAGTGGGCCGGGAACCGAGTCCCGACCGTGATGGCCACGCGCATGATGCGGGAGGTCGCGACGCGGGCCACGTAGACGATGTCGGTGCCGTCCAGCACGCTGACCGACGCCGACTCGTGCAGCTCGGCGGCCAGGTGCTCCAGGTGCGGCTCCGCGATCTCCGGCAGCGACATGCTGGACAGGTAGGCGTACCCCAGCTCGAGCACGCGGGGGGTCAGGCTGAACAGCCGCCCGTCGGAGCGCACGTACCCCAGGGTCCCCAGGGTCCGGAGCAGCCGCCGCGCCCCCGCGCGGGTGAGCCCGGTGCGGCGGGCCACATCGGACAGCGTCGCCGCCGGGTGGTCCGCGTCGAACGACCGCAGCACCGCCAGCCCCCGCTCGAGGGACTGCACGAAGTCGGGGTCCCGCGGCGTCGCATCGCCCCCCACCTCGTCCATACCGGCAGTATCCCGCAGCCGGTGGACCCCGACCGATGCGGCGGTTCCGGCCAGCGGAAAGACCGGTGCCCTCCCCGGCGGCGCCCCGACTAGCGTCCGCCCCGGGCGTGCCCCCGCCCGGCCGGTCCGCCGCCGATCCCTGCCCCGTCCCGACGCTGCCGTCAGGAGCCCGCATGGCGCTCACCACCCGCGAGGCGTTGCACCTGCCGCGCTACCCGCGCGACCCGGCCGGCTGGCACCCGCCGCTGGCCTCGCCGGGGTACGGCTCGACCCGCCTGCGCGCCCCGCTGCGGCCGCCGGTTCAGGTCGAGCAGGGGCTCACCGAGATCACCGGCCCGCTGCTCAGCGACCGGGACCTGGGGCCCGGCGACAACGACCTCACGCGCCAGCACGAGGGCGAGGCGCTGGGGCAGCGCATCGTCGTGTCCGGCCGGATCCTGGACGGCACCGGGCGGCCGCTGCCCCGGACGCTGGTCGAGATCTGGCAGGCCAACGCCGCCGGCCGGTACGCCCACGCGATCGATACCTGGCCGGCGCCGCTGGACCCGAACTTCACCGGGGTGGGCCGCGCCCTGACGGATGACGCCGGGCGGTACACGTTCACGACCATCCGGCCGGGCGCCTACCCGTGGCGCAACCACCACAACGCCTGGCGCCCCGCGCACATCCACTTCTCGCTGCTGGGCCGCGCCTTCACGCAGCGGCTGGTCACGCAGATGTACTTCCCGGACGACCCGCTGTTCGGGCAGGACCCGATCTTCAACTCCGTGCCCGACGAGCGGGCGCGGCAGCGACTCGTCAGCGCCTACGACCA
Source organism: Mycobacterium sp. (assembly GCA_025965515.1). Taxonomy (GTDB): domain Bacteria; phylum Actinomycetota; class Actinomycetes; order RYN-182; family RYN-182; genus RYN-182. Next base: position 8,022 of record JAOPWU010000079.1, read on the forward strand.
CGCCACCACGCAGCCGGAGTGGGCGCTGTCCTACACGTTCGACATCGTGCTGCGCGGCCCCGCGGCGACGCCGTTCGAGAGCGGGGACGCATGAGCCCGCTGCCGGGCACCCCGTCGCAGACCGTCGGTCCGTACCTCGCCATCGGGCTGCGCTGGCCGGACGGTCGGCTCGCCGTGGCGCCCGGCACGCCCGGCGCCGTCTGGCTACGCGGCCGCGTGCTCGACGGCGCCGGAACCGCCATCCCCGACGCCCTCGTGGAGACCTGGCAGGCCGACCCGGTCGGCCGGTTCGACCACCCCGACGACCCCCGGGGCGCCGCCCGCACACCGGGCTTCCGCGGCTTCGGCCGGTCCGAGACGCTCGACGGCGAGTACGCGATCCTGACCGTGAAGCCGGGCGCCCTGCCGACCGCCGACGGGGGCACCGCGGCGCCGCACGTCGACGTGTCGGTGTTCTCCCGGGGCCTGCTCGACCGCGTCGTCACGCGCCTCTACTTCGCCGACGAGCCGCAGGCGAACGCGGCCGATCCCCTGCTCGCCTCCCTGGACCCCGAGCGCCGCGCGACGCTGCTCGCGCAGCCGGACGGCGACGGTTACCGGTTCGACATCGTGCTGCAGGGCACGGGCGAGACCGTCTTCCTCGATGTCTGACCGCGTGTCCCACCGGCCGGGCGCCCCGCGGCGCGGGCGCCCCGGCCTGTTCACCGGCGTCCTCGCCCGCGGGGCCGTCGCCTGCGCGGTCGACGACACGGCGTGGCTGCAGGCGATGCTCGACGTGGAGGCGGCGCTGGCCCGGGCGGGTGCGGCCGCCGGCGTCGTCCCAGCGGCCGCGGCGGAGGCGATCACCGCCGTCTGCCTCGACGCCGGCTGGTACGACGCCGCGGCGCTGGGCGCCGCGGCCGCGGCGACGGGCAACCCCGTCGTCCCGCTGGTCCGCGCGATCGAGGAGCTCGCCGACCAGCACCGGGCCGGCGCGGGCGCCGCCGTCCACCGCGGCGCGACCAGCCAGGACATCCTCGACACCGCGACCTGCCTGGTGGCCCGCCGGGCGCTGGTCCCGATGCTGGCCGACCTGGACGCGGCGCGGGACGCCGCCGCCCGGCTGGCGGCGGAGCACCGCGACACCGTGCTCGCGGGCCGGACCCTGCTGCAGCAGGCGCTGCCCACCACGTTCGGGCTGAAGGCCGCCGGCTGGGCGCTCGCCCTCGACGGCGCGGGGGCCCGGCTGCGGGCCGTCGCTGCCGCGCTGCCCCTCCAGCTCGGGGGCGCCGCCGGCACGCTCGCCGCGCTCGACGGTCACGGCACCACCGTGGTCGACGCGCTGGCGGCGGAGCTGGACCTGGCGGTCCCCGTCCTGCCCTGGCACACCCTGCGCCTGCCGGTGCTGGATCTCGCCGGCGCCCTCGGGACCGCGGCCGCCGTCCTGGGCAAGGCCGCCACCGACGTCGTCCTGCTGGCCCAGACCGAGGTCGGGGAGGTCAGCGAGGGGACCCCGGGGCGCGGCGGGTCGTCTGCCATGCCGCACAAGCGCAACCCGGTGGCCGCCGTGGCCGTCCGCGCGGCCACCCGGCGCGCACCCGGCCTGGTCGCGACGCTGCTCTCCGCCGCCGAGCAGGAGCACGAGCGGGCGGCGGGCGGCTGGCACGCCGAGTGGCTGCCGCTGACCGACCTGCTCACGACCGTCGGCAGCGCGGCCGCCTGGCTGCGGGACTGCCTCGAGCACCTGGCCGTCCACCCGGAGGCCATGCGCCGGAACCTGGCCCCCCGCGCCGCCGACCTCGCGAGCGAGGCGGTCGCCGGCGCGCTCGCCGACAGCCTGGGCCGCGCCGCCGCCCACGACCTGGTCGCGACGGCCATCACCCGGGCCCGCGACCGGGGCGACGACCTGCGCGCGGTGCTGCTGGCGGAGCCGGCGGTCGCGGGCGTCCTGTCCGGCGACCAGCTCGACCGGCTCCTCGACCCGGCTGCCGCCGTGGGCGAGGCGCCGGCGCTCACCGACCGCGCGCTGCGGGTCCTGGGGGGACCCGCAGCGCGCCCCACGCCCGGAGGTACCCCGTGACCGCGGTCGATGTCCACGCCGTCCTCGACGGCCCGCCCGATGCCCCCGTCGTCGTGCTCGCCGGCAGCCTCGGCAGCACGCTCGAGATGTGGGAACCGCAGGTTCCCGCCCTGGCCGAGCGCTTCCGCGTGGTGCGGTTCGACACGCGGGGCCACGGCCGCTCCCCCGTGCCACCCGGCCCGTACACGATCGACGATCTCGTGGACGACCTCGTCGCGCTGCTGGACCGGTTGTGGATCGACCGCGCCTCGGTGGTGGGACTGTCACTGGGCGGCATGACCGCGCTGCGGCTGGCCGCCCGAGAGCCGGCGCGCGTCGACCGGCTGGCGATCCTCTGCAGCTCCGCGCTGCTCGACCCGGACGGCACCTACCGCGACCGCGCGGCCATCGTGCGGGAGCAGGGCACGGCCCCCATCGCCCCGGGCGTCGTCGCGCGGTGGCTCACCCCGGGCCGGCGCGCCGCGGACCCCGCGTGCACCGCCCGGCTGGAGGACATGGTGGCCGCCACGCCGGCCGAGGGGTACGCGGCGTGCTGCGAGGCCCTCGCCGCGATGGATCTGCGCGCGGACCTGCCCCGCATCACCGCACCGACGCTCGCGATCGCCGGGGCCTGCGACCCCGCGACGCCGCCCGAGCACCTCCGGGCGATCGCCGCGGGCGTACGCGAGGGGCAGCTGCTGGTGCTGCCCCAGGCCGCCCACCTGGCGAATGTCGAGCAGCCCGCCGCCGTCACCGCCGCGCTGCTCACGCACCTCACCCGGCCGTGCGAACCCACCGACCGCACGCACCGGACCGCCGGCGAGACCGTCCGCCGCCAGGTGCTGGGCGATGCGCACGTCGACCGCGCCGCAGCGGCAACGACCGCGTTCACGGCCCCGTTCCAGGACCTCATCACCCGGTACGCTTGGGGCGACGTGTGGACGCGCCCCGGGCTGGACCGGCGCACCCGCAGCATGCTCACATTGAGCCTGCTGACGGCGCTCGGCCACGACCACGAGCTCGCGCTGCACGTCCGGGCCGCGGTCACCAACGGGCTGACGAACGACGAGATCGGCGAGGTCCTGCTGCACGCCGCCGTGTACGCGGGGGTCCCCGCCGCCAACCGCGCGTTCGCGGTGGCCCAGGGGGTCCTGGCGGACCTCGGGCTCGACGGCCCGGCCACGGATCCGGACGAGGAGGACTGATGGACAAGGTCGTGGCCGGCCCCGCCGAGGCGGTCGCCGACATCGGCGACGGCTCGAGCGTGGCCGTCGGCGGGTTCGGGCTGTCCGGCATCCCCTGGACCACCATCGAGGCGCTGCTCGAGCAGGGCGCCGGCGACCTGACCGTCGTCTCGAACAACTGCGGCGTCGACGGGGCCGGACTGGGGGTCCTCCTGGCCGCCGGCCGGATCACCCGGGTCGTCGCGAGCTACATCGGCGAGAACAAGGAGTTCGCGCGGCAGTTCCTCAGCGGCGAACTGCTGGTGGAGCTGACCCCCCAGGGCACCCTGGCCGAGCGCCTGCGCGCCGGCGGCTCCGGGATCGCCGCGTTCTACACGCCGACCGGGGTGGGGACCCTCGTGGCGGACGGCGGGCTGCCGTGGCGGTACGACGCGGACGGCGGCGTGGCGATCGCGTCGCCACCGAAGGAGGTCCGCTCCTTCACCCTCGGCGGAACGTCCCGGGAGTACGTCCTGGAGGAGGGCATCGCGACGGACTTCGCCCTCGTCCGGGCCGCCGTGGCGGACCGGCACGGCAACTGCGTGTTCCACGCGGCGGCACGCAACTTCAACCCGCCCGCGGCGATGGCCGGCCGGGTGACCATCGTCGAGGCCGAGCAGGTCGTGGAGCCGGGCGCCATCGACCCCGACGACGTCCACCTGCCGGGCGTGTTCGTGCAGCGGGTCGTGGCCCTCACCCCCGACCAGGCGGCCGACAAGCGGATCGAGAAGCGGACGGTGACCCCCCGATGAGCTGGACCCGCCCGCAGATGGCCGCCCGCGCCGCGCTGGAACTGGCCGACGGCCAGTACGTGAACCTCGGCATCGGGCTGCCGACGCTCATCCCGAACCACCTGCCGCCCGGCATCGAGGTGGTGATGCAGAGCGAGAACGGCATCCTCGGCGTGGGACCGTACCCGTACGACGAGGAGGTCGACGCCGACCTCGTCAACGCGGGCAAGGAGACCGTCACGACCCTGCCGGGCGCCTCGTTCTTCGACTCCGCCACGAGCTTCGCCATGATCCGCGGCGGTCACGTCGACGTGGCGGTGCTCGGCGCCATGCAGGTCAGCGAGAAGGGCGACCTGGCGAACTGGATGGTCCCCGGCAAGCTCGTGAAGGGCATGGGCGGCGCCATGGACCTGGTGCACGGCGCCAAGCGCGTCGTCGTGCTGATGGAGCACACGGCCCGCGACGGCAGCCCGAAGATCCTTCCGGACTGCACCCTGCCACTCACGGGGCTGGGGGTCGTGCAGCGGATCATCACCGACCTCTGCGTCCTGGACGTGACGCCGGACGGGCTGGTGCTGCGGGAGCTGGCGCCCGGCGAGGACGCCGACGCGGTCCGGGCGCGGACGGGCGCGACGTTCGAGCTCGGGTTCGCCCCGGTCTGACCCTCAGCGCCCCAGCAGCTGCTTCAACCGGGCGGCGTTGTGGACCGCGTAGCCGTGGCCGTCGTTGTTGAAGTAGGCGAAGACGTCCCGCCCGTCGGCCTCCCATTCCCGGATCCGGTCCGCCCACCCGGCGAGCTCGGCGTCGGAGTAGCTGCCGCCGTAGAGCTGGCCCGGGTCGGGCCCGTGCAGCCGCACGTAGGCGAACGGCGCGGTCACCCGCGGGACGCACGGCAGGTCCGCGCCGCTCATCACGCAGTAGGCCGCGGCGTACCGCTCGAGGAGCGCGAACACCTCCTCGGTGTGCCAGCTGGGGTGCCGGAACTCCACGGCGACCCGCAGCCACGGCGGCACCCGCTCGAGGAAGCCTTCGAGCCGGGCGTCATCGCGGGCGTGGTCCGGCCGCAGCTGCACCAGCAGCGGGCCCCGGCGATCGCCCAGCTCCTGCAGCGCCGGCGCCATCCGGCCCAGCCAGATGTCGGGGTCCTTGAGGCGCCGGCCGTGGGTCAGCCAGCGGGACGCCTTCACGGTGAGCTGGAAGTCCGGCGGCAGCTGGTCGCGCCACGCGAGGAACGAGGCGACGGGGGGCCACCGGTAGAAGCTCGTGTTCAGCTCGACGGTGTCGAAGCGTTCGGCGTAGTAGCGCAGCCGCTGCGGAGGACGGACGGTCGGCGGGTAGAACACACCCTTCCAGTGCTCGTAGCTCCACCCCGACGTCCCGACGTAGACGCCCATGCGGGCACGGTAGCGGCCCGTGCGGGGCCGCGTCGGCTCAGTCCCGGGCGGCCGTCAGGGCGGCCACGAGCCCCGCGACGAAGCGGTGCCGCGCGGCAGTCCCCGGCGGCAGCAGCCGCGGGTGGTCGGCCAGCTCCGGCGGCAGCACGGCGCCGGCCGCCGCCAGCTCGGTGGCCGTCAGCTCGGGGTGGAACTGCAGCCCGTACGCGCGGGCACCCCAGCGGAACGCCTGGTGGGCGCACCGCTCGCTCTCCGCCAGCAGGACCGCGCCGTCCGGCAGCGTGAAGGTGTCGGAGTGCCAGTGCACCACCGGCAGGCTGGGCCCTGCCCCGGCGAAGGCGGGGTCCCGCCGGCCTGCCGCCGTGATGGTCACCGTGCCGACGCCCACCTCCGGAGCCGGCAGCTGCGTCACCGCGGCGCCCAGGCCGGCGGCCAGCAACTGCGCGCCGAGGCAGATCCCCAGCACGGGCAGCCCGGCCCGCGCCGCGGCGGCGAGCAGCGCCCGCTCCCCGGCCAGGTGCGGGAAGCGGGCGTCGTCCAGCGCGTTCATCGGGCCGCCCATGGCCAGCACGCCCGCGACGCCGCCCAGCTCCCCGACGGCGGGCGCGGGCTCCCCGAGGTCCAGCCGCACCGTGCGCAGCGCCAGCCCGCGTGCCGCGAGGGCGGGGCCGACGATCCCCGGACCCTCGAAGTCCTCGTGCTGCAGCACCAGCCACGTGCCCGGTCGCACCCCTGTCATCGCCGCCTCCTGTCCCGGTCGTGGCCCCGAACCGGCCGTCGCCGCGTGCCAGACTCGGGCCATGTTCCTCGCCGTCTCCACGTACACCGCTCCCCCCGACGTCATGAGCGAGCACCGGCCCGCCCACCTGGCGTTCCTGGAGGAGCTCACCGCGGCCGGCCGGCTGGTGACCGCCGGGCGGCAGGAGCCGCCGATCGGCGGCGTCCTGGTCCTCACCGGGACGGACCCCGAGGAGGTCGCCGCCCTGGTGGCCCGCGACCCGTACAGCGTCGCGGGCGTCGGGTCGTACGCCCTGACCCGCTTCGCGGCCGCCTTCGGACAGGTCCGCGACTGATCCCCCACCGGCCGGTCCTGGTGGCCCGGGCTCACCGGGCGTGGGTCGAGCTCGCGGCCGTGCTCGGGATCTACCTGGTCTACAGCGTGCTGCGGTCGGCGGTGCGCAGCCGCCAGGCGCTCGCCGAGGCGCACGCCCGCACGCTGCTCGCCGCCGAGGAGCACCTGCACGCGGCCGTCGAGGCCGGCCTCGTCGAGGCCGCGCAGCGGCACCCGCCGCTCCTGCAGCTCGCCGAGGTCTGGTACTCCGCGCTGCACCTGCCGGTGACCGCTGCCGTGGGCATCTGGCTGTTCACGCGGCGGCGGGAGGCCGCCGGCGCCTGGCGGGCGGCCTGGGTGGCGGTGACCCTGCTGGCCCTCGTGGGCTTCGCCGCGTGGCCGACGGCACCGCCGCGGCTGCTGCCCGACATCCTCCGGCAGCTCCCGGTCGCGCTGCCCGCCGCGGCCGAGGGCAGCTGGATCGACGGGATGACCAACCCGTACGCCGCCATGCCCTCGCTGCACGTCGCCTGGGCGGCCCTGTGCGCGGCGGCCGTGGCGAGCGACACAGGCCACGCCTGGCGTCACCTGGTGTGGCTCTACCCGGCGGGGACGGTGCTGGTGGTCCTGGTGACGGCCAACCACTACCTGGCCGACGTCGCCGCGGGGCTGGCTCTCGCGGCCGCCGGGGCGGGCGTCGCGCGGTGGATCGTGCGGTCAGCCCAGCGCCGTGAGCAGCAGGTCGACCAACGCGTCGGGGACCTCGTGCTGTGGCCAGTGCCCGACGCCCGGGAAGAGGACCGTGTGGACAGCGCCCGGTGCGATGGATGAACCCAGCCGCTTCGCGGCCGTCTCCACGACCCGCGGCGTGATGATCGGGTCGGCCGCGCCGCCGACCACCCAGGCCTGCTCGGCCCGCGCGTCGGGGGCATCCGGGACGCCGGGGCGCCGTGCGTTCGACCGGTACCAGTCCAGCATCGCGGCCTGCCGGGCGGGATCGCCGTACGCGGCGGCAGCGTGCTCGCGCACCGCCGGGTCCAGGTCCCGCAGCCCCGCGGCGCGGTACATGAGCGGCGCCGCGCGCCGGCCCAGCCCCCGCAGCACCCGCTCCGGGACGCGGGGGGTGGCGAAGAACGGGACGTGCAGGGCCCGGGTGACGTCGAACCAGCGGTAGGGCGCCGACACCAGCACGAGCCGGCGGACGCGCTCCGGCCTGATGCCCGCGAGCGCGGCGGCGGCCAGCCCGCCCAGGTCATGCCCGACGACGTCGATGGGGCCGCCACCGACCAGCCCCTCGCAGGCCGCGTCGAGGACGGCCGCGACGTCCGCGGCGGCGTTCTCCGGCAGCGACGCGCTCTCCCCGAGCCCCGGCAGGTCCGGCACGATCACCCGGCGCGTGGCGGCCAGCGCCGGGGCGATGCGGTGCCACGAGGCGCCGGTCTCGGGCACGCCGTGCAGCAGCAGCACCGGGGTCCCGGGGCCGGCACCCAGCCGGCGGACCGCGAGGTCCGTCCCGGCCACGTCGATGTGCTCGACCGGGCCCAGGGCCTGCCGGACGGTGTCCTGCGTGGTGCCGGCGGGGTGGGGAGCGCTCATGCCCACCATCCAACCGGACCGCCCGGAGGCGGCGCGCACTACCCCGCCCGCAGCTCCTTCTTGAGGATCTTGCCCGTGGCGCCCTTGGGGAGGGCGTCGACGATGCGCACCTCACGCGGGTACTTGTAGGCCGCGAGGTGCTGCTTGGCGTACGCGATGACGTCGGCCGGGTCGAGGGTGACCCCCGGAGCCGGGGCCACGATGGCGACGACCTCCTCGCCCAGCCGGTCGTCCGGCTTGCCGATCACGGCGACCTCGGCGACGCCCGGGTAGGAGTAGAGCACCTCCTCGATCTCGCGCGGGTAGACGTTGTACCCGCCGCGGATCACGAGGTCCTTGATCCGGTCGACGACGAAGTAGTAGCCCTCGTCGTCGACGTAGCCCAGGTCGCCGGTGTGGAACCAGCCGTTGCGGAACGCCTCGGCCGTGGCCTCGGGCCGGTTGTGGTAGCCGCGCATGACGTTGTGGCCGCGGATGACCAGCTCGCCGACGTTCTCCTCGCCGGCCGGCAGCGTGCGGTCCTCGGCGTCGACGACGCGCATCTCCACGCCCCAGATCGGCTTGCCGATCGACATGATCTTCCGCTGCTCGGCGCTGACGTTGAATGTCGCGGTGCTGGCGGTCTCGGACAGGCCGTACCCCTCAAGCACGGTCACGCCGAACGTCTTCTCGAACTGGTGCAGCACCTCGCCGGGCAGCGAGGCACCGCCGGAGACGGCCACGCGGAACGCCGACAGGTCCCGGTCCCCGGCGCCCTCGGCCATGAGGGCCTGCAGCATCGTCGGGACACCCAGGGCGACCGTGACGCCGTCGGCCGCCATCGCGTCGAGGACCGCGGCCGGCTCGAACCGCGGCACGACCGAGAGCGTGCCGCCGAACCGCACGGTCACGTTCACGGCGCTGGACAGGCCGAAGACGTGGAAGAACGGCAACACGCCCAGCGTGACGTCGTCGGCCCGGGCGTCGAACAGGCCGCCCGCGACGGTGCAGTTCATGTAGAGCTGGAAGTGCGTCAGCTCCGCGCCCTTCGGCTTGCCGGTCGTGCCGCTCGTGTACAGGAGAACGGCGATGTCGTCCGACGACGTGGGCACCAGGTCGTCGAACGGCTCGGCGTCGAGCAGCTCGGCGAAACGGTGCGCCGGCTCCGGCGCGGGGTCCATCGAGCCCGGGAACGGCACCAGGTACAGCGGGATGCCCAGGTCGCCGGTGGCCGCGAGGCCATCGGCCGCGAACATGTCGAACCCGATGAGCAGCTTCGCCCCGGCGTCCGAGCAGTGGTAGCGGATCTCGGCTGCCTTGAGCAGCGGGTTGAGCGGCAGCATGGTGATACCGGCCCGCAGCGCCCCGAAGTAGCTGACCAGGAACTCCGGCACGTTGGGCAGCTGCACCGCGACCACGTCACCCGGCACCAGCCCGGCGGCCTGCAGGCCGCCGGCGAACCGCGCCGACGCCGCGTCCAGCTCGGCGTAGGTGGTGGGTTCCCCCAGGAAGTGGAGCACCGGCTTGTTCGGCGTCGCCTTCGCCGACTCCAGCAGCATGATCGCGAGATTGAAGCTCATACGCTCAGTATGGGTGTGGTCACAGGCGTGGCGGCCACCCGGTCAGGGCGCCGATCCGAAGACCCGCTCCACGACCGCCCGGGCCCGACCGGCGAGTTCGCGGTGCTCCGCGAGCAGCTCGGCCGCCGCGGCGGGACCCGGCTGGCGCCCCAGGACCCCGGCGACCCCCGCCATGGCCCGGCTCTCCCGCGGCAGCACGTCCGCGGCCTTGCCCGTCGCCAGCATGATCGCGTTGCGCAGCCGGGCGGCGTGGGTCCACGCCTGCTCCAACAGCGCGGCGTCGTCGTCGGCCAGCAGACCCAGCGCGGCCTCCGCCCGCAGCGCGGGCAGCGTCCGCGGGGTGCGCAGCTCCGCGTGGTCCTTCGCGTGCTGGAGCTGCAGCAGTTGCACCGTCCACTCGACGTCCGACAGGCCGCCTGGCCCCAGCTTCAGGTGCATCGTCCGGTCGGAGAAGCGCGGCAGCCGCTCCCGCTCCATCCGCCGCTTGAGCCGCCGGACCTCGTCCGCCTGCCCGGCCGTGAACACCGCCGGGTACCGGACCGGGTCGATCACGCCGGTGAGCAGCCGCTCCCCCAGCTCGGCGTCGCCCGCGCAGAACGTGGCCCGCAGCAGCGCCTGCGCCTCCCAGGTCTGCGACCAACGCTCGTGGTAGACGCGCCAGGACGCCAGGCTGCGTGACAGCGGCCCGTTGCGCCCCTCCGGCCGCAGCCCGGTGTCGAGCCCCAGCGGCGGGTCCGGCGCAGGCAGGCTGAGCAGTCGGCCGGTCTGTTCGACGACGGACCGCGCCACGTCCGCGGCCCGGGCGTCCGCCACCCCGGGCAGCGGTTCGTGCACGAAGACGACGTCTGCGTCGCTGCCGTACCCGAGCTCCCCGCCACCCAGCCGGCCCATGGCGATGGCCGCGATCCGGACCGGCAGCGGCTCCCCCAACGAGCGGCTCACCTCCCGCATCGCGAGATCCAGGGCCGCGGCGATGGTCGCCGTCGCGGCACCCGACAGCGCCACGCCGACCCTCTCGGGCGTGAGCAGCCCCAGCAGCTCGGCGCTCGCGATCCGCAGCAGCTCCGTGCGCCGCAGCCCGCGCGCGGCCGCCGCCGCGGCCTCCCGGTCCTCGTTGCGCCCCACCACGGACCGCCAGGCCGCGGCGAGCGCCTCCCCGGAGCGCGGCTGCAGCGCCTCGCTGTCCCGCGAGGTGGCGACGATGGCGACCGCCTCGGGGCTGCGGATGAGCAGGTTCGCGACGTACCGGGACGTGGCGAGCAGGTACGCGAGGTTCTGCGCCGCCTCGCCCTCGTCCCGCAGCTGCCGCAGGTACCAGGGCGTGTCGCCCAGCGCGTCGCTGACCGTGCGGAACGCCAGCAGACCGGCGTCCGGGTCGGCCGAGTCGGAGAGCCGCTCCAACACCACGGGCAGGAGCGCCCGCTGGATGGCGGCCCGCCGGGAGTAGCCGCCGGTCATCGCGCGGATGTGCCGCAGCGCGGCAGCGGTGTCGGTGAAGCCGAGGGCGTGCAGCCGGGTGTAGGCCGACTGCTCCGTCAGCCCGTCGGTGGCGAGCTGGTCGTCCGGCAGCGCCGCGATGGTCGAGAGCAGCGGCCGGTACACCAGCTTCTCGTGCAGCCGCCGGGTCTCCCGGACCTGCGTAGCCCGGTCGGTGTCGAACGCCTCGAGCGCGTCCCCGCGCGGTCCCGACCGGTACCCCATGGCGCGGGCCAGCCAGCCCCGCTGGGCGGGGTCAGCGGGCAGCGAGTGCGTGCGCCGCAGGTGCTGCAGCTGCAGCCGGTGCTCCGCGGTCCGCAGCCAGCGGTACGCGAAGTCGAAGGTGTCGGCGTCGGCGCGGCCGACGTAGCCGCGGTCCCGCAGCGCCTCCAGCGCCTCCAGCGTTGTGCCGCTGTGCAGCTCGTCGTCGGTCCGGCCGTGCACCAGCTGCAGCAGCTGGACGGCGAACTCGATGTCCCGCAGCCCGCCCGCGCCGAGCTTGAGCTCCCGTTCCTGCCGATCGGCGGGCACGCTCGCCTCGACCCGGCGGCGCATCTCCTGCACGTCCGCGACGAAGTCGGGGCGGGTGGACGAGGACCACACCAGCGGGTCCAGCGCCGCCTTCCACGCGGCGCCGAGTTCCTTGTCGCCCGCGATGGGCCGGGCCTTCAGCAGCGCCTGGAACTCCCAGGTGCGCGCCCACCGGCGGTAGTAGGCGTCGTAGCTCGCGAGGGTCCGGACGAGGACGCCGTTGCGTCCCTCCGGCCGTAGCCCCATGTCGAGCTCGAACAGCGAGCCGCTGGGCGTGGCCGCGGTGCAGGCGCGGACGAGGCCGGTGGCCAGCCGGGTGGCGGTGGCCAGCGCGCGCTGCTCCCGCTCCGCCGCGTCCGGGCCGGGCTCGCCGGCCTGCAGCGGCTCGGCGACCAGCACGACGTCGACGTCACTGACGTAGTTGAGCTCCCGGCCGCCGCACTTGCCCATGGCGATGATCGCGATGCGGCAGTACTCGGCGTCCGGGGCGAGCCCCGCCCAGGCGACCGCGAGCGCCGCTTCGAGCGCGCCGCCGGCCAGGTCGGCGAGCTGGGCCGCCACCTCGGCGAGATCCATCCCGCCGGCCAGGTCGCGGGCGGCGACGCGCACCTGGATGTCGCGGTAGGCCAGCCGCAGCGCCTCGAGGGTCTCGGGCGCGTCGTCCCGCGCCCGCAGGACCGTCGGCTGCCCCGGGCCGGCCACCACCTCGACGGCCCCGACCGCCTCGAGCAGCGGGGCACGCAGCTGCTCGGTCGTGAGCGGCGGCGCGGTGCAGTCCGCCGCCAGCTGCCGCCAGAGCTGTGGCCGCAGCACAAGGTGCTCACCGAGGCGGGTGCTGGCCCCCAGCACGGCGAACAGCCGGCTGCGCAGCGGCTCGTCGTCCGCCAGCGCGGCGAGCAGCGTGGCCCCGTCACCCGCGGGCGCGGGGTCGGCGTCCAGGGCGCGGCGGAGACCGCCGAGGGTCCGCGCGGCGAGGTCCGGGTCGGCGGCGTGCCCGAGCGCCGCGACGAGGTCGGCCGCCGCCGGACCGTCGTCGAGCAGGCCCAGCGCGTCGAGCTCCGCGGCGGAGGCGACGGTGTCGGTGAAGCCGAGCCGCGCCAGGCGCGCCTGGGCGCTCTCGTGCCGGCGGGTCGGGGCCCGCCCGGGCGGGGTGGCCACGGGTCAGCGGCCGCCCGCCGCGGGGGACGCGGTCACCGGTCCGCGCTCACAGGACGGGCAGGTAGCGGTCGATCTCGAAGGCCGTGACCTCGCGGCGGTAGGCCTCCCACTCCTGCCGCTTGTTGCGCAGGAAGAACTCGTGCACGCCGTCGCCGAGCGTTTCCCGGACCAGCTCGCTGTCCTCCATGATCTTGAGGGCCTCCCCCAGCGAGTGCGGGAGCGGGTCCATGCCGAGTCGGCTGCGCTGGCCATCGGACAGCGTCCAGACATCGTCGCTGGTGCCCGGCGGGAGCTCGTACCCCTGCTCGATGCCCCGCAGCCCGGCCGCGAGCAGCACGGCGAACGTGAGGTACGGGTTGCACGCGGTGTCCGGCGAGCGGACCTCGACGCGCGCGCTGTTCCCCTTGCCGGGCTTGTGGTGCGGCACCCGCACCAGCGCGCTGCGGTTGTTGCTGCCCCAGCAGATGAACGCGGGCGCCTCGCCGCCCGAGATCAACCGCTTGTAGCTGTTGACCCACTGGTTGCACACGGCGGTGATCTCGGCGGCGTGGGCCAGCAGGCCCGCCACGAACGCGCGGCCGACCTTCGACAGCCCGTCGGGCGTCTCCGGCTCGTAGAACGCGTTGCGGTCGCCCTCGAACAGCGAGAGGTGCGTGTGCAGCCCGGAGCCGGGCTGGTCGCTGAACGGCTTCGGCATGAAGCTCGCGAACAGCCCCTGCGCGAGCGCCGCCTCCTTCACCACGTGGCGGAAGGTCATGAGGTTGTCCGCCGTCGTGAGCGCGTCCGCGTACCGGAGGTCGATCTCCTGCTGGCCGGGAGCGACCTCGTGGTGGCTGAACTCCACCGAGATGCCCATCCGCTCGAGCATCGTGATGGCCTGCCGCCGGAAGTCCTGCGCGCCGCCGTGCGGCGTCAGGTCGAAGTACCCGGCGTTGTCCACGGGCTCGGGCACGGGCTGGCCGGGACGCGGCCGGCCGGCGAGCAGGAAGAACTCGACCTCGGGGTGCGTGTAGAAGGTGAACCCACGGTCGGCGGCCCGGCCGAGCGCGCGCCGCAGCACGCTGCGCGGGTCCGACGGGCTCGGCAGCCCCTCGGGCGTGAGGATGTCGCAGAACATGCGGGCCGTCGGGGGCCCGTCCGAGCCGAACGGCAGCACCTGGAACGTCGCCGGATCCGGGCGCGCCAGCATGTCCGCCTCGTAGACCCGCGTGAAGCCCTCGATGGCGGAACCGTCGAAGCCGATGCCCTCGGAGAACGCCCCCTCCAGCTCCGCAGGGGCGACCTCGACCGACTTGAGGACCCCGAGGACGTCGGTGAACCACAGCCGCACGAAGCGGATGTCCCGTTCCTCCAGCGTCCGCAGGACGAACTCCTGTTGCTTGTCCATGGGGCGGATCCTCTCAGCGCGCTGCGCGTGGCGCACGGGGCCACGCAGGAAGAGGGGCCACAGGCTGCTGTGACCCCCCGGTCATATCGGGGGCCGGCTGTGGCACAGTGGCAGCTCGGACGCCGCCCGCGGGCGGCCGCAGACCTCGAGGAGGACCCGTGAAGGGCACCCGACTGGGCGGTTCCACCGTTCTCATCACCGGGGCCGGCAGCGGCATCGGCCGGCTCATGGCCCTCGGCGCCGCCCAGCGCGGCGCCTCGCTGGTCCTGTGGGACCTGTCGCCGGAGCGCGTCGAGAAGGTCCGTGCCGAGCTCGCCGACCGCGCCCGCCCCGGCGCGCAGGTGCTGGCCCAGGTCGTCGACGTCTCCGACAAGGCGCAGGTGTCCGCCGCCGCGGCCGAGACGCTCGCGCAGGTCGGCACCATCGACGTCCTCATCAACAACGCGGGCGTCATCAGCGGCAAGCCGCTGCTGGACACCTCCGACGCCGCGATCGAACGCACGTTCGCGGTCAACGTGCTGGCGCTGTACTGGGTCACCCGGGCGTTCCTGCCCGCGATGGTGGCGCAGCACCGCGGCCACGTCGTCACGATCGCGAGCGCTGCCGGGCTGATCGGCGTGGCCCAGCAGACCGACTACTCGGCCAGCAAGCACGCCGCCGTCGGCTTCGACGAGTCGTTGCGGGCCGAGATGCGCACGCTCGGCACGGGGGTGCGCACCACGGTCGTCTGCCCGTACTACATCGACACCGGCATGTTCGACGGCGTCGCGACGAAGTACCCGTTCCTGCTGCCGATCCTCAAGGAGCAGAAGGTCGCGACGAAGATCCTGGACGCGGTCGAGCGCGGCAAGTCGCGGCTGATCATGCCGCCGCTGGTGGCCGGGCTGGCCCCGGCCAGGATCCTGCCGACCGCGCTGTTCGACCGGATGAACGACTTCCTGGGCGTCAACCAGACCATGGCGCACTTCGCGGGGCGGCCCGGGGACGCCCCCGTCGTGACCCCCGATCCGGTCATCCTGGGCGACGCGGCCGCCCCGGGGACGGCGCAGGCGGACGCGGACCCGGCGGTCCGCGCGGGCTGAGCGGCTCCCCGACCGGAGTGTTTCGGACCACATCGGTCGGGCACGAGGCCGCGGTGACCAGCGATCGGCGCATCGCCAACCCGCTGCGCACCGCCGCCCGGCACCTGCCGGGGCCGCTCGGCGGGTTCGCCGAGGTCTGGGCGGGCGTCCTGCACGACCTCACCGACCCCGGCCCGCTGCTGCACGGCAGCTCGGTCGCGGCATGGGACCCCGAGTACATCGAGCGGACCCTCCCGCTGCTGCACCAGGCGTTCTTCGCCTACTTCCGCGGCGAGGTGCGCGGCCTCGAGAACATCCCCGACGGCCCCGCGTTGCTGGTGGGGAACCACTCGGGCGGCCTGCTCATCGCGGACACGTTCCTGTTCGCGACCGCGTTCTACCACCACTTCGGGCCGCAGCACCGCTTCCACCAGCTGGCCCACCAGGTCGTCGCGCGCACGCCGCTCCTGGGGTCGCTGCGCCGGTACGGCACCCTCAACGCCTCCCACGACGACGCGCGCAAGGCCTTCGACCTGGGCGCGCCCGTGCTGGTCTACCCCGGCGGTGATTGGGAGACGTTCCGGCCGTCCTGGCGGGGCGGCGAAGCGGACCTGGCCGGGCGCCGGGGGTTCCTGCGGCTCGCGCTGGAGGCGGGCGTCCCGGTCGTCCCGGTCGTGTCCCTCGGGGGGCAGGAGAACGGCCTGTTCCTCACCCGCGGCGAGCGGCTGGCCGAGGTCACCGGCTTCGCGAAGCTGACCCGCATCAAGGTGCTACCCGTGACGGTCGGGCCACCGTTCGGGGTGACGATCATGGACCTGCCGTTCCGTTGGCCGCTGCCGTCGAAGACCACGGTGCAGGTGCTGCCCCCGCTGGACGCGACGGACCTCGGCTTCTCCCCCCGCCGCACCCGCGGCGCCACCGCGCAGGACATCGCGGCGGCCGACCTGGACGCGGCGTACGACCTCGTCTCCCGCCGCATCCAGGAGCAGCTGGACGCGCTCTCGGCGGAGCGGGACCTGCCGCTGATCGGCTGACGGGTGCCCGCCGCGGGCGGCGTGATGTCCGTAGGCTCCTGACCATGCCCGTGCTGCGTGTGGCCCTCGGCCAGTGCCGACTCATCGTCGGGGACCTCCCCGGCAACGCCGCGGTGGCGACCGACCTGGCCCGCCGCGCCGTCGCCGCGGGGGCGGACGTGCTCGTGCTGCCCGAGATGCACCTCACCGGCTACATGCCGGAGGACCTGGTGCTGCGCCGGTCGTTCCTGCAGGCGACGGAGCGGACGCTGGAGCAGCTCACGGGCGAGCTGCCGCCCGAGCTGCTGGTCGTCGTCGGGTTGGCGGGGACCCAGCCGGGCACCGGCCGGCCCACCAACGAGGCGGCCTTCGTCCACGGGGGCCGGATCGTGGCCCGCTACGCCAAGCACCACCTGCCGAACTACGGCGTCTTCGACGAGTACCGCTACTTCGCCCGCGGGGACGCCTTCCCGGTCGTGCGGTTCAAGGGCGTCGACATCGGCGCGGTCATCTGCGAGGACCTGTGGCAGGACCACGGCCCCGTGAGCGTCGCGCGCTCCGCCGGCGTCGACCTGATCCTCTGCCCCAACGGCTCGCCGTGGGAGCGCGGCAAGGGCCGGCAGCGCGCGGAGTCGATCGTCGGCCCGCGGGCCCGCGAGGCCGGCGCGGCGATCGCCTACGTCAACCAGGTCGGCGGCCAGGACGAGGTGGTCTACGACGGGCAGTCCTTCGTCGTCGACGGCTCGGGGCAGCTGGTGGCCCGCTCGCCGCAGTTCGTCGAGGACCTGCTGCTGGCCGACCTCGAGCTGGCCGATCGCCCGGCCGCGGTGCGCAACGGCCCCGTGGACGTCGGGGACGGCACCTTCATGACCGTCAGCCGGCACGAGCTGCCGGGGCAGGTCCCGGCCGGCCGGGAGCGGCTGCCGCGCAGCATCGCGCCGCAGCTGCCGCTGCACAACGAGATCTGGCAGGCGCTCGTCGTCGCGACGCGCGACTACGTCGAGAAGAACGGCTTCAAGTCCGTCGTGCTCGGGCTCTCCGGCGGGATCGACAGCGCCGTCGTCGCGACCATCGCCGTGGACGCGCTGGGCGCGGAGCGGGTGCACACGGTGGCCCTGCCGAGCGCCTACTCGAGCCAGCACTCGCTCGACGACGCGGCCGAGCTGGCCCGCCGCCAGGGCACCCAGCACCAGGTCATCCGGATCGCCCCTGTCGTGGACGGCTTCCACCTGGCGCTGGAGGGCAGCGGCGGGCTGCACGGGCTGGCCGAGGAGAACCTGCAGGCCCGCGTCCGGGGCACCACGCTCATGGCGCTGTCGAACGAGCACGGCCACCTGGTGCTGACGACCGGCAACAAGAGCGAGCTGGCCACCGGCTTCTCCACGCTCTACGGCGACAGCGCCGGCGGCTTCGCCCCCATCAAGGACGTGGAGAAGTCGCTCGTCTGGGAGCTGGCGCGGTGGCGCAACGACGCCAGCCCCGACGCGCCGCCGATCCCGGAGAACAGCATCACGAAGCCGCCCAGCGCGGAACTCGCCCCCGGGCAGCTCGACAGCGACCGGCTGCCGGACTACACCGTGCTCGACCGGGTGCTGGACGGCTACGTCGAGCAGGACCTGGGGCGCGCGGAGCTGATCGAGCGCGGCGAGGACCCCCAGGTCGTCGACCGGGTCATCCGGCTGGTGGACGGCGCCGAGTACAAGCGGCGGCAGTACCCGCCCGGCCCCAAGACCACAATGAAGGCTTTCGGCCGCGACCGCCGGCTGCCCATCACGTCGAAGTGGCGGGAGCAGCCCAGCGACGGGTGATCCACCGCCCCGCCGGAGGGCCACGGCGCTAGTGCCAGGATGGGCCCGTCCGGACGTGCACGCCCAGCGGGGCGGCGCGATCGCTACGGCCCGAGGAGCACCCCCATGTCCGCTTCCCCCGATCAGCCCGCCGCCGTGCAGCCCGTGCAGCCCGTGCAGCCGGCGCAGACAGCGGCCGAGCAGTCGCTCTACGGCGGGGTGACCCACCGCCGGGTGACCGTCCGTGACCTGCAGGCCGCCACCGACCGCGGCGAGCGGTGGGCGATGCTCACCTCGTACGACATGCTCACGGCGGCGATCTTCGACGAGGCCGGGCTGCCGTGCCTGCTGGTCGGGGACTCGGCCGGGAACAACGTGCTCGGCCACACCTCCACCGTGCCGGTCACGGTCGACGAGCTGCTGCCGCTGGTGCGCGCCGTCGCCGGGGCGGCCCAGCGGGCGCTCGTGGTGGCGGACCTGCCGTTCGGCAGCTACCAGGCCTCCCCCGCGCAGGCCTTGGCGACCGCGGCCCGCTTCCTGCAGGTCGGCGGGGCGCAGGCCGTGAAGCTGGAAGGCGGTCGGGCGATGGCCCCCCAGATCGAGCTGCTCGTGACCTCCGGCGTCCCGGTGATGGCCCATATCGGGCTCACGCCGCAGAGCGTGAACACGCTCGGCGGGTACCGGGTGCAGGGCCGCGGCGACGCGGCGGACCGGCTGGTCGAGGACGCCCTGGCGGTGCAGGACGCCGGCGCGTTCGCCGTGGTGCTGGAGCTGGTGCCCGCGGAGCTCGCGGCGCGCGTCAGCGAGGTGCTGACCATCCCGACCATCGGCATCGGGGCCGGCGCGGGGTGCGACGCGCAGGTGCTGGTGTGGACCGACTTCGCGGGCCTCACGCCCGGGGCCGGCCCGCGCTTCCTCAAGAAGTACGCGGACCTGCGCGGGACGCTGCTCGCGGCCGCGCGGGAGTACGCCGACGACGTGCGGGAGGGCCGCTACCCGGCGGAGGAGCACAGCTACCACTGAGCGTCCACGGGGCGGGGCGCTGCGACGCCCCGGCCGGGTCAGACGTCGGTGACGCGGACCCCGGCGTGGGCCTTGTACCGGCGGTTCATGCTGATCAGGTTCGCGGTGAACGCCTCGACCTGGTGCGCGTTGCGCAGCCGGCCGGCGTAGACGCCGCGCATCCCCGGGATGGTCGCGGCGAGCGCCTGCACCGTGTCGGTGGCCTGGCGGTCGTCGCCGACCACGAGCACGTCGAGGTCGAACCGGTCCAGCGCGGGGTCCTCCAGCAGCACCGCGCTGACGTGGTGGAACGCGGCGACGACGCGGCTGTCCGGCAGGAGCGCCGCCGCCTGCTGCGCCGCCGAGCCCTCGGCGACCGGCAGGGCGAAAGCGCCCTGCTTGTCGAAGCCGAGCGGGTTGACGCAGTCGACGACGATCCGGCCGGCAAGCTGGTCCCGCAGCCCTTCGAGCAGCGCCCCGTGGCCGTCCCAGGGGACGGCGACCAGGACGATGTCGGCCTGCGCCGCGGCCTCCCCGTTGGCCGCGCCGCGCACGTCCCCGCCGGTGGCGGTGGCCAGCTCGGCGGCGAGCGCCGCGGCGCGCTCACCGTCGCGGCTGCCGAGCACCACCGTCAGCCCCGCCGCGGCGAACCGGCGGGCGAGCCCGCGGCCCTGGGGGCCGGTGCCCCCGAGGACGGCGATGCTGAGCCCGGTGACGTCCGGGAGGTCGTAGGGGCTGGCGGCGGGGGCGGCGGGAGCGGTCACCGGCCCATCTTGCCCCAGCGCCTAGCGGCCCTCGAACACCGGCGGGCGCCGCTCGAGGAACGCCGTGAGGGCCTCGACCAGATCCTTCGAGTGCAGGAACGCGGCGTTCCACACGGCCACGTGCCGCAGCCCGTCCGCCACCGACAGGTCGCGGGTCGCCTCCAGCACCTGCTTGGTGCCCTGGACGACGAGCGGCGGGTTCGCGGCGATCAGCTCGGCCAGCCGCCGGCCCTCGGCGAGCGCGGCCCCGGGGTCGGGCAGCACGTCGGAGACCAGTCCGACGCGCAGCGCCACCGCCGCGTCGATGTCCTCGCCGGTGAGCGCGAGCCGCCGGGTCATGCCCTCGCCGATGAGGTGCGGCAGCCGCTGCAACGAACCCAGGTCCGCCACGATGGCGACCTTCACCTCGCGGACGCTGAACCGCGCGTCGGCCGCGGCGACCCGGATGTCGCACGCGGCGATGAGGTCGACCCCACCGCCGATGCACCAGCCCTGCACGGCGGCCACGACCGGCTTGCGGCAGGTGGCGACGGCGGTGACCGCGTCCTGCAGCGTCCCGATGCTGTCCAGGAAGGCGGTCCTGGCGCGGGCCAGGCCGCCGTCGGGGTCCTCGGTGAGGCCGGTGAGCGAGCCGGCCATGGCCATGAGGTCGAGCCCCACGCTGAAGTTCTTGCCCGAGCCGGACAGCACCACCGCCCGCACGGCCGGGTCGGCGTCGGCGGCGCCGAAGACGACGGGCAGCTCGGCCCAGAGGTCGGGGCCCATGGCGTTGCCCTTGCCCGGGCCCGTCAGCTCGACGGAGAGGACGGCCCCGTCCCGGGACAGGCGGAGGGCCTTCAGGGTGCCCGCATCGACGCCCGCGAGGGCTTGTGCGGTCTCGGCAGCTGCGACGTCGGTCATGCGCCGACCGTAGCCCGCCGCCCGGGCCGCGCGAACGGCCCAGCCGTCAGGCCGGCTCGGTGTCGCGCAGGAAGTTGTCGATGAGCGGCCAGGTCGAGAGGCGGGCCCGGCGCCCGGTCAGCACACCGAGGTGGCCGCCCGCCGCGTCCGCCAGGCGGACCGGCGCGTTCACGAGGACGGCGCGGACCGCCGCGACCGCCGCGGCCGGGGCGAGCAGGTCGGTGGTGCCGTGCACCGCGAGCACCGGCACCGTCACGCGGTCGAGGCTGACCCACCGTCCGCCGAGGGTCATGCCGCCGTCGACCAGGCTGTTGAGCAGCAGCAGCCGGTGCCACATCTGGCCGAACCCGCGCCCCGGGTAGGCCAGCATGGTCCGCATGTAGTCGTCGACGGCCTCGACCTGCGCCAGCGCGTCCCGGTCCTCGGCGTAGCGCGCCAGCGTGAGCGGCTTCAGCAGCTTCTTGTCGATGCCGGTCAGCTGGAAAGCCGCCCCCACCAGCGGCGCCGGCGCGCCCCCCAGCGCGTGGTACAGCGTGCGGACGATCGACCCGCCGGTGAGGTGCCCCAGCGCCCGGAATGGCGCGAACACCGGGATCTTCGACATGTCGAAGGGAGTCGCCACCGCGGCGATGGCGCTGACCGGCAGGTCCGGGTGCGCCGCCAGGGACAGCGTCGAGAGGATGCCGCCCAGCGACCACGTCACCAGCCGCACCCGGTCGGTGCCGGCGTCCTCGGCCACCTGCCGGATCGCCGCGGGCAGCACCGTGTCGACCCAGTGCTCGAGGCCGAGGTCGCGGTCGCCCCAGGAGATGGGCCCGTAGTCGACGAGGTAGGTCGGCAGGTCCGCTCCCACCAGGTACTCCACCAGGCTGCAGCCGCGGCGCAGGTCGAAGCAGGTCGCGGGCGCAGCCAGCGGCGGCACGAGCAGCACGGGGTCACGTCTGCCGTCGAAGCCCGGGGGTGGGGCCGCGGGCGAGGGGCGCGGGTCGTACCGGCGCAGCGTGCCGTGCCGACGCTGGGCGAGCACCTCGTGCGGCTGCGGCGTGGTGTCGGCGATGCCGCCGCCCACGGTCAGGTCCCAGGCGTTGTCGGCGATCGTGGCCAGCCGCGACGGGACCAGCCGTCGGACGCTGTCGAGCACGCAGTTCCTTCCCCCGAGCAGTGACCCCATGGTCATCGGGTGTTCACGGTACGGGGCCGGGCGCGCCGACGCGCGCCTGCCCGCCCGGACCTGTCCGTTCGCACCATTGCCCTGGTGGCGCCGGAGGATCACCCTGAGCCGACCGCACGCAACGTCGCTGCGGACCCCGGGGGTCGTCATGGCCGGCTCGACACCACCACCGCAGGCTCCGCTGCCGTCAACCGACCCGCCGCCAGGCGGCCGACGCCGCCTGGTCCTGGCGGCCGGCGCCGCGCTCGCCGTGCTGATCGTGGGCGGGGGCGCCGCGGCCGGGTTGCTGCTCACCGGGGGCGGCGGCACGAACCCCGCCGCGACGGCCGCGACGCCGGCGACGGTCACCCCGGCGGCGAGTGAGGCCCCCGCGCCGGCGGCAGCCCCGGCCGCGTCCCCGACCGCGTCCCCGACCGCGGCTCCGCTGCCGGGCGCGGCACCGGACCCGGGCGTGCCCGCCTTCCGCTTCGCGCCGCTGTGGCCGTTCGCCTCGGCGGCGGACGCCGTCGCGTGGCAGCGGGCAGCCGACCCGGGCGGCCACCAGCCCTGGCGCTACGACCCGGGCGCCACCGCGACCGCTTTCGCGCAGACCTACCTCGGCTACACCGAGGTGGGCCGGGTGACGGGCGTGCGCACGGCCGGGGACGAGGCCTGGGTCGGCGTGGGCGCGGACCCCGCCTTCCCGGCGGCCGTGCTGCACCTCGAGCAGATCGGTACCGGCGCGCCGCGGCCGTGGGAGGTGGTGGGCAGCGAGGACACCACGGTCTCCCTCACCACACCCGCCTACGGCACCACGGCACACTCGCCGCTGACCGTCGGCGGGCTGATCACCGGCGTGGACGAGGCCCTGCAGGTGCAGGTCCGTACGCTCGCCGCGGCGCAACCGATCGGACGCGCCGGCCCCATCGCGGCGGGCGGCGAGGCGCAGCCCTGGACCGCGACCGTCCCCCTGCCCTCCCAGCACCCGGGTCTGCTCACGGTCGCCGTGTCCACCGGCGGCCACCGGTTCGCGGTGGAGCGCTTCGCGATCACGGCCGTGTCCATCCCCTGACGCCGGGAACGCGACAGCCGGGCCACCGCGAGGTGGCCCGGCTGTCGGGATGGTGCGGGTGCAGCGGCGCCCGGGGCGCCGGACCGCTAGTAGCGGTAGTGGTCCGCCTTGTACGGGCCCGCGACGTCCACGCCGATGTACTCGGCCTGCGTCTTGGAGAGCTCCGTGAGCTTCGCCCCCAGGGCGTCGAGGTGCAGCCGGGCGACCTTCTCGTCCAGGTGCTTCGGCAGCACGTGCACGTCGAGGGCGTAGCTCTCCGGCTTCGTGAACAGCTCCACCTGGGCGATGGTCTGGTTGGTGAAGCTGTTGCTCATGACGAAGCTGGGGTGCCCGGTGGCGTTGCCCAGGTTCAGCAGCCGGCCCTCGCTCAGCAGGATGATCGTGTGGCCGTCCGGGAAGCGCCACTCGTCGACCTGGGGCTTGATGGTGGTGCGCTCGATGCCCGGGGTCTTCGTGAGGCCCGCGACGTCGATCTCGTTGTCGAAGTGGCCGATGTTGCCGACGATCGCCTGGTGCTTCATCCGGGCCATGTCCTTGGCCATGATGATGTCGCGGTTGCCGGTGGTGGTGACGAAGATGTCGGCCTGCTCGACGACGTCCTCGAGGCGCGCGACCTGGAAGCCCTCCATCGCGGCCTGCAGGGCGCAGATCGGGTCGATCTCGGTGACGATGACCCGGGCGCCCTGGCCCTTGAGCGCCTCGGCGCAGCCCTTGCCGACGTCGCCGTAGCCACAGACGACCGCGACCTTGCCGCCGATCATGACGTCGGTGGCGCGGTTGATGCCGTCGATGAGCGAGTGGCGGCAGCCGTAGAGGTTGTCGAACTTGCTCTTGGTGACCGAGTCGTTGACGTTGATCGCCGGGAAGAGCAGCGAGCCGTTGCGCGCGAACTCGTACAGCCGGTGGACGCCGGTGGTCGTCTCCTCGGTCACGCCGCGGATGTCGGCCGCCATGCGCGTGAAGTACTGCGGGTCACGCTCGAGCGACCGGCGCAGGGTGTCGAGGATGACGGCCCACTCGTGCGGGTCGTCCTCGGTCGCGGTCGGCACGGCGCCGGCCTTCTCGAACTCGACGCCCTTGTGGATCAGCAGCGTAGCATCGCCGCCGTCGTCGAGGATCATGTTGGGGCCGTTCTCACCGGGCCAGGCGAGCGCCTGCTCGGTGCACCACCAGTACTCCTCCAGCGTCTCGCCCTTCCAGGCGTAGACGGGGACGCCCTGCGGGTCCTCGGGAGTGCCGTTCGGGCCGACCGCGATGGCGGCGGCCGCGTGGTCCTGGGTGGAGAAGATGTTGCAGGACACCCAGCGGACCGACGCGCCGAGCTCGACCAGCGTCTCGATGAGCACGGCGGTCTGCACCGTCATGTGCAGCGAGCCCATGATGCGGGCGCCGGCGAGGGGCTGCGACGGGCCGTACTCGGCGCGCATGGCCATGAGGCCCGGCATCTCGTGCTCCGCCAGCCGGATCTCGCGTCGGCCGAACGCCGCCAGGGACAGGTCTGCGACCTTGTAGTCGGGCACCGCGGCCTCTTTCTGCTTGTTCGTGGATCGGGATCTGTAGCAGGCTACCGGTCGTGGGCCGCCAGGGCCCGCGCGCGGGCCCCCGGGGTCAGCCGCGGGACGAGGACACGACGGCGGTGAAGCTGAACGCGAAGGCCAGCACCACCAGCACCAGCGAGCTGATCGCCACCGTGAGCGCCCGCGCGTTGCCCGTCGCGAGCGCGATCGTCGCCGCCACTGCGCCCAGCAGGATCAGCGCGACCCCGAACCCCATGACCACCACGGCCGCCGTCGCCATCAGCGCATCGTCCCACGCATCCCTGTCCCGCGCCGCCGGTCAGGAGGCCGCCATGGCGCCACCGTCGACGACGAGCAGCGAGCCCGTGATCCACGCCGCAGCGTCGCTGGCGAGGAAGAGGGCGGCGCTGGCGATGTCCGTCGGCATCCCGATGCGCTGCAGCGGCCAGCCGTAGTCGGCCGTGTCCCCCGCGCCCTCCCAGAGGGCCCGGGCGAAGTCCGTCTTCACGAGGCCCGGCGCCAGCGTGTTCACGCGGACCTTCGGGCCGAGCTCGGTCGCCAGCTGCTTGCCCAGGTGGATGAGCGCGGCCTTGCTGGTGTCGTAGACCCCGATGGGGCCGCCGCCGGTCATGCCACCGATGCTCGCGATGTTGAGCACCGAACCGCCGTTGTCCCGCATCCAGGCCCGCCAAGCCGCCTGCGTCCAGACCAGCGGCCCCCGCAGGTTCACCTCGAAGGTCTTGTCCCAGCGCGGGATGTCCACGTCGATGACCGGCCCCATGTGGGGGTTGGTCGCCGCGTTGTTGACGAGGACGTCGAGGCGCCCGAATCGCTCGATCGTCTCGGCCACGGCGAGCTCGGCCGCTGCGGGGTCGCCGGCGTGCGCCGCGATGGGGTGCGCGCGGTCGCCGATCAGCGCGACGGCCTCCTGCAGGCCCTCCACCTTCCGGGCGGTCAGCACGACCTGCGCGCCCGCGTCGGCGTATGCCTGTGCGATCGCGGCGCCGATGCCCCGCGAAGCGCCGGTGACCAGGGCGACCTTGCCCTCGAGCGACAGCTGCACGTGCACTCCCTCGTCCACGCGGGGCCCGGGCGCCACCGCGGCCCCAGGCTAGCGGCCGGGCCGCACGGGGCCGGACAACTATGCTTCCGACCGCCCGGTGTCCCCGGCGCGCCCGCCCCCAGCCGAGGAGCCACCCTGAGCGACCAGTCCCTCTCGGACGCCGACCGCGCGCTGATGCCCGGGCTGACGGCGCTCACCGCACCCGACGGCCCGCACGTCTGGACGACGCTCGGGTTCCGACTGACCGCCGCCGAGCCCGGCCGGGCCAGCGTCGCCTGGGAGGCGACCGCCGCCTACGGCTTCGTCACCGCGAGCGGCCCGGTCATCCAGGGCGGCCTGGTCACCGCCATCCTCGACGCGGGCATGGGCGCGGCCAGCCGCACCTACCTCGCCGAGGACGAGACGTTCCTCACCGCGGACCTGCGGGTCGAGTTCCACCGGCCCAGCCGGCCGGGCCTGCTGGTCGCCCACGGCACGGTGGAACGGCGCACCCGGCGGGCGTACTTCTGCAGCGCCGAGCTCACCGACACCGCCGGCACCGTCCTGGCCGTCAGCCGCTGCACGAACCTCGTGCTGCCGGCCCAGCCCTAGGACGCGGCAGCCCGGTCCGTCCGGTCCGCGGGCCCCGGGTTCTCCTCCGGAACCTGCCGGCCGGTCACCCCGTGCAGGTGGCAGGCCACCAGCCGCCCGGCGCCCGCCAGCTGCAGCGCAGGGTCGACGGTGGCGCAGGGCTCGAACACCTCGGGGCAGCGGGTGCGGAACCGGCAGCCGCTCGGCGGCGTGATCGGGCTCGGCACGTCGCCCTGCAGCACGATCCGCTGCCGCGTCCGCTCCACGGCCGGGTCCGGAACGGGCACGGCCGACAGCAGCGCCCGGGTGTACGGGTGCGCCGGGCGGCGGTAGACGGCGTCGCGGTCCCCGATCTCCACGATCCGCCCCAGGTACATGACGGCGACGCGGTCGCTGACGTGCTGCACCGCACCCAGGTCGTGGGCGATGAAGACGTAGGTCAGGCCGAGTTCCCGCTGCAGCCGGCGCAGCAGGTTCATGACCTGCGCCTGCACCGAGACGTCGAGGCTCGCGATGGGCTCGTCCAGCACCACGACGTCCGGCTCGACGGCCAACGCCCGCGCCAGGCCGACCCGCTGCCGCTGGCCGCCGGACAGCTCGTGCGGGTGGCGGTCGGCGAAGTCGGGGTGCAGGCCGACCATCTCGAACAGCTCCAGCACGCGGCGGCGCCGGGCCTTCGCATCCCCGCCCAGCCGGTGGATGACCAGCGGCTCCGCGACGCTGCGGCCGACCGGGACGCGCGGGTCGAGGCTCGCGTACGGGTCCTGGAACACCATCGCGATACGGCGGCGCAACACCCGGACGTCGCGCCGGCCGAGCCGGGTGACGTCGGTGCCCTCCAGCCGCACGGTCCCGCCGGTGGGCTCGACCAGCCGCATCAGCGCCAGCCCGGTGGTGGACTTGCCGCACCCGGACTCCCCCACGAGACCCAGCGTCTCGCCGCGGAAGACCTCGAAGTCGACGCCGTCGACCGCGCGCACGACGGCGCCCCGGCCCGCCCCCGGGGCGGGGAAGTGGACCTGCAGGCCCTCGACGCTCAGCAGCGGCGGCGTGGTCACGCGGCATCCCCCGGCAGCGCGGCCACGGAACCGGCCCGCACGGGGTCGGGGTCGTCGTAGAAGCTGCGGACCAGGTGGCCGGGTGCCGCCTCCCGCAGGGGCGGTGCCTCGGTCGCGCAGCGGGCGTCGCGCCGCTGGCCGCACCGCGGGTGGAAGACGCAGCCGATCGGCAGCGCGGTCGGGTCGGGCGGCATCCCGGGGATCGTCGCCAGCTCCTCGCTGGGCCGCCCCGCGAGCGGCAGCGCGCCCAGCAGGCCGTTCGTGTACGGGTGACGCGGCTGGGCGAACAGCGCGTCGGTGTCGGCCTCCTCCAGGATCCGGCCCGCGTACATGACGGCCACCCGGTGCGCGATCCGCGCAACCACCCCGAGGTCGTGCGTGATCCAGAGGACCGCCATGCCCAGCTCCTGCTGCAGCCGGAGCACGAGCTCCACGATCTGCGCCTGGGTGGTCACGTCGAGGGCGGTCGTGGCCTCGTCCGCGACGAGGAGGTCCGGGGAGCAGGCGAGGCCGATGGCGATCATCACCCGCTGCCGCATGCCGCCGGAGAAGCGGTGCGGGTAGTCGTCGAGCCGCCGGGCCGGGTCGGGGATGCCGACGAGCCCGAGCAGCTCCACGGCCCGGTCGCGGGCCTCGGCCCGCGACAGCCCCAGGTGCGTCCGCATCGACTCGGTGATCTGCCGGCCGACCGTGAGCACGGGGTTCAGCGCCGTCATCGGGTCCTGGAACACCATGCCGATCCGGTTGCCCCGGATGCGCCGCAGCGTGCCCTCGCCGGCCCCGATGAGCTCGGTGCCCTCCAGGACCGCGCTGCCGGACACCTGCGCCGACGTCCCGGCGAGCAACCCGGTGATGGCCAGCGTCGACACGCTCTTGCCGCTGCCGGACTCCCCGACGATGGCCAGGGTGCGGCCGGGCTGGACGTCGAACGAGACCCCCGCGACCACGGTCGCCGGACCGCGCCGGGTCGGGAACCGGACCGTCAGGTCCCGCACCGACAGCAGCGCCCCGGTCCGGTCGGCCGGCGGGGCCGTCGCGACCACGGCGTCGCCCGTCACCGGGCGTCCGCCGCGGTGCGGTGTCGCGGGTCGAGGGCGTCGCGCAGCCCGTCCCCGACCACGTTGAAGGACAGCACCGTCAGGAAGATCGCGAGGCCGGGGAACAGCCCCATCCACCAGGCCTGCGCGACGAAGCCGCGCGCGTCGTAGAGCATCCGGCCCCACGACGGGGCGGGCGGCTGGACACCGAGACCGAGGAAGGACAGGGCCGCCTCCGAGAGGATCGCGAAGGCGAGGCTCAGCGACGCCTGGACGATGATCGGCCCGGCGACGTTGGGCAGCACGTGCCGGACGATGATCCGGGCGTCCCCGGCGCCGAGGCTGCGGGTGGCGCGGATGTAGACCTCCTCGCGCACGGAGAGCACGGCCGCGCGGGTCACCCGGGCGAACAGGGGCGTGTAGACGATCCCGATCGCCAGCATGGCGTTGGTGACGCCCGGGCCGAGCACGGCGAGGATCGCGATGGCCAGCAGGATCGCCGGGAACGCGAAGAGCATGTCCATGACCCGCATGAGCACGTCGTCGATCCACCGCCCGTAGTAGCCCGCCAGCAGGCCGACGGTCACGCCGAGCGCGAGGCTGATCCCCACGGCGATCACGCCGACGCGCAGGGACACCCGCGCGGCGACGAGGGTCCGGCTGAACACGTCGCGGCCGAGCTCGTCGGTGCCGAACAGGTGGGAGCCGCTGGGAGGCTGCAGCCGGCCGAGGATGTCCGTCGCGGTGGGCGAGTGCGGCGCGAGCGTCCCGCCGAACACCGCAGCGACGAGGACCAGCAGGAGGACGACCAGGCCCCCCGCCGCGAGCCGGTTGCGCAGGAGCACCGACAGCGTGATCCGCCAGGGGGCGCGGTCGGCCGCCGGCGCCTCGGTGACGGGGGCGCGGTCCGCGGCGGTCGCGCCGGTCACCGGTAACCGATCCGCGGGTCCAGCACGGCGTACAGCAGGTCCACGAGCAGGTTGATCACCAGGAAGATCACCGCGAACAGCAGGACGGCGCCCTGCACCACGGGGTAGTCACGGGTCTGCACGGCGTCGAGCGTCAACTGGCCCAGGCCGGGCCACGCGAACACGACCTCCACGACGATCACGCCGCCCAGGAGGGTCGCCATCTGCAGCCCCGTGACCGTGACGATCGGGATCATGGCGTTGCGCAGGATGTGCCGCCGCAGGACCACGCCGGGCGGCAGTCCCTTGCTGCGGGCGGTGCGGACGTGGTCGCGCCCGGCCGCCTCGAGGACCGCGCTGCGGACGAAACGGGTGAGGATGGAGCCGGTCACGAGGCCGACGCTGGCCGCCGGCAGCAGGACGTGCTGCAGCCAGCCCGCGGGGTCGCTGGTGAAGGGGACGTACCCCGAGGGCGGCAGGACGCCGAGGCCGCTCGAGAAGACCAGGATCAGCAGGATGCCCATCCAGAAGTCCGGGATGGAGACCCCGACCTGGCTGACCGCGACCGCCGTGTAGTCGGCCACGGTCCCCCGCCGGATGGCCGACACGATGCCCAGCGGTATGGCGACGAGCAGGGCGATGACCAGCGCGACCGCGGCGAGGGAGGCGGTCGCCGGGAGCCGCTGCAGCAGGGCCTGGGTGACCGGCTGCCCACTGCGGAAGCTCACGCCCAGGTCGCCCGTCACGGCGTGGCCGAGGAAGTGGCCGTACTGCTGCAGCAGCGGCTGGTCCAGCCCGGACCGCGACCGCAGCGCCGCGTAGGTGCCCGGGTCGAACCGGGTGCCCAGCGCCACCCGCACCGGGTCACCCGGGACGAGGTGGATGAGGGTGAAGACGATCACGCTCACGCCGAACAGCACGATGACGGCCTGCAGAAGTCGGCGGACGACATACCGCAGCACCCGCGCGTCCCCCTTCCGTCGAGCCGCCGGCGTCCGGAGCGTGCGCGCGGGCCGGGGGCACACCCCCGGCCCGCGCCGGTTCACGAGAGGCTAGCGTCCCGGAACCGGATCGCCTGGTCGGCACGCTCGGTGTAGTTCTTCAGCGAGCTGGACCAACCCTGCACGACGTCGGGGTTGTACAAGTAGATGTAGCTGGCGTCGTCGACGATCATCTTCACCGCCTGGTCGTACAGCCCCTTGCGCTGCGGCTTGTCAGTGGTGGCGCGGGCCTGGTCGAGCAGGGAGTCGACCGCGGGGTTGCTGTACTTCTGGAAGTTGTTGGCGGCGCCGGTGTGGTGCTGGTCGTAGTAGAAGTCGTCCGGGTCGATGTTCCCGAGCCAACCGAGCATGAAGGCGTCGAAGGTGCCCTTGCCCTCGTCGGCCAGCCAGGTCGCGAAGTCCTCGGTCCGGATGTTCATGGTGACGCCGACCTTCGACAGCTCGTCCTTCATCACCTGCGCCGCCTGCACCGTCTCCGGGTACTGGCTCGTGACCATCATGTCCACGGACAGGTTCTGCACGCCGGCCTGCGACAGCAGCTGCTTGGCCTTGGCGACGTCCGTCGTGTAGGGGCTGTAACTGTCGTAGAAGTAACTGCCCTTCGGGATCGCCGTCTGGTTCACCGCCGCCTGGCCGTACTTCGCCGCCTGCGTGACGGCGTTCCGGTCGATCGCGTACGCGAACGCCTGCCGGACCCGCGGGTCGTTGTACGGCGCCTTCGCCTCGTTCAGTGCCAGGTACCAGTAGTCGTTGCTCGGGACGGTCTTCACCACCGGGCTGCTGCTCCGCTGCAACGACGACACCTGCGAGGTGGGGAGGTTGTCGGTCCACTGCACCTGGCTGCCCTGCAGGTCCGCGAGGGCGGTGGTGGGCTCGCTCACGAACGTGAACTTCACCGACGCCAGCTTCGGGGCACCCCGGAAGTAGGTGGGGTTGCGGGTGAGGGTGATCGAGTCACCGTGGTTCCAGCTGCCGAAGGCGAACGGCCCGGTCCCCACCGGGTGCGTGCCGAGCTGGCCGCTGTCGACGTTCTTCTTGTCGACGATGGCCATGCCCTTGAAGGAGCCGATGTCCTCCAGCAGGTTCGGCGTCGGCCGCGTCAGGTCGATGCGCACCGTGCCCGGGTCGACCGCCACGACGTCCTTCACGCTGTCGAACCGGTAGCTGTTCGCGAGCTTGCCCGTGATGATCCGCTGGTAGCTGTAGACGACGTCCGCCGAGCTGAACGGGTCGCCGTTCTGGAACGTGACGCCCTTGGCCAGCGTGAACGTCCAGGAGAGCTGGTCGGGCGCCGTCGTCCACGAGCTGGCCAGTGCCGGCTGCATGGCCAGGCTGGCGTCGGGCTCGACGAGGGTGTCGAACACGTTCTCGAGCACCTCGAAGCTGGCGTGCGACGTCGTCTTCTGCGGGTCGAGCTGGTCCGGCTCCGCGCTGATGGCCGCGACCAGGTTGCCCGACCCTCCCCCGGCGGCGGACCCGCCGCCGCCGGTGTCGACACTGCTCCCACCGGAGCAGGCGGAGACGCTGAGCAGGGCGGCCAGCAGGGCGGCCAGGCCCGAGGCGGCGCCGAGACGCCGGGACGGCTGGGCAGGCATGGAACCTCCAGGGGCGGGGCCTCCGGCTGAGCGCCCCGATCTTTCGGGGCAACCTACCCGAGAGATCGCCCGTTCGGGTGACACGCAGCCGGAGGCCCTCGCCGCAGGCGGAGACCAGGCTGGGCTCCTCGCCGAGGTCGAGCGGGGCGTCCGAGGCGGACCGCCGCTGCGACCGCGCCAGCACCAGGTAGAGCGCGCCGGACACCACCAGGCCGACGATGAACGACAGGT
>JAOPWU010000083.1 GCA_025965515.1 Mycobacterium sp.
CGCCGGTTGCCGGGCCGTTCGGGCAGCACGAGGGTCTGCTCGTCCAGCACGAGGACGGAGCCGGGCGGGTCGCCCTTCGGGGAGACGTCGCAGCTGCCGTCCGCATCCGCGGTGGCGACGAGGCACATCGGCGCCCGGGCGATCCACGCGCGGTGGTGGTCCTCGAGGGCCTGGCGGACCTTGTGCGCGACGCGCGGGAGGGGGGCCGCGACGAGCGCCGCCAGCTCCGCCTCGCTGGTGACGGTGGTCAGGTCCGCGTCGTCCCCCATGGCTGGAGTATGGGCGTGGGCCGGCTCCGCGGCCGCGCTACGGCGTCGCGGTCGCGGAGCCGCTCGGCTGGGGGCTCCCCAACGTGTCGGGTGCGGCCGTCGCATCGGGTGACGGCGTGTCCGACGGGGTGACCACCGTCGGCGGGGGCAGCGGCGTCACTGTGGCGGCGGGCCCGTACGTCTCGTGCAGGACCCCGTCCCCGGTCGACGGGCCGCCCGGCGACCCCGACGGCGCCATGGAGGCGACCGACAGCAGCGCCGCCCCGTCGGCGGGCACCGACGGGAGGGGCGCGGGGGTGAGCGGGCCGGGTGTGGGGCTCCCGGGTAGCAGGGCGGGCACCAGCGTCGGCCGCGGTGCGGGGTGTGCCGCGGGGCGCGGCGTCGGCGAGGAGGGGTCCTCGGTGGGCGCGACCTGCGGCCCCTGCGTGCCGTAGTGGAGCGCGGCGCCGCCCGATCCCAGGGCGACGGCGGCCAGGACCCCGAGCGGCAGGATCGGGAGCTGCGACACGACCCGCAGCTGGCTCAGGCGCACGACCACCCCCGACGGCCGGCGGCGGGCGCCGGGCGGGTACCGCGGAGCTGGCTCACGCAGGTCCTTTCCGAGGGCACCGCTGGCCGGCTGCTCGACGGGGTGCGGGGAGAAGTATTGCCCACCACCGGACGGGGGTGCGGTACGTGCCGGGCGCAACGCGGTGTTGGTCTCAGTTGATCGCCCGGCCGCGGCAGGCGGCCCCCGACGTAGCCTCGGCGGCATGGCGGCGCGGCGATGATCCAGAGTGTCGCCGAGCTGCGGGCCTTCGCCGTCGGTGGTTCGCTGTTCCCGCCGACCAGCCTGCGCGAGGCCGTGGGCACGCTGGGGTTCGTCCAGTACGACCCGATCCGTCGTCCCGCCCGCGCCCAGGACCTGATCCTCCGGCAGCGCGTCCGGGGGTACCGGCAGGGCGACCTCGGCCGGGCCTATCCGCGGCTGGGCCTCGAGGAGGCCTACCTCCACGTCTACGGCGTGATGACCCCGCGGCTGGCCGCCCTGCTCGATCCGCGTGGCCGGCCCGGCCCC
Organism: Mycobacterium sp.; assembly: GCA_025965515.1. Classification (GTDB taxonomy): domain Bacteria; phylum Actinomycetota; class Actinomycetes; order RYN-182; family RYN-182; genus RYN-182. Next base: position 1,327 of record JAOPWU010000083.1, read on the forward strand.
CGGCAGGACTGGCGGCCGACCGGGCTGGAGGCCGAGGTCCTGGCCTTCGTCCGGAACGCCGGTGGTGCCGTGCACCCCCGCGACCTCGACGCGGCGTTCGGGGGCCGGCAGACCGTCAATGCCTGGGGCGGCCTCTCCGCGGCGGCCACCCACGCGCTGGCGCGGCTGCAGCGACACGGCCTGCTGCGGATCTCGCACCGCGAGCAGGGGATCAAGCTGTACACCCTCGCGCCGCCCGCCGCCGCGGCGATGGACGCCGACGAGCGGCTGCGGCACCTCGTGCTGCACCTGGCCGGGCTGCTGGCGCCGGCCCACCTGACGACGCTGCGGGGCGCGGTGGCCCACCTCGCGCGGGTGAACGGCTTCGCGGGGGCGCCCGCGGCCGTCTCCGCACTGCTGGCCACGGGGGAACTGGCCCGGGCCTCGGTCGACGGGGTCACCTACGCCTGGCCGGCGGGGACGGCGGTCCCGTCGCCCGCCGGGGGTGGCCGGGTGCGGTTCCTCGCGCCCTTCGACCCGGTGGTGTGGGACCGCCGCCGGTTCGAGCACCTCTGGGGCTGGCCGTACCGGTTCGAGGCGTACACGCCCCCGCCGAAGCGGCAGTACGCCTACTACGCGCTGCCGGTCCTGCTGGGCGAGCGGGTGGTCGGCTGGGTCGAGGCCGATCTCGCGGACGGCCGGCTGACCGTGCACGGCGCCCGGGTCGACGGCCGATCCGGGGGCGCAGCCTTCCGGCGGGCGTTCGGCGTCGAGGCGGAGCGGCTGGCCCGGTCGCTGGGCGCCGGGCTCGGGGGCGCGGCCCTCGACCGCTGACCGCGCGAGTCGACTAGCGGGCGGAGCTGCGCCGCACCAGTGACTGCAGCGACGGCAGTGCTCGACCGGCCGCGAGCAGCTCGGCGGTCGTCGCGAACTTGACCCGGGGCCGGCCTGCGGCCTTCCCCGCCCGGCGCTCGGCCCGGTCGATGGCGGCCGCCGCGCGGCGGCCCAATGCGTGCGGGGCACGGGTGCGCACCAGCCGCCGCAGCTGGCCGGGGGTCCCCATCGGGTCCGGCAGCAGCCCCGCCGCGGCGTCCGCCAGCAGGGCGGCCACGGTCCCGCCCGAGCAGGCCTTGTTCGCGCCGATGCCGCCAGTCGGGCCGCGCTTGATCCAGCCCACGACGTAGGCGCCCGGCACCGGCTGCCCCGTGGCAGGGTCCAGCACCCGGCCCTCGTCGTTCGGCACCGTGCCCGTCGCCGGGTCGAACGGCAGCCCCGGGACCGGGGCACCGCGGTAGCCGATGGCGGTGAGCACCAGCCCGGCCGGGATGGCCTCCTCCCCGCCCGGGAACGCGCCGGCGGCGGCGGGGACCTCGGCACGGCGGGTGAGGACCGCCTCGACCCGGGTGTCGCCACGCAGCTCGACGGGCGAGGACAGGAACCGCAGCACGATGCGCTTGCCCGCGGGTGGCGGCTGTGCCCAGTCGATCCGCTCGCGCCGGACACCCCGCAGTACGGCGGCGCGGTCGCCGTCGGCCGCCGCGTCGATGACCGCCGCGACGGCGGGGTGGTCGTCCACGACGACCTCCACGCCGGGCAGCTGCAGCAGCGCGAGCAGCTCGGGCCGCGTGTAGGCGGCGTGCTCGGGGCCGCGGCGGCCCAGGAGCACGACCTCCCGGGTCCGGCCCTCCCGCAGCGCGGCGAGGGCGTGGTCCGCGATGTCGGTGCGGGCCAGGTCGGCCGGGTCGGACAGCAGGATCCGGGCCACGTCGAGCGCCACGTTGCCGTTCCCCACCACCACGGCCCGCTCGGCGGACAGGTCGACGGGGGTCGTCGCCGCGTCCGGGTGGGCGTTGTACCAGGCGACGAGGCGCCGCGCGGACAGGCTGCCGGGCAGGTCCTCGCCGGGGATGCCGAGGGTCCGGTCGCCGGAGGCGCCGACGGCATAGACCACGGCGTGGTGGTGTGCGGCCAGCTCGGCCGCGGTCACGTCCCGCCCGACCTCCACGTTGAGGTGCAGCCGCAGCCGCGGGTGGTGGAACAGCTCGCGGAAGCCGTCGGCCACCCCCTTGGTGGCGGGGTGGTCGGGCGCCACGCCGAACCGGACGAGGCCGCCGGGGACGGGCAGCCGGTCCAGCAGCGTCACGTGCGCGCCGGCGGTGCGCAGCAGCGTCTCGGCGGTGTAGCAGGCCGCGGGTCCGGTCCCGACGATGGCCACCCGCAGGGGCTCCTCCCGGGCGGGGAGGGTGGGCGGGAACGTCGGCGGGGCCCAGGGGGCCGGTTCCCCCTCGCCGCCAGGGGCGTAGTGGGCGGCGTTGAGCTCGGCGTAGACGGTGTCGCCGCCGCGCAGCCGGTCGACGGGGAACACCGCGTCGACCGGGCAGGCGTCCGCGCAGGCCCCGCAGTCGATGCAGCTCTGCGGGTCGACGTAGAGCATCTCGGTCGTCCCGAAGTCCGGCTCGTCCGGCGTCGGGTGGATGCAGTTGACCGGGCAGACCGACACGCACGTGGCGTCGCTGCAGCAGTTCTGCGTGATGGCGTAGGCCATGGCGGCGAGGTCCTCGGCGGGTGCGGGAGGGGCCCGCGCGGGCGCGCGGGACCGGGGGCGAGGGCGCCCCTAGAGCATGTCGACCCGCTGGTAGAGCTTGCGCGCCGGCGTGGTGAGCAGCCCCGTGTCGGCCAGGAACGCCATGAGGTGGGCGCAGCTCGACCGCATCATCGCCTTGTGGTGTTCGTTGGTCCGCGCCTCGGCGACGGCCCGCGCGGTGTCGAGGCCCGCCGCCGCGTAGACGCGCGTGCTCACCATGTTCTTGACGATGTAGTAGGCCGCGGCGGCGATCGCGACGCTGCTGACGCGGCGGCGAGCGGGGCCGGCGCCCGCGAGGTGCTCGCGGATCTCCTGCCGCGCGAACTTCATGTGGCGCGACTCCTCGACCACGTGGATGCGGCTGGTCGTGCGGACGAGCGGCAGGACGTTCTCGCCGCGCATCCAGTCCCGCTGCATCACGTCGAGGATCTCCTCGGCGACGAGGATCCCGCCGTAGGCGGACTCCCCCTGCGCGACGGTCTTGTAGATCCGGCCGAGCTCGATGCTGTCCCGGCGCGGCCGGTAGCCCGTGGCGTCGAGCTTCTCGCAGGCCCGGGCGAACATGATCGAGTGGCGGCACTCGTCGGCGATCTCGGTGAGGGCGAAGCGGAACGTCGCGTCGGACGTGTCCGCCGCGTAGCGGTCACGCAGCACCATCTGCTGCAGGATCATCTCGAACCAGATGCCGGTGCTCATGATCGAGGCGACCTCGTGGCGGGTGAGGATGACCCGCTGCTGCTCGGTCATCTCGTCCCAGAGGCGCGTCCCGAAGAGGGTGCTCCACTCCGGGTTGAGCCCGTAGAGCGAGGGGTCGAGCGGGGCGTCCCAGTCGACCTCCACCGCGGGGTCGTAGGACAGGGTCGCCGCCGAGGCGAGCAGCCGGTCCGCGACGTCATCGTCCGGTCGGGTCCGCTGGGCGGGTGCGAGGAGCGCCGTGCTCATGAGGTACCTCCAGTCGATGGAACGTCCATGACCGTACCACTGACTGTTGTCACAATGGAAGGGACAATGGTCGGGCTCTTCCCGCGTCAGCCGCGCAGCGCGGTGAGCAACCGTTCCCCGTCCGGCACCCCGAGGCCGGTGCAGGTGTCCCAGCCCTTGCCCGCCCGGTACGCGCCGTTCGACCCGGTCGTGATGTCCCGGAAGCCGGGCGGCGCGACCCCGGGCTTCGCGGCGGCGTAGAGCGCCGGCTGCAGCAGCCCCAGCCGCTTGCCCAGCGCCTGCCCGAGGCGGCACACCAGGGCGGCCCAGAGCGGCGCGACCGCGCTCGTCCCGCCGATCACCATGCGGGTGCCGTCCACCAGCACCTGGTAACCCGTGGCCGGGTCCGCGTCCCCGGCGACATCCGGCACGCCGCGGCCGGTGCCGCCGCCGGACCGCTGCGGCACGCCCGCGCCGGTCTGCCAGGCGGGCAGGGTGAACACGTC
>JAOPWU010000092.1 GCA_025965515.1 Mycobacterium sp.
CCGGACGGCCGGCCCACCGCCGCTGGTACTGCGCCTGCTGGGCCCCGGGGTCGTGCTCGCGACGCTCGGGCTGCTCGGGTCGGGCCTGGCGCTGGTGTTCCTGGGCAGCACCGACAGCCGCTCGGTCTGGCTGACCGTCCTCGGCCACGACGTGGACTGGGTGACCCTGCACCAGGTGCTCTTCATCGCGTGGGGCGTGCTCGCCGGCCTGCACGTGCTGGCCCGGCTCGTCCCGGCGCTGCGGCTGACCGTGGTGCGTGCCGCCGGACCGGCGGACGTCCCGGGGCGCGCAGGTCGCGGGCTCGCCCTGCTGGCGGCGGGGGTGGTGGCCGTGGTGGTGGCGACCCTGGTCCTGGGGGCGGCCCAGTCGTGGCGCCACGACGCCGGGGAGCGCCCGGGTCCGGCCCCCCGGCACGCCGTCGTCGGCGACCGGCCGTAGCGCCGCCGCGGGCCTGCGGCACCATCGGGCCATGCCCACCGCCGACCCGCCCCCCCGCCCGACCGAGGCGGACACCGGCGTGGGCGTCGGCCCGCATCCGCTGCCCTGGCCGACGGACGGCCGGTACGACCCCGAGCTCCTCGCGGACGGCGACCGGCGCAACGTCGTGGACCGCTACCGCTACTGGACGCGGGAGGCGGTCGTCGCCGACCTCGACACCCGGCGCCACCCCGTGCACGTCGCCATCGAGAACTGGCGGCACGACCTGAACATCGGGACAGTCGTGCGCAACGCCAACGCCTTCCTGGCCGAGTCGGTGCACATCGTCGGCGACCGGCGCTGGAACCGCCGCGGCGCGATGGTGACCGACCGGTACCAGCACGTGCTGCACCACGCGACGACCGAGGACCTGCTGGCGTGGGCGCGGCAGCGCGACCTGCCAGTGCTCGGCGTCGACAATCTGCCCGGCTCCGTGCTGCTGCCGCAGGCCGACCTGCCCCGCGCCTGCATCCTGCTGTTCGGGCAGGAGGGCGAGGGGCTCTCGGCCGCCGCCCGGGCGGCGGTCACCACGGTGCTCGCCATCCCGCAGTTCGGGTCGACGCGGTCGATCAACGCGGGGGTCGCCTCCGGCGTCGCCCTCTACGAGTGGGCGCGGCGACACGCGGACCTGTCCGCCGGGACGGGCGCACCGCCCACCTAGGCTGGTGGGTCGTGACCACCCTCGCCGAGCCCACCGTCGTCGACGTCCCCATCGAGTCCAGCTGGTTCTCCGGCCCGGGGGCCCACGGGGGTTTCGTCGCCGCACTGACCATCCAGCACGCGGCCACGACGGTGCCCGCCGGGCACCACCTGCGCTCGTACACGGCCCGGTTCCACACCGCGGTCGGCGAGGGGCCGCTGCAGCTGTCCGCGGCGATCGAGCGCGGCAGCAAGCGGCAGTCGACCGTGACGGTGACGGGTGCGCAGGACGGCGCGCTACGACTCGCGGGCACGGCGCTGTTCGGCGCCGCGAGCCTGGGCTCCACCGCGCCCACCGTCGTCGACCCGCCCGTGACGGGGCCCGGGCCCGACGAGGCCGGCGAGCCGACGCCCGGGATGGTGCCGTTCACGGACTACTTCGACTTCCGCTGGATCGGTGCCCCGCCGCTGTCGGGCAAGACCGACCGGATCGCCGCGTGGCTGCGCCGCAAGGACCCGGTCGCCGTCGACGCCGCCGAGGCGGTGCTGCTGCTGGACGTCCTGCCGCCGTCGCTGTTCGGGCTGCTGGACGGCCCCACCGTCGCCGTGCCCAGCGTGGACTACGCGGTGCACCTGGTGGTCGACCTGACCGCGGAGCCGCTGCCGGCGGGGAGCTGGGTCGCCGTGCGGCAGCGCTGCCGGGGCGCCGGCGAGGGCTGGGCCGTGGACGACGCCACGCTGCACGACGAGAGCGGCCGGCTGCTGGCGCTCGCGACGCAGTCCCGCCGCGTGCTCGGCTAGGTCGTGCCTCCGACGGCTCCCAGGCGCCTCGCATAGGCTTCCCGCGTGACCGAGGCGCTCCCCGACAGCGAGGCGACCCCCGCCACCGGCGTGGCCGGCTTGGCCCAGCGGCTGCACGCGATGCGCCATGAGCTGGGCAAGTTCGTCGTCGTGGGCGGCGCGGCCTTCATCATCGATGTCGCGATCTCCAACTGGCTGCACATCGGGCTCGGGATGGGCCCGACCACCGCGAAGGTCATCAGCACCGTGATCAGCACGATCGCGAGCTACATCGGCAACCGCTGGTGGTCCTTCTCCCACCGCGTCGACGAGAGCACCAGCGAGACCCGCGACTTCACCGTCTTCGCGGTCATCAACCTGGTCGGCCTCGTGATCACCGTGGTCCCGCTCGACCTCATCCACTACGGGCTGAACGCCACGGGGACGATCGCGTTCAACGTCGGCAGCATCATCGGCACGGCGATCGCGACCGTGTTCCGGTTCGTGGCCTACCGGCGCTGGGTCTTCTCCGGCAACACGGATGCCGCCGAACGTGAGGCCCTTCTCTGAGAGTGCGCTTGGACCAGCGCAACGATGCCCGCATGGCCCTTAGCAAAGCGGCTGGCAACCGGTAGAACTACCCGGACCGAACAGACCAGCCGTCGGTCAGTCCGCCCGTGCCCTGCCACAGGGATTTCCGGACCCTCCGGCGCCGGCGGAAGGGCGACGGCCCATGGGGACGACGACCGGGCGGCCACGCTCCCGCCCTGGTCGTCGACGCCGCACGACGCGTCCCGGCGGCCGCCGCGCCGGGTCGGACCGCCCGCTCCGCCGCCTCCTCGTCCTGCCCGCCGCCGTGGTCGCGGTCCTGCTGGCAGTCGGCGTGGTGCCCGGTGCGCCGGACGCCCCGCTGTCCGTCGCCCGGGCCGCCACCGCGACGAGCCCCCCCACCCCCTCGGCGCCGGGCAGCCTGACGCCCTCGGTCGCCGACAGCGTGCCGGCGTCGACGGCGACCCCCGAGGCCCCGGCTTCGGCCACCCCGTCCCCCACCCGCACCGCCCGTTCCACCGCCTCCGCCTCGGCCTCGCCGACCCAGAGCCCGGCGCCGGCACCCCCCGCAGCCGCCTCCGACGCCGTCTCCCTGAGCGTCACCACCCGGCTGGTCACGGCCGACGGCAAGCCGGTGCCCAACCGCCCGGTCGTGGCCTGGCGCGGCGACGG
>JAOPWU010000138.1 GCA_025965515.1 Mycobacterium sp.
ACGCCGCCCGGGAGCTCGTCGCTGCCGCGGCGGCCGTCGCCGTCGGCGACCAGGGGCTCCCGGACACCGTCGCGGTCGCGTACGCCGCAGCCGGCGTCCCGTGCGCCGGGGCCGTGGCCGCGCCGCCGCCGCTGCCCGCCGGGCAGCCGGTGGCCGTGTGCGTCCACGAGCAGGTGCCCCTGCCCTTCGCTTCCGGGCCCCTCTTCCGGCGGCTGGGGGCGTCCGTCGGGGTCACCGGACGGTTCGTGGTCACGCCCGAGCCCTACCGGGAGGGTCGGTGATGCTGCGCCGGGACGCCGGGGAGCGCGGTTCGATCACGCTGCTGTCGATCGGCTTCCTGCTGGTCGCGCTCGCGTTCGTCATGGTCGTGGTGGAGAGCTCCGCGGCGTTCCTCGCCGGCCGCAGCCTCGCCGCCACCTGCGATGCGGCGGCGCTCGCCGTGGCCGACGCAGTCGACCCGGCCGCGGCCGCGTCGGCGGTGCCGGGGCAGCCGTTGCGCCTCGCGTCGCAGCGGGCCGACGGAGCGGTCGCGGACTTCGCCCAGCAGCTGGCCACGGCGGGGGACCCCGACGCGGCGGCCGGCACCCTGCAGCTGGCCGCCTCGGTGGACGCAGCGGGCACGACCGCCGAGGTCCGCTGCAGGCGGCCGCTGCGGCTCCCGGGGATCGGCTGGCTGGGGCTGCGGTCCGCCGATCTGCCGGATGTGACAGCCCGCGCGACGGCCCGCAGCCGGGTGGCCTGAACACATCTGCATGTCGCTCACGCACAGTGAGCAATTTCACCGCCGAGGCACCCTCTCGTGGCTTCAGAAGTAGCCCCTGAGTGCCGAAACACATAGCACCGCGGTGGTGCATCGCGGATCGCCCACGATCGGGGCGGCGCGCTCCTTCGAGTGACGTGCTTCACCGCATTCAGAAACAGCCGCACGGAACACGGTGGGTGCCCATCCGGTTGGGTGCCACAGCCAGGGACGAATCAGGCACAAACACCTGATTTCACCTAAGCTTCACCCGTTGCACCTCGTGATGTACCGATAGCAATCCGTAACGTCATCGGTGGCATAAGCCAACCGGTGGCGGCAGCTCCACCCCACGCCGTAGGGGCGCGGGCGCCCCACCTCCCCAGACCCGGAGGGTCCACTGTGAAGCCCCTGTCATTCGACGCTTTCCGTACCCAGCCCGGCACCGTGATCGAGTTCGCGGTCACCGCGGACACCGCCGCGTCCGCCAGCTCGGCCCCCGCCGACCCCACGCCGCTGTCCTACAACCAGCTGGTCCACGTCCACACGGCCATCGCGCTGTCGGCCATGGGCACCGCCAGTGCCCCGTACATCGGCCTCGTCTTCGACGTCCCCGGCGCCGCCGACCTGGACGCGCTGCGCCGCGCCTTCACCGGGCTGGTGCACCGCCACGACGCGCTGCGCAGCGGTTTCCGCGTCCAGTCCGGCGAGATCGAGCGCTTCACGCTCCCCACCGAGCAGGTCGCCCTCGCGAACGGCGCCCCGCAGCAGTTCGCGGACGCCGAGGAGCTGCACGAGTACCTGGGCAGCCGGTTCGTCGAGCGGACCGACCCGCTGAACTGGCCGCAGTACGTCATGGGCGTCGTCACCCGGCCGACCCACTCGACGGTCTTCTTCGCCACCGACCACACCACCAGCGACGGCTACTCGCTCGCGGTGGCGCAGTGGGAGCTCCAGGCCCGCTACGAGGCAGAGGTCGCCGGCACCGCGCTCGAACTGCCGCCCGTCGGCACCTACGCGGATTACGCGACGATCGAGCGGGAGCGCGGCGAGCTCATCGCCACCGACGAGGAGATCGTGACCCGCTGGCGCGAGTTCGTGCGCCACTGCGGCGGCACGGGCCCGACCTTCGCGGTTGATCTCGGCGTCGAGATCGGCACGACCTACCAGCAGGTGATCCACGAGCGACAGCTGCTGAATGCCGAGGACGCCGCGAAGTTCGAGAAGGTCGTGAAGGAATCCGGCGGCGGATTCTTCTCGGGCCTTCTCGCGGCCCTGGGGGTCGTGACGCAGGAACTGACCGGGAACGACGAATTCCGCTCGGTCACGCCGTTCCACACCCGCCACGACCCGTCCTGGATGACCGCGCTCGGCTGGTTCATCACGGTCGCGCCGGTGGAGTTCTCCCTCGCGGGGACGCTCACCTTCAGCGACGCGCTCCGCACCGCGCACGCCGCCTTCCGGGCCAGCCTCCCGGCGGCCAAGTACCCGGCGGCCCGCGTGGTGCAGCTGCTTGCGGACGAGTTCACCCCGACCCGCCGCGACATGTTCTCGATGGTGTCCTACATCGACTACCGCAAGATGCCGGGCGCGGAGCGGTACTCCGAGAACAACGCGCTGAGCCTGGGCGCGAACACGGAGGCCACGGACGACACGCACGTCTGGCTCTCCCGCACCACCGACGGCCTGTACGTCACGCTGCGCCACCCGGAGACGGCCACCTCCGACAAGCTGGTGTCGCAGTACACCCGCCTGATCGCGGCGCTCGTCAGCGAGGTCGCGCACTTCGGCGACGTGGTGCTGGCCCCGCGGCACGAGCTGGTCGGCGCTGCCTGACCGGTCCCGAACCCCCGAGGGCCCCGGCAATGGTGCCGGGGCCCTCGGCGTCTGGGCACATAGGTGCGTCCCCCACCCTCCCGGAGACCTGTACGGGCTAGCCCGCGTTGGCTATGGGATCGCTGGGCAGGAGACCTCAGACTGAGGCTCATGTCGGGGACGAGGAGGACGGTGACGCTCGTGCTGCCGCCGCGACGCTCCGTGGAGAGCTACTACGACGCCGGCGCGCTGGACGAGATCGCCCTGCTGGCCGAGGTCATGGCCGCCGCCAGCAACGCGGACCAGCCGCTGCCGCAGGACTCGCTCGACGCGATCCTGCTCGCGGCGGACGAGAGTCCCGAGCCGGCGGAGCCGTCCAGCTCGGGCAGCTGACCGCTCGTCCGCGGTCCGGGTCCGCGCCGTCGGCCGGTCCGCCGTGCAGCGACTACCCTCGATGGTGTGGCGACGGACCCGACGGACGACATCAAGGCGCTCGACGCCACCCTGACCAGCATCGAGAAGGTGCTGGACCTGCCGAAGATGCGGCTGGAGCTCGCCGACCTCGAGCAGCAGGCCGCGGACCCGGACCTCTGGAGCGACCAGGAGCGCGCCCAGCAGGTGACGAGCTCGCTGTCCCGCACCAAGTCGGACCTCGACCGCTTCCAGAATCTCCGCAGCCGGCTCGACGACGTCGCCCTGATGTTCGAGCTCGCGGCCGACGAGCACGACGAGGGCGCCCGCGAGGAATCCGATACCGAACTGGCCGCGCTGCGCCGCGACATCGAGTCGCTCGAGGTCCGGACCCTGCTGTCGGGGGAGTACGACGCCCGCGACGCGCTCGTGCAGATCACCCCGGGCCAGGGCGGGGTCGACAGCCAGGACTTCGCGCAGATGCTGTTGCGGATGTACCTGCGGTGGGGTGAGCGGCACGGTTACGGCGTCGAGATCTTCGAGACGCAGGAGGCCGAGGAAGCGGGCATCAAGTCCGCCACCTTCCAGGTGAAGGCCCCCTACGCCTACGGCACGCTGTCCGGCGAGCACGGCATCCACCGGCTGGTGCGCATCTCACCGTTCGACAACCAGGCCCGCCGCCAGACCAGCTTCGCGAGCGTCGACGTGACCCCGGTCGTGGAGGCGAGCGACAAGGTCGAGGTCGACGAGAAGGACATCCGCGTCGACGTCTACCGCTCCTCGGGCCCCGGCGGCCAGGGCGTCAACACGACGGACTCCGCCGTGCGGATCACCCACCTGCCGACCGGCATCGTCGTCAGCTGCCAGAACGAGCGGTCGCAGATCCAGAACCGCGCCTCGGCGATGGTCGTCCTGGGGGCGAAGCTGCTGGAGCGGCGCCGCCAGGAGGAGTTGGCCGAGATGGACCGCGTCCGCGGCGGCCACGTCAGCGCCTCGATGGGCAACCAGATCCGCAACTACGTCCTGCACCCGTACCAGCTGGTGAAGGACCTGCGGACGGACGTGGAGACGGGCAACACCGGCGCGGTGCTCGACGGGGAGATCGACGACTTCGTCGAGGCCGCGATCCGTTGGCGCCGCGGCCAGCGCGAGGACTAGCGGGGTGGCGGGCAGCTAGTGAACGAGCTGCCCGGCGACGCCGAGCACCAGCAGGAGCGCCGCGAGGATGGCGCCGACGGTGCCGGGGCGGTTCCACCACGGGTCGTTGCGCAGCTGGGTCAGCGCGTACCGGCAGGCGGGGCAGGACAGGGCCGAGCGTTCGGTGATCTGCCGCGAGCAGCGGGCGCAGACGAGCATGTCGTGCCGCATGGTGCGCCCCCCTCTGCTCCCTCGTCGGGCTGTCGCCGACCGGCACCGCCCGGGTCCGTGTCACCCCTCAGCGTGCCCGGCCGGGGCGGGAACCACGCGTAGCGCCGCTGATCGGATGACGGGAGGCCTTCTGGGCCCATCGGCCACCGTGCGCCCCGGCGACAGCGCCGGCGCAGGGGTTCACCCGGTCGGCCCAGTGTGCGCCGCCGGCCCGCCGAACGCCACCGCGATATCCCTCACCCTGGGTGGATGCGTGCCCACGCTCGTCCCGTCCGTCCTACTCTTGAAGTGTGATGGCACTGTGATCAGTCTCGAGTCGGTGACCAAGCTCTACCCCACGCAGAACCGGCCGGCGCTCAACGACGTCAACCTGCAGGTCAACGACGGCGAGTTCGTCTTCCTCGTCGGCGCCTCCGGGTCCGGTAAGTCGACGTTCCTGCGGCTGCTCCTGCGGGAGGAGACCGCCACCCGCGGCCGCGTGCTGGTCGACGGCAAGGACGTCGCCAAGCTGTCCCAGCACAAGGTGCCGCAGCTGCGCCGCCAGCTCGGCGTCGTCTTCCAGGACTTCCGGCTGCTGCCGAGCAAGACCGTCTTCGAGAACGTGGCGTTCGCGCTCGAGGTCATCGGTCGCCCCCGCTCCGCCGTGCAGCAGGCCGTCCCGCAGGTGCTCGACCTCGTCGGCCTGGCCGGCAAGGAGGAGCGCCGCACCGACCAGCTGTCCGGCGGCGAGCAGCAGCGCGTCGCGATCGCCCGCGCGTTCGTCAACAAGCCGAAGCTGCTGCTGGCCGACGAGCCGACCGGCAACCTCGACCCGGACACCAGCGTCGGGATCATGAAGCTGCTCGACCGCATCAACCGCACGGGAACCACCGTGCTCATGGCGACGCACGACGCGCAGATCGTCGACAGCATGCGGCGCCGGGTGATCGAGCTCGATGGCGGTCAGCTGGTCCGCGACCAGACCCGTGGCGTCTACGGCTACGCCCGCTAGCTCCCGCTCCGCCCCCACCGTCCCCTCTTCAGGAAGGCGCCGTCCGCAGTGCGTCTCAGCTTCGTCCTCTCCGAGATCGGTATCGGCCTCCGCCGGAACCTGACCATGACCATCGCCGTCATCGTCACGGTCGCCATCTCCCTGATGCTCGTCGGCGCCGGCCTGATGCTGCGGCAGCAGACCGTCGACATGAAGGGCTTCTGGTACGACCGGATCGAGGTGTCGATCTTCCTGCGGGGCGACATCACCGACGCGCAGCGCGAGGCGTTGCGGACGGAACTCACCGGCAATCCGTTGGTGAAGAACGTCTACTACGAGAGCAAGCAGGACGCGTACCTGCGGTTCAAGGAGAACTTCAAGGACACTCCGGACCTGGTCGCGAACACGCTGCCGGACTCGCTCCCGGAGAGCTTCCGGGTCAAGTTGATCAACCCGAAGCAGGTCGACGCGTTCACCGCGCAGATCACTCCCGCGACGCCCGGCGTCGAGCAGGTCCAGGACCAGAAGCGGCTGCTCGCCCCGCTGTTCGCGTTCTTCAACCGTATCCAGAACGGCGCGTACGCCATCGCGATCGCGGCGCTCCTCGCCGCGCTGATCCTCGTCGGCAACACGGTGCGGGTCGCGGCGTTCAACCGCCGCCGCGAGACCGGCATCATGCGGCTCGTCGGGGCGAGCCGCGCGTTCATCCAGCTGCCGTTCCTGCTGGAGGGCGCGGTCGGCGGGCTGCTCGGTGCGCTGCTCGCGATCCCCGGCATCGTGCTGGTGAAGCTCTACCTGATCGACGAGCTCATCGGCTTCGGCAACGCCGGCATCGCCGGGCGGACGCTGAGCTGGGGGGAGACCTTCGCCATCGTGCCCATCCTCGTCGTGCTGGGGCTGGCCCTGACGTCCGTCGCCTCGCTCGTCACGCTGCGCCGCTTCCTGCGGGTCTGACGCCCGGCCGCCTGCGGGCGGTTCACCCCTTCAGTCCAGCGCCGTTCGCGCCGATGGAGTCTTTCGGCCCCCGGCGCGTCATCGGGTGTGCCGCGAATCCGTGGTTAGCGTGGATCTGTCTCTACCGGTCCCGTTTGATCACGTCCGCTGGGAGGAGTGCTGTGCTGCCCCGTCGTCGTCGCGCCTGCCTGGCGCTGGCCGTCGCCGGCGGCCTGCTCGCCACCGCCCCGAGCGCCCTGGCGGACTCCGGGCCCACGGACCCCCGTACCCGGCAGCAGCAGGTGCAGCAGCAGCTCACGCAGGCCGGCCAGGCGGTGGACGACGACAACGCCCAGGTGGCCGCCGACCAGGCTGTGCTCGCGGCGATCCAGACGAAGCTGCCGGCCGCGCAGGCCCGGCTCGGCGTGGCGCAGGTCGCCAGCGCCGCCGCGGCGGACGCGGACGCCCGCGCTGCCGCCGACCTCGCCGCGGCGCAGCAGGCGGAGCGCGACAGCCAGGCGCAGGTGGACGCCGCGCAGGCGCAGGTCGACCTCCGCGCGAACGCGATGCAGGCGGTCTCGCGCTCCCTCTACATGGTCGGCCCCTACGCCGACCTCGCCGCGGTCTTCCAGGCCGACGGCCCCGAGCAGCTCGTCGAGCGCACCGGCACCCTGCAGGCGTCGTCCCACAACACGGCCGACCTGCTCGGCCAGATGCGGGCCGCCAAGGCGGCGCTCGACGCGCGCACCGCCGAGCTGGCGCAGCAACGACAGGCCACCCAGACCAGCCGCGACGCGGCGGCGGCGGCGCTCGCGACGCAGCAGTCCAGCCTCGCCGAGGCGCAGGCCGCGAAGGCGGAGGTCGACGGCCTCGTGGCGCAGCAGCAGCAGACACTCGCCGCGTCGCAGGAGCACCTCGCGCAGGCGCAGGCGCAGTACGCGTCGCTGCAGGCCGAGTCGGGAAAGATCCAGGCGCAGCTGGCGGCGCTGGCCGCGGCCGCCGCGGCGGCGTCCCCCGGCCCGTCGGCGCCCGCGCCGGCGCCGAGCAAGGCCGGGCTGATCCGCCCGGCACAGGGCCCGCTGACCAGCCCGTTCGGCATGCGCTACGACCCGGTCATGAAGACCACCCAGCTGCACGCCGGGCAGGACATCGGCGCGTCGATGGGGTCCCCGATCTGGGCGGCGAAGGCCGGCACCGTGGTGCTGGTCGAGTCCGAGGCGTCCTCCGGCGGCTACGGCAACTACACCTGCATCGCGCACGGCGGCGGCTTCGACACCTGCTACGCCCACCAGTCCGAGGTGCGCGTGCACGTCGGGCAGGAGGTCGCGCAGGGACAGGTGATCGGCCTGGTCGGCAGCACCGGCTTCTCCACCGGCCCGCACCTGCACTTCGAGGTCCGCATCAACGGCACCCCGGTCGACCCCGCGCCCTACCTGTAGGCCACCCGCCCGGAGTCCGGGATGATGGCCCCTGCCCGCGTCGTTGATGAGGGCAGGGAAAGGGGCTGCAGGTGCCACGCGAGACCGGACAGAAGCTGATTGCGCAGAACCGCAAGGCGCGGCACGACTATGCCGTCCTCGAGACGTTCGAGGCGGGGCTGGTGCTCACCGGCACCGAGGTGAAGGCGCTGCGCGCGGGCCGCGCCTCCCTGATCGACGCGTTCGCGGTCATCACCGATGGCGAGGCCTGGCTCCACGGCGCCCACATCGCCGAGTACACCCAGGGCACGTGGACCAACCACGCCCCCCGGCGCATCCGGAAGCTGCTCCTGCACAAGGAGGAGATCACCAAGCTCATCGGCACCACCAAGGAGGGCGGCCTCACCCTCGTGCCGCTGTCGCTGTACTTCAAGGACGGCCGGGCGAAGGTCGAGATCGCGTTGGCCCGCGGCAAGAAGTCCTACGACAAGCGGCAGGACCTGGCCGAGCGGGACGCCAACCGGGAGATCGCGCGGGCGATCGGTCGCCGCATCAAGGGTCGGCTGTTCGAGTGAACCCGGCGGGTGACGCGATCACCCGGGCGAGTGAATTACACGGCTGTGGCGCAGCTGGTGGTCCGCAGGCCTCAAGACGCGATCATGGCCTGCCGACAACCACAGCGTGGACAGGAGTGCATCGCCGATCGGCCTCGGGCCGGTGGTGTCGCAGCTGCGGCGGGTCGCCGAGACCGCCGCGCAGCGGGCGCTGCGGTTGCACGAGGACCTGACACCGGCGCGGCTCGCCTTCTCCGCGCGGGTCGGCCTGGAGGCGGGGGCGCTCGCCGCGCTGTTCGCCGGGGGAGCGAGCTCCGCGATGCTCGCCACCCTCATGGGGCACGCGCCGGCCACCGCCACCCAGCTGTTCGTGGGCGGGAGCTGCGCCTTCTTCGCCTTGATCGTCTGCGTGCTGGGCCGGCGGCTGCCGCGCAGCGTCCGCGACGGGCTGCTGGTCGCCGCCGCCGTGCTCGACGGCGTGCTGGTCGCGACGGCGCGTACCTCGTCGGAGGCCTCCATCGCCGCCTACGCGGTGCCGTGGCTCGCGGTCTACTACGCCTGGTTCTGCTCGCCGAAGGGCGCCGGCCGGCACCTGGCCATCCTCGGTGTGACGCTGTTCGGCGGGCTCGCGCTCTCCGGCCAGGACGCGGCCGCCGTCACGTGGCTGGTCAGCATGGTCAGCGCCTGCGGCGTGACGCTCGCGCTGGCCCGCGTCCGCGCCCGGCTGCACGCCCAGGCGACCACGGACGCCCTCACCGGCCTGCCGCACCGCGCCGGGCTGCGGGAGGCCGTCGCCGCCCTCGAGCACCGCCCCGACCGGCGCTGCGCCGTCGTGGTGCTGGACCTCGACGGGTTCAAGCAGGTGAACGACACGTTCGGTCACGCGGCGGGCGACCAGCTGCTCAAGGACCTCACCGCGGCCTGGCAGCGGGTCCTCCGGCCCGGAGACGTGCTGGCCCGCACCGGCGGTGACGAGTTCGTGCTGCTGCTGCCCGGTGCCAACCGCGCGGCCACCGACCGGGTGCTGCGCCGGCTGTCCGCCGCGCACGTGGCGCGCTGGTCGGCGGGGTCGGCGCTGTGGCGCCCGACCGAGAGCTTCGAGAGCTGCCTGCGCCGGGCCGACGCCCGGCTCTACGAGGACAAGGTCGCGCGCCGGGCGCCGGCCGTGTCCGTCGAGCAGCGCGAGCACGCCCGCGTCTGACGGCCGCTACCAGCGGGCGTGCACGTGCTCGCGGATCTCGGCGTCGTAGAGGTCGCGCAGCTGCTCCTGCAGGAACGCGGACAGCGGTGGCACGTCGGCCGCAGCCGCGTTCGCCCGGGCCTGTCGCTCGTTGCGGGCTCCCGGGATCACCGTCGTGACGCCGGGCTGGTCGACCACCCAGCGCAGCGCCAGCGCCGCCGGGTCGACGCCCCGCGGTGCCAGGGCCGCCACCTTGCGCGCGGCCGCCACCCCGACCTCGAACGGGACACCGGCGAAGGTCTCGCCGACGTCGAACGCCTCGCCGTGGCGGTTGAACGTGCGGTGGTCGTCCGCCGCGAAGGTCGTGTCCTCGGAGTACTTGCCGGACAGCAGCCCGCTGGCCAGCGGCACGCGGGCGATGATCCCGACGCCGGCCTCGGCGGCCGCGGGGAGCACCTGCTCCAGCGGCTTGCGGCGGAAGATGTTCAGGATGATCTGCACGGTGGCCACGTGCGGCCGGGCGATGGCCCGCAGCGCCTCGTCGACGGTCTCCACGGAGACGCCGTAGGCCGCGATGCTGCCGGCGTCGGCGAGGGCGTCGAGCGCGTCGAACACGCGGTCGTCGTCGTACACGCCGGGCGGCGGGCAGTGCAGCTGCACCAGGTCGAGGGTGTCCATCCCGAGGTTGCGGCGGCTGCGGTCGGTCCACTCCCGGAACGCGCTCGCCGTGTACCCCTCGGCGACGTGCGGGTCGGCGCGGCGCCCCAGCTTGGTGGCGACGGTGAGGCCGGCGTCGGGGCGCTCGGCCAGCATCCGGCCGACCAGCGTCTCGCTGCGGCCGTCGCCGTAGACGTCGGCGGTGTCGAGGAAGGTCACGCCCGCGTCGACCGCAGTTCGGAGGACGCCCATGGCCTCGTCCTCGCCGACGTCCCCCCAGTCGGCGCCGAGCTGCCAGCAGCCCAGCCCGACCACCGAGACCTGCCGATCCGTGCGTCCCAGCTGCCGCGACTCCATGGGGCCACGGTACGGGGTGGGGGAGGCCGGCCGGTGGCCCGCGCCACCCGGTAAGCGGGTGGCGCGGGCGGGAACAGCGGGCATAGAGTGGCCGTTGCACTAGACGGCCGACGCGTTCGCGCGGAGGTCACCTGTTTCACATCAGGGGGTGATTGGTCTCGACTCCGGATGTCGAGGCAGGGGAAGCGGGCCGAGGAAACCGGTGGCGATCTCGTTAACCATCCGCCGGAAAGATACAAGCGCCGATAAGTCGTCGCTCGCTCTCGCTGCCTGATAAGTAGCGGAGCCGTCAGCCTGGGAGTGCCTCCGGCCCAGATGCTGGCGTCGCCAGGAGGCTCACCGTACGTCTCGGTTGCGGAGATGGCCGGAAAAACAAACAGCAACTGAGCCCACACCGGCAGGCCTGTGTGATCGGTGGGGCTGAGAAAAAAGCAGCAGGCTGCGCCCGGAGAAGCCCTGGTTCGGTGCCGGAGGACGCGGGTTCGATTCCCGCCACCTCCACAGAGGGATTCTCCCCGAATAGCTGGATTCGTTTCCCCGAATCCAGCACGGGAGAACCCCCAGGTGAACCCCCGTTCCACCACGTAGGGCCCGGTCAGCCGACCGGGCCCTCCGTGCGTCTGCGCTCCCTGACGTCTGCTGTGTCGCGGCCAGCGCCAGCGCGCCGCTGACTGGTGCGCTGATCCGCTCCTCGCACCGATCAGACCCACCATCGCCGCGCCGGTGCTACCGTGATGTTCCACTTCGGGCCTCCGTCTTCGTGTTCCACACACCACGAATGTCGAGGTCCCAGACCCATGATCAGACCCAGGCAGACGGCCGTGTCGTCAGCGCTGACCAGGCTTCATTGCGAAGAGCCGTTATAGTGCGCGGATCGAATGCTGTGGTGCAGTCAAGGTGGAATTCCACGCTCGGAAGGACATGCGCCATGACCCCTAATCATACCGAGACTGTGATCGTCGGCGGCGGGATAGCCGGCGTTGCCCTATCGTACTTCCTTGCAGAGAACGGTGTCCCGGACGTATTGGTCCTCGAAGCCAACACCCTCGCGAGTGGGTGCACGGCGGGATCGCTCGGGGGAGTGCGACAGCAGTTCTCGACCTCAGAGCAGGTCGAGCTCGCTGTCCGCGGTCGTACATTCTGGCAAGAGTTCGGCCGTCGATTCGACTGCCACTTCGACTATCACCGGGACGGGTATTTGCTGGCCACCAGTCGTGGAGAAACCCTCGAACGTCTGAGAGCCGCGGCGGAGGTACAGATCGCTACGGGAGCGACCGATGTTCATATTCTCGACCCCGATCAGATCGGCGACTTGCTTCCGTGGCTCAACACCGTTGATCTGGTCGGAGCGTCGTGGACGCCAGAGGACGGCCGGATTAATCCGACAGATGGTGTCTACGTCATGGCGGCTGCCGCCCGACGCGCGGGGGTCAGGTTCCGTGAGCACAGCCCTGTCACCGGTATCGCCCGCACGGGGACCGGATGGTCGGTTCGCACCGCGACTGACGAGATCGCCGCCGCGCGGGTCGTCATCGCATGTGGGCTCGGCTCGCCGGCACTCCTGAAGCCTTTCGGTCTCAACCTGCCGATCGCGCCCATGCTCATCCACTATGCCTTTACGACACCAGTTCTCGAAGGTGCACCACTTCCGCTCGTGCTGGATTTGGATACCGGCTTCTGTGTCGAACGAGAACAGGACGGCGCGATGGTCACCCTGCTGGAGTCGGCCTACACGCAGGGGCCAGACGAGATGCTCATGGAGTTCGCTGAGATTGCGGCCAAGCGCGCACCGATCTTCGTGGATCTCGGGGTTCGGGGGACTATCACTGCCGCGGCCGACGCGACCGGGGGAGACGGCCATCCGTTCGTCGGGGAGATCGAACCTGGCCTGTGGGCGATGACTGGATTCGATGGTCACGGGACGATGCAGGGACCGGCGTTCGGTGAGTTCACGGCGAATCTCCTGTGCGGTCGGCCAGACCCAGTGGTGGACGCCGCCACCTTCGATCCGTGGCGTTCACCCTCCCAGAGTCAAGAGTGGCTGCGCGCCGCTAAAAGGTGACCGCGTCGTGGAGCCGCGGATCCTGGAACTGCACTGTGCGTCTTCGACGAATCGGCCGACGACCGCCGCTGCCTCGACCTTGACGTTCTCCCCCGGCGCCCACGTGCTGCTCGGCGAGCACGGCGCCGACCAGGGGGATGGAGCCGTCCCGGTCGGGGAAGCTGCCGACGACGCGGTGCGGCGCGGATCTCGCGGTTGGGCCCCTCCACCCCGCGCACGTCCTAGTTGTAGGAGGCGTGATGCCCTCCACTCCGGCCGTGCGCGCACCCCGACCACTGCGCACCCGCGCCCAGTCCACGGCCAGGACCGTGGGATCGACAACCAGG
>JAOPWU010000145.1 GCA_025965515.1 Mycobacterium sp.
CGAGCCTGGTGACGGACGTCCGCGCCCCCCGTGCTGCAACCTGGATCACTCACCTGGGGATCTTGAAGATGTGGCCCGCCGACCGATGGTGTTGTTGGGGCAACCGAGGAGGACGTGCATGGCGAGGCGGCCCACCCAGCTGCAGCTGTTGGTGCTGCTCTACGCCGTCAGCGCGCTCTTCTGCCTGGCGGGCGCAGCTCGCCCGATGGCGCCCACGACACCGGTCGACCTGTTCGGCACCCTGGGCGTCGTGGGGCTCGTCCTGGCCGGGGCGCTCTGGTGGGCCGGCCGGCGCTGGCCGGTGCCCACGACCCACGCGGGCTTCGCGCTGATGAGCCTCCTCGTGGGCCTCGTCGCGGCCCGGGCCGTCACCGCCGTCGGGGTCGTCGGGCTCGGGCCCGACTTGATCGCGCTCGGCCTCTACGCCTCGCACTTCTTCTCCGCCCGGGCGGCGCGGCTGCAGATCGCCCTGCTCGTCTGCGCCACCTCGCTCGGCGCCGCGCTGGCGGTCCCGTCCGGGTTCCGGCAGCCGTGGATCATCGCCGTCGCGGCGACGATCGCGCTGGCGGAGGCGCACGGCCGGCTCAGCCGGCAGCTGCGCACCGCAGCGACGACCGACGCGCTCACCGGCCTCGCCAACCGCCGCGCCTGGGAGGTGGCGGCCGCCCACGACCTGGCGCGGGCCGGCCGGGCGGGGCGCCCCGTCACGATCGCGATCCTCGACCTGGACAGCTTCAAGGACGTCAACGACACCCGCGGGCACGGCGCGGGGGACGAGCTGCTGCGCGACCTGGCGAACCGCTGGGGGGCCAGCCTGCGCCGGTCGGACCTGCTGGGCCGCTACGGCGGCGACGAGTTCGTACTGAGCCTGCCGGACACCGACGAGCGCGGCGCGGTGGAGATCCTGGACCGGCTCGAGGAGAGCCACCCGGCGCCGTGGTCGGTCGGCACCGCCACCTCCGACGGCGTGGAGTCGCTGGCTTCCGTGCTGGCCCGCGCGGACGCCGCGTTGTATGCGCACAAGCACGGCCGATCGACCGGGAAGGTCGTCCAGCCGACCGCCCACTCCTAGGGCGGCGTCCGCTCGGACTGCGGCGGCTCCGTGCCGCGGCCGGACAGGGCGTCGCGCATCCGGTCGACGAACCCGATCAGGGGACCGACCAGCTTGTCGCCCGGCGGCTCGTCCGGCGCGCCGGGGTGCGGCCGGGTCGGCGCGCGCTTCTTGACGGCCTCCACCTTCCGCCCCATCTCGACGAGCTCGGCGCGGGAGAACACCAGCTGCATCCGGGGGAAGGCCTGCTGCTCCTCCTCCAGCACGTGGGCGCGGATCTCGGTCATGAGGGCGTGCAGCCGCGTCTCGAAGTTCGGCTGTCCGGGGTGGAGCTTCTCCAGCTCCTTCATGGTCGTCTCGGAGGCGGCCTGCTCCACGGTGAGCCGCTCGGCCTCCCGCGCATCGATCCGCTCGCGGATCCGCGGGTAGACCTCCGCCTCCTCGGCGACCGAGTGCTTCACCAGCTCGATGACGACCTTCTCGGTCAGTGTCCCGCGGTGCCTCCGGGCGTCGGCGGTCTCGATCCCCCGCAGCTGCTCGATCTCCGCGAACAGCACCTCGACCTCGTGGTGGTCGTGGAGCAGGACACTGATGACGTCCCGCTCGTTCCTCGTCGTCACGGGGCCTCCTCGGCGTCGACGCGCTCGTCCGACGCATTGCCGCCGAGTGGCGGACGGAAACGGCCGGGCCCGTCCGGTCAGCAGCGGATCGTGCGGCCCTCCCGGGCGCTGATCCGCGCCGCCTCCAGCACGACGAGCGCGGCGAGCGCCTCGTCGATGGGCACCGGCACGGGCCCGCGGCCGAGCACCGCGTCCCGCATCGCCGCGTAGAACTCCTGGTAGGCGCCCGGTTCGGTCCGTACGGGCCGGGCGTCTCCCGGGACGCCGAGCCGCCCCCAGGCGCTCTCGGGCTCCTCGCCCCAGCCGGGGCCGCCCGGGACCGCGCCGGCCCGCAGTGCGGCCTCCTGCACGTCCAGGCCGTGCTTGACGTAGGCGCCGGCCGTTCCCAGGACGCGGAAGCGCGGCCCCAGGTCGCCCGCCAGCGCCGATGCCCACAGGTGCGACCGGACGCCGCTCGCGTGCTCGAGGGCGACGAACGCGTCGTCCTCCACGGCCGCGCCGGGCCGCAGCGCTGCGAGTTCGGCGTAGACACCGGTCACCGGCCCGAAGAACGCCAGGGCCTGGTCGACGAGGTGGCTCCCCAGGTCGAGCAGCAGGCCGCCTGCGTCTGCGGGGTCCGGGCCCTCCCGCCAGGAGTCGGCGCGCACGTGGGGGCGCCACCGCTCGAACCGGGACTCGAACCGGTGGACGCGCCCGAGCGCCCCCTCGGCGAGGAGCTTCCGCAGCGTCAGCGCGTCGCCGTCCCACCGGCGGTTCTGGTAGACCGCGAGCGGGACGCCCCGCTCCGCCGCGGCCTCGCGCAGCCGCCGGGCGTCGGCCGCAGTCGGGGCCACCGGCTTGTCGACGACCACGGGCAGGCCCGCGGCGACGGCTTCGAGCGCCAGCGGCACGTGCGTCCGGTTCGGGGTCGCGACGACGACCAGGTCGTGGGCGTCAGCGGCCCGCCAGACGTCCGCGGCGCTCGGCAGGATCCGCACGCCGGGGTACCGGTGCCGCGCGGCCGCGGCCCGCTCCGGGTCGCGGGTGACCACGGTGGTCAGCTCCAGCCCCGCTGTGGTGGCGAGGAACGGGGCGTGGAAGGCCGACCCGGCCAGGCCGTAGCCGAGCAGTGCCGTCCGGACCGCACCGGCCGCGCGCGCCGCCCTCATCGGACCGCCACCGGCAGGGCTGCCGGACCGCGCAGGTTGAGCCGGCCGTTCCAGTCGACCTCGCCGGCCAGGGCCAGGTCGGGGAAGCGGCGGACCAGCCGCGGGACGGCGACCCGTCCCTCGAGCCGGGCGAGCGCGGCGCCGAGGCAGTGGTGCACCCCCGCGCTGAACGACACGTGCGCCGCCGCGTTGGGGCGGTCGAGCCGGAGCCGGTCGGCGTCCGGCCCGAACACGTCCTCGTCGCGGTTGGCCGACGCGAGGACGCCGAGCACGAAGCTCCGGGCCGGGATCGTGACCCCGTCGATGTCCATGTCCTCCAGGGTGACCCGTCGGGTGAGCTGCACGGGACTGTCGTAGCGCAGCAGTTCCTCGACGGCGTTCCCGTCCAGGCCGGGGTCGTCCCGCAGCCGCTGCAGCTCGCCGGGGTGCCGCAGCAGCGCGAGCGTCCCGCCGGAGATCAGGTTCACCGTCGTCTCGTGCCCGGCGAGGTAGATGAGGGTGACCTGGCGGACCAGCTCCTCCTCGGACAGGTGGTCGCCATCCGCCTCCGCCTCGATCAGCGCCGTGAACATGTCGTCGGCCGGGTGGTGGCGCTTCCAGGCGACGACGTCGGTCATGAGGGCGGTCATGTCCTCCTCGGCCGCGGCGATGGCGCGCAGGAGGTCGAGGTCCCCGACGGGCTCGAGTGCCCGCACCAGCAGCCCGGAGATGCGGCGCAGCTCGGCGGCGTCCACGTCGGGCATGCCGAGCATGGTGCTGATCACCGTGAACGGCAGCGGGAAGGCCAGCGCCTCCACGAGGTCGACGGTCCCGGCGTCCGCGATCCGGTCCAGCGCCTCGTCGACGAGCCGGGTGACGTCCGGCTCCAGCGCCTCGATGGCCCGCGGCGTGAACGCGCGACTGACGAGCTTCCGCAGCCGGGTGTGGTCAGGCGGGTCCAGCTCGAGCAGCGTGCCCTTGAGCGGCTCGGCGCGCGGGCCGCCGAGGGCCTGCTCGAGGAGCTGCCGGCCGAGCGTCGGCGGGTCCACGAGGGTCTCGTCGACGGACAGCCGGGAACGCAGCAGCTGCGAGACCTGGCCGTGCCGCCAGAGCGTCCACATCCCGAACTCGGTCTGCGCGACGGCGCCCTGCCGGCGCAGCGCCGTGTACTGCGGGTAGGGGTCCTCGCGTGCGCCGGATGCGAACGGGTTCCACTGCACGGTCTCGGTCACGCCGGGGTCACCTCTCGCCGGGGCTGGGCTGCACCCGGTCATGATCGCTCAGGGGCAGGTGCGGTCGCCCCACCACGCGGCGGCCAGGTCGGACGGCTGCGTGTCGCAGCTGCGGGCCAGGTTCGGATCCCCACCGACCCAGGCCCAGGCCGACTGCCCGACGCCGCGGCGGAAGGACGCGTACTGCGTGCCGAGCAACGGGTCGGAGAAGCGGGCGCGGGCGTACTCGGTGCCGCCGCAGGTGCCGAGGAAGACGCTGCCGAGGTCCGCCGGGGGCGTCCCCTGGCTGCCGCCGTGGGCCAGGTAGGCGGGCAGCAGCGCCGTGCGGGCCGCCTCGTCGATCAGCTCGGCGGCGCAGGACCCGGTCGTCGCGCTGACGGCCGTCGACGCCAGGGGTGGCGACGGCAGCGGCACGCCGCCGCCGGTCGGCCCGGCGCCGGCCGACGAGGTCCCGGCTGCGGTGCACCCCGCGCACGCCAGGGCCGTCACCGCGACGAGGACGGCAGCGGGGAGCGGGTGCACGAGGGGCATCGGGCCCGATACTGCCGCAGACCCGACGCCGCGGCACGGTGCTCCGTCACCCAGCCCGGTGTGTCGCGTCGCGGGGGGGCACGATGGGGGCATGGATCAGGTCCCGACCGTGCAGATCGCGTTCCTCGACACCCCGGACGGCACCGAGCTGCCGCTGCTCGACGTCCGGGAGCCCGACGAGTGGGACGCCGGGCACGCGCCGCACGCCGTCTCCCTACCCCTGTCGCAGCTGGTCGCCCGGCTCGGCGAGGTGCCGCAGCGTGCCGCCGTCGTGTGCAAGGTCGGGGGCCGCTCGGCGCAGGCGGTGGTGTGGCTCCGGGCCCAGGGCTACGACGTCGTGAACGTCGACGGCGGCATGCTCGCCTGGCAGCGGGCCGGGCGTCCGCTGGTCGACACCGCGGGGCGCCCGGGCACCATCGCCTGACCCGCGGGGGCGCGCGGGGCGCGCCGGGTAGCGTTCGGCTCCGAGACCGGACCCGGCGCGCCGGGGGATGCCCGCACGGCGGGCCGAGAGGGAGTCATGCCAACGCTGGACCGCACCGACGACGTCTTCCTGCTGCGCCTGGACGCCGACGAGAACCGCTTCAACCCGACGTGGCTCGCCGCGGTCAACGCGCTGCTCGACGAGGTCGACGCGGCGCCGGGCCCCAAGGCGCTGGTGACGGTCGGCCAGGGCAAGTTCTGGTCCAACGGGCTGGACCTGGAGTGGATGGCGACCGCGCCGGAACAGGCCGGTGAGTTCGTCGCGACGGTGCACGCCCTGCTGGCGCGGATGCTGGTCGCCCCGTACCGCACGGTTGCCGCGCTGAACGGCCACACGTTCGCCGCCGGAGCGATGCTGGCGATCGCCCACGACACCGCCGTGATGCGGGCCGACCGCGGGTTCTTCTGCCTGCCGGAGGTCGACATCCACATCCCGTTCACCCCCGGCATGGCCGCCCTGATCCAGTCCCGGCTGTCGAAGGCGGCCGCCCACGAGGTGATGACGACCGGTCGCCGTTACGGCGGGGCGGACGCCGCGGCCGCGGGCATCGTCGCGGCTGCCGTGCCCGACGAGGAGGTCCTGCCGGCGGCGCTGGAGCGGGCGAAGGCCTACGCCCACACCGCGGGGGACACGCTCGGCGCCATCAAGCTCGGCATGTACGGCCCCGCGGTCGAGACGCTGCGGACCCCCGCGGCGGTCGCGCTCCCCACCGGCTGAACACCGACGCCGTGGCGGGGGACCTGCTGGGCCGGCTGGCCGGGGTCGTCGGGGACGCGCACGTCGTCACCGACCCGGCGGTCCTCGCCTCCGTGGCGGTGGACTGGACCGGCCGGTACCGGGGGGAGCCGCGGGCGGCGGTCGCGCCCGCCGACGCGACGCAGGTCGCCGCGGTGCTGCTGACGTGCGGCGAGGCGGGCGTCGCGGTGGTCCCCCAGGGCGGCAACACGGGCCTCGCCGCGGGCGCGGTCCCGCCCGCCGGGTCGGTGGTCCTGCTGACGCGGCGGCTCACCCGGCTGGACGTCGACCCGGTGGCCGGCGCCGCAACCGTCGGCGCGGGCGTCACCGTGGCGGAGCTGGACCGCGCCGCCGCCGCGCACGGCCTCGCCTACGGCGTGGACCTGGCCTCGCGGGACACCGCGACGCTCGGCGGGACGATCGCGACCAACGCCGGGGGGCTGCGGGTCGTCGGCAACGGGCCGACCCGCGCGCAGGTGCTGGGGCTCGAGGTGGTGCTGGCCGACGGGCGGGTGCTGTCCCGGCTCGGCGGCGTGCGCAAGGAGGCCGTGGGGCCGGACCTCGCCGGCCTGTTCGTGGGATCCGAGGGCATCCTGGGCGTCGTCACCGCGGCGCGGCTGCGGCTGGTGCCCCGCCCGGCCCAGCGGTGCGTCGCGCTGCTCGGCGTCGACGGGATCCCCGCCGCGTTGGGGCTGCTGCCGACGCTGCGCGCCCTGCCGGGGCTCCTGGCCGTCGAGTACGTCGGCGCCGCCGCGGCCGAGCTGGTGCGGCGGCACGCGGCGCTGGTGCAGCCCGTCGGGCCGGAGCTGGTCCTGGTGGAGGTGGCGGGGCCGCCCGAGGTGCTGGAACCGCTGGACGGCCTGCCGGGCGCGGAGCTCGCCGTCGGCCTCGAGCCCGGCGAGCGGGAGCGGTTGTGGTCGCTGCGGGACCGGGTCACCGACAGCATCGCCGCCGAGGCGAGCGCCGGCGGGCGACCGGTGCACAAGCTGGACGTGGCGCTGCCGCTGGAGGCG
>JAOPWU010000158.1 GCA_025965515.1 Mycobacterium sp.
CCCCGTGGATCAACGCGGTCCCGGAGGTGGGCTCCTCCAGCCCGGCCAGGATGCGCAGCACGGTGGACTTGCCGCAGCCCGACGGCCCGAGCAGGGTCACGAACTGACCCTGCGGGCTCTCGAGAGCGACGTCCTCCAGCGCCACGACGGGGCGCCGCGACATGCGGAACTCCTTGCGGAGCCCTGCGATGTGGAAGCCCTCCGCGGGCGTGGTGCCGGCCGGCGCGGCAGGGACGACGCGGGAGGTTCGCGGCTGCTCGATCGTCGTCATGCGATCCGACTCCTGTCGGGCGTGAGTGCGGCGGGTCGTGGCGGGAGGCTGCGGGATCAGACCAAGGAGGGCTGCTCGGCGTAGACCTCCTTGAGGAGCGAGAGGTCGAACAGCTGCCCGGCGGTGAGGTCGACGCCGGCGATCTTGAGCGAGCCGATCGTCTCGGACAGCATTTCGTCGGTGATCGTGAACAGGCCGTTCGCGGCGGTGTCCGGGGTGTTGATGAGCGCGTTCTCGGAGGTCGACTCGAGGGTCTGCTCGGCCCTGTCGAGGCCGAGCCCCTTGCCGTAGATGTCGACCGTGTAGTCGGCGCCGAGCGCGGGGTCGGCGGCGTTGTCCTTCCAGCCGCGGATCTCCGCGCGCAGGAACGCCTTCAGCTTCTCCCGGTTGTTCTTGATGCTGTCCGTGGTCGTGATGTACACCTCCGACACCAGCGGGTAGCCGGTGTCGGCCAGCAGGAACGTGTGGGTGTCGAAGCCCTTGGTCTTCAGCTCGTTCGGCTCGTTGGTGATGAAGGAGAACCAGCCGTCCACGGCGCCCTGGGTGAGCGGCAGCGGGTCGAACTGGACGGGGACCTTGTTGATCTTGCTGGCGTCGAGCTTGGCTGCCTTGATGTAGGCGTTCCAGACCGACTCGTTGGTGGCCTGGACGCCGATCTTCTTGCCGTACATGTCCTGCGGGGTCGCGATGGGCTTGCTCGCCATCGACATCACCGCGAAGGGGCTCTTCTGGTATTGGGCGCCGATGATCTTCAGCGGGGCGCCCTTGAGGATGGCCGAGCCGGTGATGTCGGGGCTGCTGACGGCGACGAACGCCTTGCCGTTGGCGACGTCCGTCTCCATCGCGATGGCCGACGGGCCGCCGGCGATGAAGTTGGCACCCGAGAAGCCCTCGGCTTTGTAGTAGCCCTTCTGGTCCGCGATGTAGGAGCCGGCGAACTCGACGTTCTTGATCCAGCTGAACCGGAAGTCCACGGTGCCGAAGCTCTTGGCGCCGCCCGTCGCGCCCGCGGCCGCGGCGGAGGAGCCGGAACCCGATCCACAGGCGGCCAGCAGCGGGGCACCGAGAGCGACGAGACCGCCGGCCTGCAGGCTGCGCTGCAGGAACCGACGACGGTCCAGGGCGAGGGCGGCGAGTCCGCTGGGGTCAGCTGCGGGACGGGAGCGAGCGCGCAAGTGATCTCCTGGAGGCGGGGGGTCGGTGCCGCATCGGCCCGACCCGGTTCCCGCAATCTAGGAAGCGCACGTTGCTCGCCGATTGCCCCCTGTTGCCCCCATGTAACGGTCGCTGTCCGTGATGTCCGATCACCCTCCGCACAGGTGTCGGACGTGCCACCGGAACGCCTCGACGTCGACCTCCAGGGCGACGGCGACCGGGTCCCCGTCGCCCGCGGCGTTGGCCCCCGTGGGTTCGGCGGCACCGACCGGAACGCCGCCCTGCGCCGTCCCGTCGGCGGCCGCCGCGGCCCGCTGCCACGCCAGGACCCGCAGGTCGACCACCGTCTGCCCCCAGGCCGCACTACGGCCCGTGTCCACGGCCACGGGGAGCACCGGTGCGGCCACCAGGTCGGGCAGGACGAGCGCCATCGCCGCCAGCAGGTCGTGCACGGGCGTCTCGCCGGGCGGGCAGAAGGTCCCCGACCGGCGGTTGTAGGCGGCGAGCGGGCCCGCCAGGAACGCGGCGGCCGGGGTGCGCCGGGCGGCGAGCAGGTCCCGCTCCTGCGCGCGGAGCGTGGCCGCGAGCGTCACGTCCAGGCCCACCAGCAGCGGCGGGACGGCCCAGCCGGCCGCGACCACTGCCGCGGCGGCAGCCGGGTCGTGCGCGACGTTGGCCTCGGCAGTGGGCCGCGCGTTGCCCTGCGCCCGGGCGGAGCCCCCCATCGCCACGAGCCGCGCGCCGGACCGCACGGCCGCCGGGTCGGCGACGAGGGCGTCGGCCACGTTCCGCAGCGGACCCAGCGAGAGCAGCGTGGTGCCGCGGCCGAGTTCCGTGGCCAGCAGTTCGGCCGCGCCGCCCGCCTGCGGCGGCTGCTGCGGGTCGGCGAGCCCCACGTCCCCCAGCCCGTCGTGACCGTGGATCGCGACCGGTCGCTCCAGGTGCGGCCGGTCCGGTGACGGGTCGCGGCCCAGCAGGACGGGCACGTCCGCACGCCCACAGGCCTCCAGGATGACGCGGAGGTTCCGGCCGGCCTGCCGCACGGCCACGTTGCCG
This sequence comes from Mycobacterium sp., assembly GCA_025965515.1. Classification (GTDB taxonomy): domain Bacteria; phylum Actinomycetota; class Actinomycetes; order RYN-182; family RYN-182; genus RYN-182. The sequence continues at coordinate 2,483 of JAOPWU010000158.1, forward strand.
CCGACCGCCGTGACGGCAGCGATCTCCACGTCGGGCCGGCCCGCCAGCCACACGATCGCCGCGGCGTCGTCGCAGCCCCCGTCGCTGTCGATCACGATGCGCATGGCTGGGAGTGTGGAATATGCGCCCGACGGACGCTGCGGCGGCCCCGGCCGGGCCCTAGGCTGGACGGCGTGGATCCCGAACCGACCTCCCCCGGCGAGATCGACGAGAAGATCATCGAGCTCGCCGGCCGCGTGTTCGCGATGGCCCGGGAGGGCGACGCCGAGGGGCTCGCCGCCTACGTCGACGCGGGCGTGCCGGTGAACCTCACCAACGACAAGGGCGACTCGCTCCTCATGCTGGCCGCGTACCACGAGCACCCGGCGGCGGTGCGGGTGCTGCTGGAGCGTGGGGCGGACCCGCAGCGCGTCAACGACCGCGGCCAGACCCCGCTGGCCGGGGCCGTGTTCAAGAAGTCCGCGGAGATCGTGCAGCTGCTGGTGGCCGCGGGCGCCGACCCGGACCTGGGCTCACCGTCGGCCCGGGCGACCGCGCAGTTCTTCCAGCTCCCGGACTTCGAAGCCCTGCTCGGCTGACCCGCGTTACGCGTCCGTCACG
>JAOPWU010000164.1 GCA_025965515.1 Mycobacterium sp.
GGCCCGGCGGCGGCGGCGCTCCTGCGCCCGGGCGCGCTCGATCCGCGCCTGCTCGGCGGCCCGTCGCAGGGCCTCGCTGCGGCCACGCACCGACCGGAGCCGCTCCTCGGCCGACCGCAGGGCGAGCCGTGCCTCCATGTCCGCAGCCCGCGCGGCCGTCGCGGCCTCCCGCGCCGCGTCCAGGGCACCGGCGTCCTCGGCGAGCGGCTCCGCCGGCTCGGCCTGGGCCGCCACGAGCCGCTCCGACAGCTCGGCGTGGCTCTGCTGGTCGCGTTCGAGGTTCGCGGCGGTCCGCTCGGCGGCGGCCCGGAGCCGGCCCGCCTCTTCCTGCGCGGCGCGGCGGCCGGCACCGATGCGCGCCAGCGCCTCCGAGACGGCCGCGATGTGCGCGTCGGACTGGTGCAGCGCCTCGAGCGCCTCGTTGACCTCGGCGCGGCCGCGGCTACGTGCCTCCGTGAGCTCGTCCACTTCGGTGGCGAGCTCCGCCAGCCGCGCCGTGGCGGCGTCGTGGCGGGCCACCGCGTCGTCGTAGGCCACCTGCATCTCGAGGTGGCTCGGGGCCCCTGCGGCACCGCCCCGACCGGTGAGCCCGTCGAGCAGCGTGCCGCCGCGGGTGACGGCGCGCGCCCCGGGCCGCTGCCGCAGCAGCGCGGTCGCCTCGGTCAGGTCCTCGACGAGCACCACGTCGCGCAGCAGCACGGCGAGGGTGCCCGCCACGCGCGGGTCGGGACGTACCGCCGCCGCCAGCGGGCGGCCCGGGCCTCCCGGGTCGACCGGCCCGGCGGGGGCAGCCCCCGTCGTCGCCACGACGACCGTCGCCTGACCGACGCGGCGTTCCGCCAGCCACCCGAGCGCCGCGACGGCCTCGTCGAGCCCCGCGACGACCAGCGCGTCGGCAGCGGGCCCCAGCGCGGCGGCGAGCGCCGTCTCGACCCCCGGCTCCACGGTGACCAGCTCGGCGAGCGCGCCGAGCAGCCCGGCGGGCGCGCTCTCGCGCAGCGCGCCGTGCCCGTCCTTGCGCTCCAGCGACAGTGCCAGCGCGTCGCGCCGGGCACGCAGCTCCGCGACCTCGCGGTCGGCGGCGGTGCGCTGCTCGCGCGCCGCGGCGAGCCGCTGCTCGACCTGCCCCAGCCGGTCCTCGGCCGCCGCGTGCCGCTCGTCGAGGCCCGTCTCGCCCTGCTCCAGCTGGTCGGCCTGCACGCCGAGCTGCTCCGCCTCCGCGGCGCCGGCGTCGGCGCGGGCCAGCGCCTCGGCGGCCGCGGCGTGCTGCCGCGCGATCTCCTCGCGGGCCGCCGCCAGGCGGGAGGACACCGCCGCCACCTGACCGGCGAGCTTGGCGAGCCCCTCCCGGCGGTCGGCGGCGGCGCGCTGCGCGCGGGCCACGGCCTGTTCCTGCGCGGTGAGCTCGGCGTCCGCGGCGACCCGCTCGGCGGACAGCTGCTCGGCGGCGACCCGGGCCGCCTCGACGTCCGCGGCGGCGCGGGCCTGCTGCTCGGCGGCGGTCTCGGCCTCGCGCTCCAGGTCCTCCGGGGCGCGGCCGGTCGGCGCGTCGCCCAGGTCGGCGCCGAGGTGGTGCACGCGCTCCAGCGCCAGCCGCTCGGTCCCCCGCAGCCGCTCGGTCAGCGCGGACAGCAGGAACCACACCTCCTGCGCCCGGACGTGCCGCGGCGCGTGGGCGGCGAGCTCCTCGGTGAGGGCGCTCTCCCGGGCCAGCGCGGCGGTGAGGTCGGCCTCGGTCCGCTCGACCAGGGCCGCAGCGGAGGCGTCCGGTGCGGGGCCGGTGGCCGCCTGCCGCAGCAGCTGGTCGACGTCGTCGGCGAGCAGGCGCAGGCGTGCATCGCGCAGCGTCGCGGCGATCGCGCCCGCGCGGCGGGCCACCTCGGCCTGCCGGCCCAGCGGCGTGAGCTGGCGCCGCAGCTCGGCCGTCAGGTCGGTGACGCGGGCGAGGTTCGCCTGCATGGCGTCGAGCTTGCGGACCGCGCGTTCCTTGCGCTTGCGGTGCTTGAGGACGCCGGCCGCCTCCTCGATGAAGCCGCGGCGGTCCTCCGGCTTGGCGTGCAGGACGGCGTCGAGCTGGCCCTGCCCGACCACGACGTGGAGCTCCCGGCCGATGCCGGAGTCGCTCATGAGTTCCTGGATGTCGAGCAGCCGGCACGGCGAGCCGTTGATGGCGTACTCGCTCTCGCCGGAGCGGAACATCAGCCGGCTGACGCTGACCTCGGTGTAGTCGATCGGCAGCGCGCCGTCACTGTTGTCGATGGTCAGCACGACCTCGGCCCGGCCGAGCGGCGGGCGACCGGCGGTGCCGGCGAAGATGACGTCCTGCATGGACCCGCCACGCAGGGCCTTCGCGCCCTGCTCGCCGAGAACCCAGGCGATGGCGTCGACGACGTTCGATTTACCGGACCCGTTGGGACCGACGACGGCGGTGATGCCGGGCTCGAAGCGCAGCGTCGTACTGGACGCGAAGGACTTGAAGCCCCGCAGGGTCAGACTCTTGAGGTGCACCGGACTCCACGATCAGCGACTGGTGGATCCGGTCGAACCTACCTTGGCCGGGCGTCGAGCCGGGCGGGAAGGCCGTAGACGCGACCGGCGCTCAGCTGAACGCGGGCTCGCGGACCTCGTCGTCGTAGGAGTCCGCGAGGTGGCTCAGGTCGTCGGGGACCCGGGCGGCGGCCACGAGGGCATCGTTCTCGGCCTGCAGGCGCAGACAGAGCTGCTGCAGGTCGGCGACGCGGCGACGCAGGGTCGCCACCTCGTCGACGAGTCGATGGTCGGCGGACATGCCTACGTGCCCGAACAGAGCCTTGGCCATTGGGGGTCCTCCACGATGAGTGCCCTGACGGGGACGACGCCCCACACCGGATGGACGCCTCCACGCACGCCGCGGCGGTGCCGGGGGCGCGGTTGACGTCCGCTTGCGTACAAAAACCGACTGCGTCTGGGTATCCGTCACCGGTCGACACCGTCCGCGGGCTAGGCGCCATCCGCCGGTCGAAACGACCAGCGGGCCCAGCAACCGCAGCAAGGCACACAGCGTGCCGAATACCGCACCTCGAAGGTCCCACCCGCCCCGCGGCGGGTCAAGGCTCCCGGTGGGCGCGCAGAGACCACTGAGAGTGAGATCACAGGTCAGCGCTCGACGAACCCGCGCGGTGCTCCGGTCGGCGGGCCCCAGCGCGCGGTCACGCCCGACACGGAACCCGGTGTCCCCGGGCCCTGCAGCCAGGCCAGGAGCTCCTCGCAGGCCGCCCGGGGCCCCTCGGCGACGATCTCCACCCGGCCGTCCGCCAGGTTCGTCGCGGAGCCCACGAGGCCGAGCCGCAGCGCGGCCGCTCGCGCCGACCACCGGAACCCGACGCCCTGCACCCTGCCCCGGACCCAGGCCGTCAGCCGCGCGGTCCCCGCTCCGGCGGTGCCCTCCGGCACCTGCTGCGCGGCGCCCTGCGGGGCCTCGTCCGGGGCCTCGTCCAGGCCCTCGGGACCGTGTCGCACCACCGGCGCACGGTACGCCGGGGGCGGACGTGCGATCCTCTCGCCATGTCCGCACGCACGACGTCCGCCCCGGTCCGCGCCCTGCTGGCCCTGGCCGCCATCGCCGCCACGCTCCTGCTCGCCGCGGGATGCCGCGTCGGCGGCGACGACTCCTCGCACACGTCCTACTCGGGGGGGCCCACGTTCCCGGCCCCGTACCCCGCCGCTAGCGGTACGCCGTCCCCCTAGCCGCCGCTACGGGACGCGCCGCCGCCGGGGAGCCGGCTGGCAGCGCGGACACGAGAACGACGAGCGGTTCGTGAAGGACTCCCGGGCGATCGGGGTCCCGCAGCGCGGGCACGGCAGCCCGGCGCGGCCGTACGCCGCGAGCTCGCGGTCGAAGAGCCCGCTCACCCCCTCGGCCGAGACGTAGAGCGCGTCGAAGCTCGTGCCGCCGGCGGCGATGGCCTCGACGAGGACCTCCCGTGCCGCGGTGAGCACCACGGCGACGGCGCGGGCGGTCAACCCGGCCGTGGGGCGCCGCCCGTGCAGCCGGGCACGCCAGAGCGTCTCGTCGGCGTAGATGTTGCCGATGCCGCTGACCAGCGTCTGGTCGAGCAGTGCGCGCTTGAGGTCGGTGCGGCGCGCCCGCAGCCGGCGGGAGAACGCCGCGTCGTCGAAGCCGGGGTCCAGCGGGTCCAGCGCGATGTGCCGGACCGCGCGCGGCAGCTCGGCGCCGCCGGCGTCGACCGCCAGGCCGCCGAACGTCCGCTGGTCGACGAACCGCAGCTGCCGGCCGCCCGCCGCCTCGTCGGCGAACCGCACCCGCACCCGCAGGTGGGTCTCGTCGGGTTTGCCGGGGGGGACGACCAGGAGCTGGCCGCTCATCCCGAGGTGCCCCACCAGGGCGTCGCCGGTGTCCAGCGGCAGCCAGAGGAACTTGCCGCGGCGGCGGGCGGCGGTGACCGTCGCGCCCTCGAGCGCCCCCCGGAACGACGGGGCGACCTCCAGGCCGTCGAGGCGCGCCCGGTCCGCGGGCGCGACCTCCGGTGCGTCCGACGGCGTCGTCAGGGGGACAGCCGCCGGGCCGGGCGCCGGGACATGGCGCCGGATGGCGCGCGGGTGGAAGACCTCGACCGAGGCGACACGGCGCCCGACGATCCCCCGCTCGAGACCCCGCCGGACGGTCTCGACCTCGGGGAGCTCAGGCACCGTCCTCCGGGACGACGTCCTGCAGCGCCGCCCAGGCGCGCTGGGCCGCGCGCTGCTCGGCCTCCTTCTTGGAGCTGCCCTCCCCGTCGCCCAGCACGATCCCGGGGCGGGCGGTCGTGACGACCTCCGCGCGGAAGTGCTTGGCGTGGTCGGGCCCGGTCTCCGCCAGGCGGTACTCCGGCGCGCCCTGGCCGAGGGCGGCGACCAGCTCCTGCAGGGAGGTCTTCCAGTCGAGCCCCGCCCCGGCCACCGCGGCGGTGGCCATGATCGGGTCGAACAGCCGGTGCACGAGCCCGGCGGCGACGTCCAGCCCGCGGGCGAGGTAGAGGGCGCCGATCAGCGCCTCGACGGTGTCCGCCAGGATGCTCGGCTTGTCGCGGCCACCCGTCGCCTCCTCGCCGCGGCCCAGCAGCAGCTGCGACCCGAGGTCCAGGCCGCGGCCCACCTCGGCCAGCGCCCGCATGTTGACCACGGCCGCCCGCAGCTTCGCGAGCTGCCCCTCCGGCAGGTCCGGGTGGGAGCGGAAGAGCGTGTCCGTGACCACGATGCCGAGAACGGAATCGCCCAGGAACTCGAGCCGCTCGTTCGTCGGCAGCCCGCCGTTCTCGTAGGCGTAGGAGCGGTGCGTGAGCGCCAGCTCCAACAGGTCGTCGCCCGGCGACACGCCCAGGGCGCGCACCAGCGGCGCCCTGTCGGGGATCTCGTCGGAACGGGTCCGCGGGCTCATGTGGGGGGTCCTCCTGTCGTGGCGACGGTGCTCTCGGCGGGGTGCGGGTCCGGTAGGCCCTCCCCCACCGCGAGCGCCCGCTCCACCGCCACGACGACGTCGGCGACGGTGTCGTACGGCAGCAGCGCCCCCAGGGCGAGGTGCAGCGGCCACCGGCGGCGCAGCGCCGCCTGCTCGATCACGATCCCGAGCTCGACGACGGCCAGGCTGTCGGCGCCCAGGTCCTCGCCCAGCCGCGCGTCTGGCGCCACGGCCGCGGGGTCGGCGTCCAGCACGGTGGCCAGCGCCTCCCCGACGAGCTCCGCGGCCGGGGACACGGGGGGCGGCGCAGCGTCCTGCTCGCCGACCAGGGGGTCGACGGGCGCGGGGTCGCGGGGCGTGGGGTCGACGGTCACCGGACTGCCCCGGTGGTGCCCGCTGCCGGCCTTCCCGGCCGGTCGGTCGGCAGTCCGGCACGGGCCCTGCGGACGGCCACGACGTCGGCGAGCACCCGCCGGGCGTCCTCGAGGAGGCCGGCCCGGCCGGCCGCGGTCGCGAGGCCCACGGCCTGCGCGACCCGGGCGGCGTCGGCCACGGCCGGGGAGACCCCGACGGTCACGGCAGCAACCCCCAGCACGGCCACGAAGTCCAGCGGCGCGCCCACGGCGGGGGCGGCCAGCACCTCGGCGAGCACGTCGGCGAGACCGGGATCGGCGACCACGACGGACGGGCAGGTGCCCTGCACCAGCTCCGCGACCGTGACGGGCTGCGTGCCGACGGTGGGAGCCGGGTCCGCCGGGACGCCGGCCGTGGCGCCGCGGTCGAGCACCCCCACGGCCGGCTCGTCCGGCGAGACCAGGCGGGCCCAGCAGGCGGCGAGCGCGAGGGTTGCCAGCAGGTCGGCCCCTGGTGTGCTGTCGGGCGACGCGGACCAGGCGCTGACGAGCGCGCGGGGTGCCGCACCGGCGGAGGTGCGCGCCAGGACGGGGGCGCCGGCACCCGGCAGCGGACCGGCGGCGAAGCCGGCCGCAGCGACGGTCGTCGCGGCGTCGGCGACGAGGACGCAGGCGTCCGCGCGGCCGTCGGTGACCAGGCGCAGGCCCCGACGGGGACCGCTGCGGCGGGCGGCGCGCACCGCCTGGGGGACGGTGGCCGTGCCGGCCGTCAGCGGCTCGGCCGGGACGAGGTCCCAGCCGGGCGGTAGCTCGGGCGCGGCGGCCCAGGCGGCCGGGTCGTCGACCAGGGTGCCGCTCGGCGCGGCGCCGGCGGCCGCCGCGAGGACGGCCGGGCGGTCCGCCGCCGGCCCGAGGCCGGTCAGGTCCAGGGCGATGCGCACGGCCGCCCCGTCGGGGGCGGCAGCACCCCAGGACGGCGGCACGGTTCGGGACAGCCCGGTCGACAGCGTCAGATCAGCCGACAGGACGTTAGACGGCGAGGACCTGGCGGCCGTCGTACGTGCCGCAGGTCGGGCAGGCGATGTGCGGCTGCTTCGGCTGACGGCAGCGCGGGCACGGCGTCAGGGTCACCGCAGTGGCCTTCCACTGGGCGCGGCGGGAGCGGGTGTTGCTGCGGGACATCTTGCGCTTGGGGACGGCCATGGTGGCTGCTCCTCGTTCCTCCGTGTCGCAGCCACCGGCACGGTGACGGCTGTGGTCAGTACTGGGCGTGCGCGGGACCGGGCCCGCCCGCCGGAGCGGGCGCCTCGGGTGTCCTCGCGGCACGCCGACGGAGGCTCGTGGCGACGCCTCGCACCCCATTGTGCCTCAGGTCCTGGGCGGACGTGCCACGGCCCCCGCAACCGGGCTAGTGCCCCGGCGCGTCGGCCTGGTCGCCGCCGCCCGCCAGCGCCTGCAGCGCGGCCCAGCGGGTGTCGGTGTTGTCGGCGTGGTCGTGGCCCGGCTCGTCGTCGAGCCGCACCCCGCAGGTGGCGCAGAGCCCGGCGCAGTCGGGGTCGCAGAGGGGATTCACCGGCAGCTCCAGGGCCACCGCATCCCGCAGCGCGGGCTCCAGGTCGAGGAGGTCGCCGACCATCTGGGCGATCTCCTCGTCCTCCTCGACGGGGGCGTTGCGGAAGCCGCGCCGCCGCACCTCGGTGGGGTCGTACGCGTACAGCTCGGTGAGGTTCAGCGACAGCGGGCCGGTGACCGCCTCGAGGCAGCGGCTGCACTCGGCCTGGTAGGTGGTGTCGACCGTCCCGCTGACGAGGACCCCCTCCTCGACCGCCTCGAGGCGCAGGTCGAGGGCGATGTCGACGCCCTCCGGCACGTGGGCCAGCTCCAGGCCGAGCGGCGCCGGCGCGGACACGGTCTGCTGGAGCTCGATCATGCTGCCGGCGCGGCGACCCAAGGACCGGGTGTCGAGCACGAGCGGGGCACGCCAGTCGAGCCGCCGCGGCGCGGCCTGCTTGGCCGACTTGCCGCTGGGGTGCGGGGAGTTGCTCACGGGTGTGCTGCCTTCCGGGCTGAGGGGGCGGCGGGGAACCGTCCGGCGGCGGGATGGCTGCGGCGGTGGGCGCCCGCAGGGAGAACGCCGCGCCGCGCGTCTCTATTCTCGCGCGCCCTGCCGGGGCGGGGCCGTCAGGCGCCGCGGGCGCCCGAGGAGGCGTCGAGGCGGTCGTCCGCCAGCTCGCTGAAGGCGTCGCGGCCCGACAGCCGGGCGCGGCCGCGCTCGACCGTGGCGAGCGTGCGGGTGAGCACCACCTCGAAGGAGGCGAGCTTCGAGTCCACGTAGTCGTCGGCCTCCGCCCGCAGGTCGTCGGCCCGCGCCTGCGCGTCGGTGACGATGGCGTCGGCCTGCCGGTAGGCCTCGGCGACGACCTCGCTGCGGGCGACGAGTCTGGCCCGCTCCTCGTGCGCGGCGGCGACGATGGCGTCACCCTCCTCGCGGGTCCGGCCGAGGACCTCCTCGCGGGTGTCGAGCAGCGCACGGGCGTGCGCCACCTCGACCGGCAGCTGCTCCCGCACTTCGTCGACGAGCGCGAGCAGTTCCTCGCGGTTGACGACGCACGACCCGGACAGCGGCATGGCGCGTGCCCCCGTGACGAGGTCGGTGAGGGCGTCCAGGACCGCGTCGAGCTCCGCCATGCGGGCAGGGTAGCCCGGCAGCCCCGACCCCCGACGGACGCGGGCCCCGCCGGGGCGGCGGGGACGCTCAGTCCGCGGTGGCCAACCGGTCCGCGAGCCGCTTCTGCACGGCCACGGGGATCAGGTGGTCGACGTTGCCGCCCCAGCGGGCGACCTCCTTGACCAGGGAGGACGACAGGAAGCTCCACAGCGGGTTCGTGTTCATGAAGAGCGTCTCGATGCCCGCCAGCGAGTGGTTCATCTGCGCCATCTGCAGCTCGTAGTCGAAGTCGCTGACGGCGCGCAGGCCCTTCACGATCGCCGTGATGTCGTTCTGCCGGCAGAAGTCGACCGTGAGGCCGTGGAAGGAGGCGACCCCGACGTTCGGGTACGGGCGCATGACCTCGGTCAGCATCTCGAGCCGCTCGTCGACGGTGAACATCCCCGCCTTGTTGCGGTTGATCATGACGCAGACGACGACCTCGTCGAACAGGTTCGCCGCGCGACTCACGATGTCCAGATGACCGTTGGTCACGGGATCGAAGGAACCGGGGCAGACAGCCCTACTCATGATCGCAAACCGTACCAGAGGGCGCCTTCGCCATAGCGCCGCACCCGGTCGGGTGTGATGCCGTCGGGCCAGGTGAAGGGCGCGTCGCGGCTGGCCCGCTCGACCACCACGAGGGCCTCCGGAGCCAGCAGGCCACCGGTCACCAGCTGCCCCAGCAGGGCCTGCACCCGCTCGGCGCCGAGCGCATAGGGCGGGTCGGCGAAGACGAGATCGAAACCGGCGAACCCGTCGGGCACCCCGGGTGGCGCCGCACCCCAGGCCGCCACCGCGCGCTCGGCCCTGTCGCAGACGACCGTCACCGCGCCCGGCTCGACCAGGGCTGCGTTGCGTCGCGCCACGCTGACGGCCCGGGCGTCGGAGTCCAGGAGCAGCGCGTGCCGCGCGCCCCGGGAGACGGCCTCGATGCCCACCGCCCCGGAGCCGCAGAACAGGTCGAGCACCTGGGCCCCCGCGAGCGTCCCGAGCGCGGTCACCGAGCTGAACAGCCCCTCGCGGGCACGGTCCGACGTGGGCCGGGTCGCACGCCCCGGCGGCGCCTCCAGCCGACGGCCCCGCGCGGAGCCGGCCACGACGCGCACGTCAGCCCTTCGCCAGGAACGCCGCGGCCGTCTCGTCGAGCACGGCCGAGACGGCGTCACGCAGGTCCGGGTGCTGCGCGAGGCCTGGATCCTGCTCGACGAGAGCGGTGGCGTCGGCCCGCGCCTGCGCGATGACGTCGGCGTCGCGCAGCACGCTGAGCAGCCGCAGCCGCCGTCGGCCGCCCGACTGCGCGGCGCCCAGCACGTCGCCCTCGCGCCGCTGCTCCAGGTCGAGCTCGGCGAGCCGCGTCCCGTCGAGCGTGGCGGCGACCGCGGCGAGCCGCTGCCCCGCCGGGCTGTCCGGGTGCGCCTGGGTGTGCAGCAGGCACCAGCCCTGCGCCGCGCCCCGGCCGACCCGGCCGCGCAGCTGGTGCAGCTGCGAGACGCCGAACCGGTCGGCGTCGAGCACGGCCATGACGGTGGCGTTCGGCACGTCGACACCGACCTCGATCACGGTCGTCGAGACGAGCACGTCGAGCTCACCCGCCACGAACCGCTGCATGACGGACTCCTTCTCCTCCGTCGGCTGCCGTCCGTGCAGCATCGCAACCCGCAAGCCCCGCAGCGCTCCCGCTTGCAGCGCCTCGGTGACCTCGACGACCGCGGCGGTCGTCCGCCCCGCATCGGGGCCGTCCGGTCCCGCAGCGTCGTCCGGCGGGTCGTCCGCGCCCCCATCGGGATCGTCCGCGATGCCGCGCTGGCCCGGCTCCTCGTCGCCGATGCGCGGGCACACCACGAAGGCCTGCCGCCCGGCGGCGACCTCGTCGCGCACGCGCCCCCACATCCGGTCCACCCAGGACGGCTGCGCGGCCGGCACGACGAACGAGCGGATCGGCGACCGGCCCGCGGGCAGCTCGGTCAGCGCGGAGACCTCGAGGTCGCCGAAGACCGTCATGGCCACGGTCCGGGGGATTGGCGTCGCCGTCATGACCAGCACGTGCGGCGGGGTCACGCCCCGGCGGCGCAGCACGTCGCGCTGCTCGACGCCGAACCGGTGCTGCTCGTCGACCACCACCAGGCCCAGGTCGCGGAACTGCACCGACTCCGTGAGCAGAGCGTGCGTCCCCACGACGATCCCCGCGCGGCCGTCGGCGATCTCCGCGAGCGTCTGCCGACGGGCGGCCGCGGAGACCGACCCGGTCAGCAGCGCGATGCGCGTGGCGACGTCCGCGGCGTCGAGCTCGCCACCCCGCCCCAGCGGGCCGAGCAGCGCCCGTAGGCCGCGGGCGTGCTGGCTCGCGAGCACCTCCGTGGGGGCCAGCAGGGCGGCCTGCCCGCCCGCGTCGACGACCTGGAGCATGGCCCGCAGCGCCACCACCGTCTTACCCGAACCCACCTCGCCCTGCAGCAGCCGGTGCGCGGGCGCGGGCCGGGCCAGCTCCGCGGCGAGGGTGTCCCCCACCTCCCGCTGGCCGGCGGTGAGCACGAACGGGAGCGAGGCGTCGAACGCGGTGAGGAGCCCCGCCGGCCGCGGCGGCCGCGCGGTGGTGCTGGCGTGCGCCGTGTCCGCGCGGCGCCGTGCCAGCACGACCTGGGTGACGAACGCCTCGTCGACCCGCAGCCGCTCCTTGCCCCGGTCGACCTCGGCGAGGTCCCGCGGCTGGTGCACCGCCCGGAAGGCGGTGAGCAGGTCCGGCAGGTGGTCGCGCGCGCGCAGCTCCGCCGGCAACGGGTCCGGCAGCGAGGGCAGCCCGCCGAGCACGGTGGCGACGCAGCGGGCGATCGCCAGGGTGGTGACCGCGGCCGCCGCCGGGTAGATCGGAACCACCGCGCCGGCGACGAGTGCCGGGTCGTCCGCGCTGTCCGCGCCGTCCGTCACGATGACCTCGGGCTGGGCCAGTTGCATGGTGTTACGGAACCGACCCACGCGGCCCGCGAAGTACGCCGTCGTGCCGGGGGCCAGCTGGTGGTGGGCCCCGCGGGCCCCGAAGAAGACCAGCGCGAGGGACGCCCGTCCGTCGGTGACCGTGACCTCGGTCAGCGCGGTCCCGGTACGTGCGCGCCGACGGCGGACCGACTCGACGCGGGCGAACACGGTGACGTGGTCGCCCTCGGTCAGGCCGCCGAGTTCGGTGAGCTGACCACGCTCGTCGTAGCGGCGGGGCAGATGCCAGAGCAGGTCGCCGACGGTGGTGAGCTCGAGGTGGCGCGCCAGCGCGGTCGCCGTCCGGGCGCCGAGCACGGCCGCCAGCGGGCGGTCCCACGCCGGGGCACCCGAGCCCCAGGCGCTGTCCCGGGCGCCGCCGTCCGGGGCTGCCGGCTCCTGCGCCGCTTCCGTCACGCCACTCCCCCGGTCACTCGACCCCCAGGAGCACCAGGCAGTTCTCCGGGCCGCCCGCGTACTCGACGAACTCCGCGAACGGGTGCAGCTCGCGGACCCGCCGCCGCAGCCGGTCGGCGAGCCCCGCCGGGACGCCCTCCGGGGCACCCCCACCCGTGACCACCGTGATCAGCTCGCCGCCCGGGCCCAGCAGGCGCTCCAGCAGCTCGGCCGTGACCGCCTCGACGTCGTCGCCGATCACGGCCACGTCGTCCTCCAGCAGCCCCAGCACGTCCCCCGCGTGGCAGAGCCCCGCGCTCGTCATGGCGTCGACCGGCGCGACCGCCACGACGGCCGTCCGGGTGGCCGCCGCCGCGGCGGACATGGCGACCACCTCGTCGGCGAACGGCCGTCCGGAGGCCACCGCGAGCGCCGAGAGCCCCTGCAGCATCGACCGGGTCGGCACGGTGAGGACGTGGCGACCGGACGTCCGGCGCACCACCTCGGCCGCCTGCTCCGCGACGGCGACCACTTCACTGTCGTTGGGCAGCAGGATCACCTCGGCCGCACCCGTGGCCTCGACCGCCGCCACGAGCTGGTCGACCGCGACGGGGCTGGCGGGCTCCACCGCGACCTGGCGGGGGCGGCACCGGCTGACCACGGCGCCGGCCGCCGCGAAGACGGCGGCGAGTCCCGGGCCGTCGGCCACCGCGACGACCGCCCGTCCGGAGAGGTCGTGGCCGACCCCGCTCTCGGGCAGCACCGTCACGGCCAGGTCCTCGACCGGGCCCGCCGCGTAGGCGTCGCTGAGGACGGGCCCCGGCCGCCGGGTGTGCAGGTGGACGGTGACCGGTCCGCCGCCCGCCCCGCCGCCGCCCGTGCGGGGGGCCGTGACGACCAGCGACGTGGCGACGGCTGACCAGCGCCGACGCAGCCCGTCGAGCGCGGCGGCGTCGGCCGGGGTGAGCCGGAAGACCAGCTCCAGCTCCGGCTCGGCGACCGCACCCGTGCTGCGGGGCGGGGCCGGCGCGGCGGCGGGGAGCGCGGCTCCCGGGACCTCCGTCGCGGCGGGCGGGCGCTCGTCCGCCGCCGGCACATCGGGCACCCCGGCCGTGACGGCCAGCGCCCGCAGGACCTCCAGCCACCCGGCGGCCCCGGCGTCGACCACGCCGGCGCGGCCCAGCAGGGGCAGCCGCTGCGGCGTCGCCGCCAGCTCACGGTCGGCGGCGGCCAGCGCGGCAGCGAGGACGTCCTGCGGGGTCGGCGGCGCACCGCTGCGCCGGACCACCGCCACCGCCGCCAGCGCGGCGCTCTCGGCCACGCTCAGCAGCGTGCCCTCCACAGGCGTCTGCAGCGCGTCGCGGGCCGCCTGGGCCCCCGCTGCCAGGCCGTCGGCCAGGTCGGCACCCGCCAGCTGTTCGCGGCCAGCCCACACGCGGGCGACGCCGTGCAGCCACTGGGCGAGCAGGACGCCGGAGTTGCCCCGGGCCGCCGCAGCCGCCCCCCTGGCCAGCGCCTGGGCGAGGTCGCCCGCCCGCGCCGGCGGCCCGACCGGGAGCCCGGCCACGGCGGCGTCCCACGTGGCGAGCAGGTTGGCCCCCGTGTCGCCGTCGGCGACGGGGTAGACGTTGGCCGCATCCAGGCGCTCCCGCGCGACGGCCAGACGGGCGGCCGCAGCCGCGGCCCAGGCGACGAGCCGGGGGGCGTCCAGGCAGTCGGCAGCCGGGCCGGCGGGAACGGCGTCGGAGGCAGCTGTGCCGTCGTGCCGCACCGGCCACCCCCCTCCGCACCCAGGACCCGGTGGTCCGGTGCCACCATTCTCCCCGGGCGGCTCTGCGAGCCGGCTGGGGTCCGCCGGACGGCCGCGGCGCCGTCCGCCCGGCGCATGCGCTAGCATGACTGAGTTGTCCTCGCGCTCCGGGCGAGGCCGCGCATGTCCGGTGGTCGGGCGCAGGGTTCCCTCGCGGGAGCGGCGCCCCGCCGGGACATCCGCTCACCGGGGTTCCATCTGCAGAGACCCTCTGCTGTCCGTAGGAGTTATGACCGTGGCTGCCGTCTGCGACGTGTGTGGCAAGGGTCCGGGCTTCGGCATGTCGGTGTCGCACTCGCACCGTCGGACCCGCCGCCGCTGGAACCCGAACATCCAGACCGTGCGCGCCCTCGTGGGTCGCACTCCCCGCCGCCTGAACGTGTGCACCTCGTGCATCAAGGCGGGCAAGGTCGTGCGCGCCGGGAGCTGACGCTCCCCCTGTTCTCCTCGAAGGACCCGTCGGCACCGCCGGCGGGTCCTTCGCCGTGCCGGCGGCCGGGTCAGCCCGCCCGCCAGCGCCAGCCGTGGTCGACCGGCCCGATGCCCCCACCGAGCGGGAACCCGCCCGCCAGCGCCCCCGTCACGTAGTCCTTCGCCGCGGCGACGGCGTCGGGCACGGCGAGGCCGCCCGCCAGGCCCGTCGCGATCGCCGAGGCCAGCGTGCACCCCGTGCCGTGGGTGTGCCGGTTGTCCGCCCGGGGAGCCGACAGCCGGCGGCGCGAACCGTCCCGGCCGACCAGCAGGTCGACGGCCTCGCCGGCGAGGTGCCCGCCCTTCACCAGGACCCAGCCGGGCCCCAGCTCCAGCAGCCGCCCGGCCGCGCGGTCCTGCGACGCCTCGTCGTGCACGGGGATCCCGGTGAGCAGCTCCGCCTCGTCGGTGTTCGGCGTGACCACGGTCGCCAGCGGCAGCAGCAGCTCCCGCAGCACGGCCACGGCGTCCGGGGCCAGGAGCGGGTCCCCGTGCTTGCTCACGGCCACGGGGTCGACGACCAGCGGGGTCGTGAGGCGGGCCAGCCGCTCCGCCACGGCCTCGACGAGCCGCGCGCTGCTCAGCATGCCGGTCTTGCAGGCGTCGACCCCGATGTCGGACGTGACGCTGTCGAGCTGCGCGGTGACCGCCTCGACCGGCAGGTCCCACACCCCCTGCACGCCCAGGCTGTTCTGCGCGGTGACGGCGGTGACCGCGGACATGCCGTGGCCGCCGAGCGCGAGAATGGTCTTCAGGTCCGCCTGGATACCCGCGCCCCCACCCGCGTCGGAGCCGGCCACGGTGAGGACGCGCGGCGGGACCCGTCGGGCGCCGGGGCGGGGGGCGGGCGTCGGAGCAGCGGTCATGCCCCCATTCTCCCGGTCAGGCGAAGTGGTCCCAGCCCGGGCGACGCACCGCGGCGGCGGCGTCCGCCGCGCTCCACAGCGCGGTCGGGCCGACGGTGACGCCCGGCGGGGCCGGTGACGACGTGGCCGCCGCGACCCGCCCGAGCACCCGCCCGCCGGCGGCCACGACGACCGGCAGGGCCGCGGGCGGCACCGCCCCCACCAGGCTGTGCTCCTCGCCGCCCGCGAGCACCCAGGCCGCGACCAACCGCGCGGCCGCGGCCGCCCCGCCCCCGAGCGCGTGGGCGGCCGCCGCCACGTCGGCGAGCCACGGGGCGTCGGCCAGGGCGGCCATCCCGTCCAGCACCACGGCGACGCCCCCGGCCCGCGCCAGGTGCCCCAGATCGCCCACCAGCCCGTCGCTGACGTCGCAGAGGGCCGTGGCCCCGGCGGCGGCCAGCAGCGGCCCCGCGGCGTAGTCG
>JAOPWU010000216.1 GCA_025965515.1 Mycobacterium sp.
CCCGGCGCGGGAGCGCGACCACCCCGCCCGCCCCGCGATCGCCGCCGGGCGCGGACCGGTGCGGCCCGCTGCGGTCCGGGACGGCCGGCCGCACCTGTGGCGCGGCGTCGAACTGGCGCGGACGGGCGACGACGTCGGGGCGATCACCGAGCTGCGGAAGGCCCTGTTCCTGTCGCCCGGGCTCGCGCTCGCGTCGGTGCTGCAGGCGCAGGCGTGCGGTCGGCTGGGCGACGCGGCGGGGGCAGCACGCGCCTACGCGGCGGCGGCGGCGGCGCTGCGGTCGGAGTCGGACGAGGCCGCGGCCGGCATCGGCGGCACCCGCCGTTTCCGTCTCGAACTTGCGGCCGCGTGCACGTGGCTGGCCGGCGGCAGCGGCGCGGCGACCCCGGACGTCGCGGCCGCCTGCGGCTGGTTGGAGCGCCTACCGGTCTAGACGTACCGCTCGACGATGCTCGCCTCGGCCAGCCGGGAGAGCCCCTCGCGGACGGAGCGGGCCCGGCTCTCGCCGACCCCCTCGACGACCAGCAGGTCCTCGATGTCGGCACCGAGCAGCTTCTGCAGCCCGCCGAAGTGGTCGACGAGCCGGTCCACCACGAGGCGGGGGATGCGCGGGACCCGCGCCAGCATCCGGTACCCGCGGGGGCTGACGGCGGCGTCGAGGGCGTCGGGCAGCGCCGCGGTCGCCGCGAAGCCCAGGCAGCGGCCGATGGTGCCGAGGTCGAGCAGGTCGGTGGCGGTCAGCGCGTCGAGCGAATCCAGCACCTCGTCGACGGACAGCTGCTTGCGGCCGCCGCCCTCGGCGGCGTAGTCGTAGACCACGAGCTCCCGCTCCGTCTCGACGCCCGCCATGAGCTCCTCGAGCTGCAGGCTGACGAGCCGGCCGTCGGTGCCGAGCTCCAGCAGATCGGACTCGAGCTCGTCGTGGATGCGGCGGACCATCTCCAGCCGCTGCAGCACCGCGAGGGCGTCCCGGAGCGTCACCAGGTCCTCGATCTCGAGGGCCGACAGCGTGCCGGTGACCTCGTCGAGCCGCATCTTGTAGCGCTCGAGCGTGGCCAGTGCCTGGTTCGCGCGGGAGAGGATCGCGGCCGAGTTCTCGATGACGTGCCGTCGCCCCTCGACGTACAGGGCGATCAGGTTCATCGAGTGACTGACACTGATGGCGGGGGCGCCGGTCTGCCGCGCCATGCGGTCCGCCGTGCGGTGCCGGGTGCCCGTCTCGTCGGTCGGGATCGACGGGTCCGGCACGAGGTGGACGTTGGCGCGCAGGATGCGCGAGGCGTCGGACGACAGCTGCACGGCGCCGTCCATCTTGCAGAGCTCGCGCAGCCGGTTCGCCGTGAAGTCGACGTCGATCGCGAAGCCACCCGTGCACAGGTCCTCGACGTCCCGGGTGTCACCCAGGACGACGAGCGCACCCGTGTTGCCGCGGAGCACCCGTTCGAGGCCGTCCCGCAGGGCGGTCCCGGGCGCGATCATGGCCAGGGTGGACCGGAACAGGTCATCAACGGCGGCCATCACCCTCCCCCTCGGTTGAACGGCCGGTGGTCAGCAACGGTGTGCGAAGCCTCACAGCCCCCACTGTGCACGGCGACGACGCGCGACCGTCCCTGACCGGCAGTCTAGGCGTTCGACGTCACCGGAACGGGTGATGCCGCTGACTGCGTGGTGACAGCTTGCTGTTGCCGCTCCGCTCGTGACAGCTCGGTGACCGCCGCGAGGGCCGCGCGCAGGTCTGGAACCGCAACGCACCGGATGCCGGCCGTGGCCGCCTGCGCCGCGTCGGCCGCCGGGATGAGCGCCACCCGGAAGCCCAGCCGGGCCGCCTCCGCCAGCCGGCGCGCCAGCCCGGGGACGGGGCGCAGTTCGCCGGACAGCCCGAGCTCGCCCAGGGCGACCAGGCCCGCGGGCAGGGGGACGTCGCGCCCGGCGCTGTGCACGGCGAGGGCGAGGGCGAGATCGGCGGCCGGGTCGATCACCCGCATCCCGCCGACCGTCGCGGTGTACACGTCGCTGGTGTGCAGCGGCATGCCGCCGCGCCGGTCCAGCACCGCGAGCGCCATCGCGACGCGCGCGGCGTCCAGCCCGCTGACGGCGCGGCGCGGGTTGGGCAGCGCGCTCTTCGCGACGAGCGCCTGCACCTCCGCGACGAGCGGGCGCCGCCCCTCCACCGTGACGGTGACGCAGGTCCCCGGCTCAGGTGCGCGGGTGCCGGTGGTGAGGAACAACCCACTCGGGTCCGGCACGCCGCGGATGCCGTCCTCGAGCATCTCGAAGCAGCCCACCTCGTCGGCCGCGCCGTACCGGTTCTTCACCGCGCGGACGAGCCGCAGCGAGCTGGTGCGCTCCCCCTCGAAGTGCAGCACCACGTCCACCAGGTGCTCGAGCACGCGGGGGCCGGCGATGGCGCCGTCCTTGGTCACGTGGCCGACGAGCAGCGTGGTGATGCCGCGGTCCTTCGCGACCCGGGTGAGTGCGGCCGCCACCTCGCGCACCTGCGTGGTGCCGCCCGCCGACCCGTCGACGTCGGGGCTCGCGACCGTCTGCACCGAGTCGACGATGAGCAGCTGCGGGGCGACCTGGTCCACGTGGGCGAGCACGGCCGAGAGGTCGGTCTCCGCGGCGAGCCACAGGCCGTCGCTCACCGCGCCGGTGCGGTCCGCGCGGAGCTTGATCTGCGCCGCCGACTCCTCGCCCGAGACGAGCAGCACGGTGTGGCCGCCCGCGGCGTGCCGGGCAGCGACCTCCAGCAGCAGCGTGGACTTGCCGACGCCCGGTTCCCCCGCCAGCAGCACCACGGCACCGGGCACCAGGCCGCCGCCGAGCACGCGGTCGAGTTCGGCGACGCCGCTGGGCCGGCGGGCCGCCACCGAGCTGTCGACCTGCGAGATGGGCTGTGCCGCGGTCGTCACCCGGCCGGCGACGAGCGTGCTGCGCAGGCCGGTCGCCGGGGGAGCGGCGAGCTCGGCCACCGTGCCCCAGGCCTCGCACTCCGGGCACCGGCCGACCCACTTCGGCAGGGCGGCCCCGCAGTCGCCGCAACCGAACGTGGGGCGGATGCGGCGGGCGGTCGTCGAGGGCATGGTCCGCACCGTAGAACAGGTGTGCGACGAAAAACGCCGGCCGCGCCGCCCCGAGGGGCAGCGTGGCCGGCGCGCGGCGCGCGGTGCGCGTCAGCTCTTGCGGCTCGCCACGGCGCTGGGGGTGGCCCGCACGGTCGCGGTGCCCGGGACCAGGGCGCTGGCGCTCGCGCTGGCGCTGGCGCTGGGCGTGGCCGTCGGGGTGGGCGTCGGGCTGGGGGCGGCGCCGGGCGCCGGGGATCCCGGCGGCGCGCCGGCGGTGGTGACCAGGAACGTCATCTCCGGCAGCGTGCCCGCGCGCTGGAACGTCAGCGTGAGGTGGAAGACCTGCGCGTGCAGCACCGGCAGGCGCTTGATCCCGGTGATCACCAGGGCGAGCCCGGCGTCCGGCATGATCCGCACCTGCCCCTGGGGCGGGACGGTCAGCTGGCTCACGGTCGCGCCGAGGGAGCCGTCCGGGTTGAGGTGGCGCAGGGCGACGCCGTCCGCCTCGTCGGACCGCACCGAGGCACCGGTCAGCACGTCCCCGGCGGCGGTCGTGGAGGTCACCACGGCGTACGCGCGTGCCGAGTTGCCGTAGACCGGCTCGGCCACGTAGCCGCCGCTCACGTAGAGGGTCCGGTTGGCGTACGCCGCGTTGAACAGGTCGGTCGTCTGCCGCTCCCGGTAGACCTCGGCGTTCCGGCCGGCGCCGCAGGCCGCCAGGGCGGGGGTGGCGAGCGCCAGCGCCCCCAGGAGGACGAGGCCGCTCCGGAGGGTCGACCGGGATGCGCGGGGGATGCGTCGAGGGCTGCTCACCGGGATGCGGTCTCCTTGACGAGGCCAGAGGCACCCGCGGCCATGGACGCGTCCGGGGTGCCCGCGAGGGGCGGAGGTGCTCGCCGGAGGACTGCTCCCGGCGCGGCGGGGACAAGCCTAGCGGCATGCCGGCGCCGGCCGTGGGCAGGCCGGTCGGGGCGTCAGGCAGCGCCGGCGGTGGCGGGCCCGCGCGTGGCGACGATGGAGGCGCTGGGCGCGACGGCCGGCCC
>JAOPWU010000220.1 GCA_025965515.1 Mycobacterium sp.
CGAAGGGGGCCGGGCACGCCGGGAGTCTCCCGCACCCACAACACCTAGCTGTAGTGCCCCGTCGCGTTACTGACGGGTATCCGGACAGGTATGCCGTGGTCGGTGGGTGGCCGCGGAGGGCGGTGTGGCTGCTGTGATGGTTCCGGCCGGCCTCGGTCTCGGCGCGGGACGACCGGTTCTGCGCCGAGCCGCGGCCGTGGGCCCGCCACGCGCCGCCCATTCTGGCGTGCAAGGCGCAGATCGCGCCGTCGATGCCAGCAGGATGCAGCTGAGCGGAGAAGGGCCGGGCTGGTCGACGGTCACGCCCCGCAGGACACTGCTACCGCTCGGCGGGCGGGCGCCGAGCGAGCAGCCGGGGGATCGGGGGACAGCATGGTCGGGCTCAAGGATCGTGTGCTCAAGCATGGTCCGGAACTCCGGGACTACATGCTCCGCACCTACCACGGGCTGCGGTGGAGCCTGTTGCTGCTGAGCCTGGTGTTCCCCTGGGTGCTGAACGTCGGGGAGCGCCTCGCCGAGCCTCATCACGCACAGCCGAGCTCGATCAGCGGCTACTACCACACCACCGCAATGCGGAACTACTTCGTTGCGACACTGGTCGCTGTCGGGCTGGGCTTGTATTTGTACAAGGGGTTCGGCCGGGCGGAGAACTGGTTTCTCAACATCGCTGGCGTCGCGGCCATCGCCGTGGCGTTTCTCCCGTGCGCGAGGGATCAAGGTGCCACCGACGGCAGTCGCGCCTTCACCGCGCCGACCCTGCACGCGGTCGCCGCCTACATCTTGTTCGCGTGCATCGGCATCACAAGCGTGTTCCTGGGTCCGCTGACGCTCGACCTGGTGGACGACCCCAAGGTGCGGCGCCGGTTTCTCTGGATCTACAGGAGCCTGGGGGTCGCGATGATCGTGCTGCCGGCCATTGCCATCATCGCCCGCGCGCACGTGTTTGCGATCGAGGCCATCGCCGTCGAGGTGTTCTGCCTGTACTGGATCGTCAAGACGTGGGAGTACCGGCGGACCGAGGCTGAGATGCAGGGGTTGACGGGCGCTTTCTGAGCCGCGGCTCCGCCGATCGGGCGGTCCTGTCGCGATTTCCCCCGCGGACGCTTGCCAGCTGCAACCGTCGACGACGCCGTCACCGCGTCGTCCCGGAGGTCACGCCGACATGCCCAGGTTCGTCGCGTCTGCCTTTGCCGTCTCCGTCGCGGTGCTCGCGCTCGCGGGATGCTCGGGGGGCAGCACTCCCGCGCTCACCTCGGTGCCCTCCGGCCCCGGTTCGGCTGAAGCGACCCGGGCCGCGGACGCGGCCGCACCGGCCGGCTCGCCCTACCGCCCGGTCGACTTCGCGATCACCGAGGCACAGCTCCAGCAGGCCGCCGCCCGCTGCGCGCCGGCCCTGCCGGCAGGCGCGTCGACCGCCGCGCAGGACTACGCCCGGATCCTCGATGCCTCCTACCGGGACGACATCCTGCTGAGCCTGTCGCTGCGGGCCAGCGGGATGGTCTCGGACCCGGGGCAGCGGGCCGAGATGCTGCGGCTCGACCAGGTCAGGGCGACCGCCATCGAGGCTGACGGCCCGCTCGCCGCGTCCGCCGCCCCGTTCCTCGACGCGCTGCGTCGGTACGACGCGCTGCTGGGCCGCTCGATCGACGCGTCGTCCTGGACGACCAACAGGGACGCGGTGCACGCGGCCGACGACCGGCGCACGCAAGCGGCCGGGGCGCTGCGCACGAAGCTTGGCCTGTCGCCGTCGAACTGCGACGTCCTGCGTCCCTGAACTCCGGCCTCAGCTGCCCATCGCGGGCTCGGCGGGGCGCACCGCCCGGTAGAACAGGTCCAGGCAGAAGAGCAGCTCGGTGGAGCGGACGCCCGTGAGCGTCCGGACCTCCGTGTCGATCAGCCGCATCACCTCGGCGGTGTCGTGGCAGACCGCCTCGACGAACAGGTCGAACCGGCCGGCGCAGACCACCACGTAGGTGATCGACGGGATGCGGGCCAGCGTGTCGGCCACCGCGGTGATGCTGTGGCCGGGTTGGCAGCGGATGCCGATCCAGAGCTGCCGCTCGAACCCCAGGTTGCACGGGTTGACGATCGCCGTGATCCGGATGGTCCGCTCCGCCAGCATCCGGGTGACCCGCTTGCGGATCTGGGACTCCGAGACGCCGAGCGTGCCGCCCACCAGCGCGAAGGGGCGTCGGCCGTCGGCGCTCAGCTCGGCGATGATGCGGTGGTCGGTGTCGTCCAGCGGGGTGTGCGCGGGGCCGAGGCCGCCGTCCTGTTTCTGCTGGGCGACCTCCCACCCCGGCTCCTGGTAGTGCAGCCGCAGGTACGGAAAGACCTCCGCGGAGCGCACGCCCGGCGCACCCACCAGCGTCTCGTCCACCACGGTCAGCAGCTCGGTCATGTCGCGGCAGAGGACCTCGACCAGCGCATCGAACCGCCCCGTCGTGATCGCCGCATAGTCCACCGCGGGCAGCTGCGCCAGGGACTCGACCAGCGGCCGGATGCGGCGCTGCCCGTCGACGTTCAGCCCGATCAGCGCGGCGACCGTGTACCCGAGCACCGCCGGGTCGGCCACGGTGGCGATCTGGATGATGCAGGACTCCAACAGCTCGTGTACCCGCCGCCGGATCGTCTTCTCGGGCAGATCGAGATCGCGGGCCATGGCGGCGAACGACCGCCGTCCGTCGACCTGCAGGGTCCGGATCAGGATCCGGTCGAGCTCGGACAGTTCGGACGGGCGACCGGCGGCTCCCGACGGCAGCGCCAAGTGGAGGAACCCGGACATCGGCTGGGTCTGGGTCCGCACAGCGGCCACCCTAGTGGCGGGCCGAGGCCTCGGCGTGCAGCCACGCCTCGCCGGCGGGCGCGTCGGTCCTGCGGCGGTGCACCTCCCGGCCGGCGAGGTAGACCTCGTCGACCAGCACCGCGAGGAGGTCGTCGTCCGACCCCTCGAAGGGGTCCCGGTCCAGCACGATGACGTCGGCCCGCTTGCCCGGCTCGAGCGAGCCGTACCGGTCGGCCTCGCCCAGCGCCTCCGCGGCGTACAGGGTGTGCATCCGCAGCGCCTCGGCCAGCGTGATCCGTTGGTCGATGTCGAGCCGGTCGCCGAGGAAAGACGTCCGCTGCAGGCAGTTCCAGATGCTGAAGAAGGGGTTGGTCGCCCCGTCCTCCGAGCCGATCCACACGTCCGAGCTGCCGCTGAGGTGCCAGCCTTCGTCGAGCAGCCGGCGGAACGGGAAGCGGCCGCGGGTGCCGTACTCCCCGAGGTAGGTGGGGAAGAAGTCGCCGAACGTGTAGAGGAAGACGGGCTGCGGCACCGGGACGATCCCGGCCAGCGCCCACAGCTCGGTCGCGGTGGGGTCGGGCAGGAAGTTGCCGGCGTGCTCCACCCGGGTCCGCGGCGCGCCCTCGGGCGGGCCCCCGGCCACGATGAGGGCCTCGCAGACCTCCTCCTGCGCCCGGTCCCCGTTCGCGTGGATCGCCAGCTGCAGCCCTGCGGCCGCGGTCCGCCGCAGTGCGTCGCCGATCTGGTCGAGGCTCAGCGCCACCTCGCCGCAGGAGTGCCCATCCATGACGTACGGCTGCTTCACCGCCGCGCTGGCCGCCGAGTACCCGCCGTCGGCGAACATCTTGACGCCGTGGATCCGCAGCAGGTCCGGGGAGGCCTGCAGGTCGAGCCAGTCGGCGTGCGCGCAGGCCTGCTCCAGGCTGACCGTCCCGGGGGCCCAGAGGTAGACGCGCAGCCGGCTGCCCAGCTCACCGTCGGCGTGCAGGCTGTCGAGCTCACGCAACCCCGCAACGGTCTCGGAGATCTCCCCGATGGTCGTGACGCCGTGCACGGTGAAGAGGTCCAGCACGCCCCGCTGCAGGGCGCGGCGCAGGTCGGCGCCGGACAGCTCCGGCAGCGGCAGCAGGTTGTCCATCTCCTTGACGACCCCGGTCGGCTCGCCGGTCTCGTCCCGCAGGACGGTCGGCAGGCCGGTGATGCTGTAGTCGGCGGCGCGGTACGCCCGGTCGATCCCGGCCCGCTGCAGGGCCACGCTGTTCAGCACGCTGACGTGCCCGCCGGCCCGGATGACGATCGCGACGTCGGTGCTGACCGAGTCGAGCTCCGCGCGCGTCGGAAGCCGCTTGTCGGCGAGCTTCTGGTCGAAGAACAGGTTCGCCTGGCCGACCAGCCACCCGTCCACGGCCTCGGAAAGGTGCTCGCGCAGGGTGTCCAGCACGTCCGCGACCGTGCGGCACCCTGGGGCCCGGCAGTCGACGGTCTGGTACAGCGTGCGGGCCGCGACCTCCATGTGGGCGTGCGGGTCGACGAACCCCGGCATGAGCGGGCGGTCGCCGACGTCGCGCACCTGCGTGCCGGGGCCGACGTACTGGTCCGCCTCCTCGCGGGGGCCGGTGGCCAGGATGTTGCCGTCGCGGACCGCGACGAAGCCGCCCGACCGGGGGTCGCCCGCGGTCATCCAGAAGACCCGGGTGGAGAGCAGAACCAGGTCTGCGGCGCTGTCCATGTCCTGCCAGCCTTCCAGCGACGGAGTGTCTTCGGACCGTAACGGCCACGCTCTGGCGCGGTCAACGACGAGATACGCCACACGATCGACCCACCGCGACGGATCACGTCGCCGGTGCCGGACTCGGACGCCCCCTGCGTCCGGCGGCGAGACGCCTGCGCGGCGCGTGGCAGGAACCAGCCACACATTACGGACCTCAGACGAAATACGACCTTGACGAGCTAGATCACGACGTTTAACGTCCGTCGAACGGTGATGGTGACAGCCATCACATCGCTGCGTCCGACCTTTGCTCCGGTCGTCCGTCGCGCCCTGCCCACGCCCACGTCCAGGAGGACCCGTGTCATCTACATCCCGTCACGCGGAGGTCGCCGGCGGCGGCCTCGCCGGCCTGACGGTGGCCACCGCGCTGGCCCAGCGGGGCTGGAACGTGCGGCTGCACGAGCGCGGCCGGGAGCTGCGGGAGATCGGCGCCGGCATCTTCGTCTGGGAGAACGCGCTGCGGGTCCTCGAGGGGATCGGCGCCTTCGAGGAGGCCACCGCCCGGGCCGAGCGGGTGGAGAGCTGGCGGCTCTACGACGAGCGGACGCGGCTGCTGCAGGACGACTGGATGAAGGGCGACGACACCCGGCTGTACACCGTCCTGCGTACCGACCTGCACCGCGCGCTCGGCAACGCCGCCCGCCGCGCCGGGGTCGAGATCGTCACCCGCTCCCTCGTGGCGGGCGCGACCGCCGCCGGCGAGCTGCTCATGGAGTCCGGCGAGGCCCACCAGGCCGACCTCATCGTCGGGGCCGACGGCGTCGGGTCGGCGGTGCGCAACGCGGTCGGGCTCGACCTCGCCGTGCGTGACCTGCAGGACGGCTGCGGGCGGCATCTCATCCCGCGGCTCCCGAGCGACCCGGTCGGGCACGCGCTGGAGTACTGGAACGGGGGCCGGCGCGTCGGCATCGTGCCCGTCACCCCGGAGCAGGTCTACATCTACACGTGCTGTCCCGCGAAGGACCTCGCGGGCCGGGAGAAGCCCCTCAACCGGGAGTCGTGGGCCGCGTCGTTCCCGGCGCTCGCCGACGTGTTCGACCGCATCCCGAGTGACTCCCGCTGGGCGTCGTTCTCGGACGTCAGCTGTCACCGCTGGATCAAGGGGCGCGTCGCCCTCGTCGGCGATGCGGCCAGCGCCATGTCGCCGAACCTCGGACAGGCCGCCTGTCTGGCCATGACGAACGGCTTCGCGCTGGCGACGGTGCTCGAGGGTGAGCCGGACGTCCCCACCGGCCTGCTCGCCTGGGAGGCCCGGCAGCGGCCCGTCACGGACGCCACGCAGAAGTACTCCCGCCTCTACGGCCGGGTCGGCACACGCTGGCCCCGCCACCTCACCGATGTCCGCTCGGCCGTCGTATGGGCCGCCGGGCGTTCCCGGCGCTGGCAGCAGCGGGTCAACGTCGCCGCCCACGAGGGCGCCGAGCTGGTCGGCCGGCAGACACCGGCGGAGCAGCGCCGCCCGGTCAACTCGTGACGACCACCCTGGCCGCCGCCACCGAGCCCCGGTCGTTCTGGGTCGCCGGCCGCGCTGCGGCGGGGGAGCGGGCCGTAGCGGTCCGCCACCCGTACGACGGGCACCTGGTCGCGCGGGTCGGGATACCGACTGCGGAGCAGGTCGACCGCGCCGTGCGGGCCGCGGAGTCCGCGGCGGCGGGGTTCGCGGAGCTGCCCGCGCACGTCCGCGCGGACGCCCTGGATCACGTGGCCCGCCGCCTCGTGGAGCAGCGCGACGACCTCGCCTGGCTGATCGTCGAGGAGAGCGGCAAGCCGCTCCAGTGGGCCCGCGCCGAGGTGGCCCGGGCGGCGTCGACGTTCCGGTGGGCGGGCGAGGAGGCCCGCCGCTGGGCCGGCGAGCTGCAGCGGTTGGACACGGACCCGGCCGGCGTCGGCCGGCTGGGGCTGGTGCGGCGGTTCCCCCGCGGCCCGGTGCTCGCCATCGCGCCCTTCAACTTCCCGCTCAACCTGGTGGCCCACAAGGTCGCCCCCGCCCTCGCCGTGGGCGCCTCGGTGATCGTCAAGCCGGCGCCGCGGACCCCGCTCAGCGCGTTGGCACTCGGCGCGCTGCTCGCCGAGTGCGACCTACCCGCCGGGACCTGGTCGGTCCTGCCGCTCGACAACGACGCCACGGCCGCGCTCGTCCGCGACCCCCGGCTGCCGGTGGTGTCCTTCACCGGCTCGGGGCCCGTGGGCTGGGGCATCCGCGACGCTGTTCCGCGCAAGCATGTGACCCTCGAGCTCGGCGGCAACGCCGCCGTCGTCGTCTGCCCGGACTGGTCGTCGGACGCCGATCTCGACCGGGCCGCGGAGCGGATCGCCACCTTCGCCACGTACCAGGCGGGCCAGTCCTGCATCTCGGTGCAGCGGGTCCTCGTCGACCGGCGGCTCTACCCCGCCCTGCTGGAGCGGCTCGTCGCCGTCGTCGAGGCGCAGGTCACCGGCGACCCGCACGACCCGCTCACGCACGTCGGGCCGCTCATCGACGAGGCCGCCGCGCGCCGCGTCCACGGCTGGGTCGGGGACGCGGTCGCCGCAGGTGCCACGGTCGCCGCCGGCGGCACGCTGGACGGCTGCACCATGGCGCCGACCGTGCTGGTCGGCGTCCCCGCGGACGCGGACGTGGCCCGCGAGGAGGTCTTCGGCCCGGTCGTGCTCGTGGACCCGGTCGACGACCTCGACGAGGCCTTCGCCCGCGTCAACGACTCCCGGTACGGCCTGCAGGCGGGTGTCTTCACCCACGACCTGGAGACCGCCTTCCGTGCCCACCGGGCGCTCGACGTCGGCGGGGTCGTCATCGGCGACGTGCCCTCCTACCGGGCCGACCAGATGCCCTACGGCGGCGCGAAGGAGAGCGGCGTCGGGCGTGAAGGGGTCCGCTACGCCATGGCGGACTACACGTACGAACGCGTCCTCGTGCTCACCGGTCTGGACCTGTAGCTCTACCCGCTCGCCTGCACTGCCCGACAGCACTGCCCCGGATCAGCCCTGGAGGTAACGCACATGCCTGGCACCGATGTGAGTGCGGACGGTGGGATCGGCACCGTCGAACGACGATCCATCGACCACGTCCCCCTGGCGGAGCGCCACGGGAAGGCCTGGCACCAGGCGCCCTTCTGGGCGACGGGCGGCTTCATGCTGCCGTCGCTCCTGGTGGGCTACCTCGGTCCGTCCCTCGGCCTGGGCCTGGTCTGGTCGCTGCTGGCCGTGATCGGCGGCATGGCGTTCGGCACCCTGTTCATGGCGCTGCACGCGAACCAGGGCCCCCGGCTCGGCCTGCCGCAGATGATCCAGTCGCGGGCGCAGTTCGGCTCCCGGGGCGCCATCTTCCCGCTGGCCGTCGCGGTGTTCATCTACGTCGGTTACAACGTCTTCCAGATGATCCTGGCCGGTGACGCGGTCTCGATGCTGCTGCCGGGCAAGAAGATCTGGTACCTCGTCTTCTCGATCGTCGCCGTCGTCATCGCGATCGTCGGGCACGACCTGCTGCACACCGTGCAACGCTGGTTCAGCTACGTGATCATCGTCGTCTTCGCCGTGGTGACCGTGGCGGCCGTCGTGCACTACCCGGGACACGGCGTGAAGCCCGTGGCGGTCGGGTTCACCCTCGCCGCCTTCCTGGCGCAGTTCGCCGCAGCCGGCGGCTACCAGATCAGCTACGCCATCTACGTGTCGGACTACACGCGCTACCTGCCGCAGGACATCTCGGCGCGCAAGCTCATCGGCTGGACGTTCCTCGGCGCGTTCACCGGGGCGGCCTGGCTGGGGTGCCTCGGCGCCCTTCTCGCGTCCTACATCCCGAATCCGGACGCGCTGCGTGACCTGCACGCCGTCGGCAACCTGGTGTTCCCCGGCTTCGGGGCCATCGCAGTGCTCGGCACGCTGCCCGCCCTGATCGGGACCTCCGGCGTGAACGCCTACGGCGCCATGCTGACCGGCACCACCATCGTGGACGGCATCAAACGGATCGTCCCGACCCTGCGTGTCCGGCTCATCGGCGTCGTCGTCGTCGGGGTCGTCGGCGCGGTGATCAGCCTGGTGATGCCGGACAGCTACCTGACCAGCTTCAACACGTTCCTGGCGATCATGGTCTACCTGTTGGTGCCGTGGACCGCCGTGAACCTGGTCGACTTCTACCTGGTGCGGCGCGGCCACTACGACATTGCGGCGATCGTCGACCGGGACGGCCGCTACGGCCGCTGGTCGTGGCGCGGGCTCACCGCCTACTTCACGGGCTTCGCGGCGATGATTCCGTTCTTCTACCTCAGCTTCTACGAGGGTCCGGTCACGAAGGCGCTGGGCGGGGCCGACCTGTCGTTCATCGTCGGCCTGGTGGTGTCCGGCGCGCTCTACCTGGTGCTGGCGCGGTCGCAGCGGCGGTCCGCCTCGGACGCCCCGCTCGACCTCGGCGAGGAGCCCAGCCTGGTCTCCGCCTG
>JAOPWU010000223.1 GCA_025965515.1 Mycobacterium sp.
CGGTGCGCGGCGAGGAGCCGCGCGGCGATCCCCGCGTCCAGCCCGGCCGGCACCCCGCCCGCCAGTAGCGCCAGGCCGGCCGCCGAGGTGCCGAGGCTGCCCAGCAGGACGACTGCGTCGCCCGGGCGGGCCCCCGAGCGCAGCACCGGCCGCGGCCCGGGGTGTCCGAGCGCCGTCACCGACACCATGAGCACCGGGCCGGCCACCGTGTCGCCCCCCACGACGGGGCACCCGCCGCGCGCCGCCTCGTCCCGCAGCCCGTCGGCCAGCCCGTCCAGCCACGCCACGGGCGTCGCCGCGGGCGCCACCAGGCCGACCAGCAGTGCGGCGGGCCGCCCGCCCATCGCGGTGACGTCGGCGAGGTTCTGCGCCGCCGCCTTGCACCCGACGTCGTGGCCCGTCGACCAGTCGGTGCGGAAGTGGACGCCCTCGACCAGCAGGTCGGTGGTGGCCAGCAGCGCGCCGTCGGGCGCGGCGACGACCGCGGCATCGTCACCCGGGCCGACCGGCGGCGGCGGCGCCCCGAGCCGGGCCGCGACGCGGGCGATCAGGCCGAACTCCCCGAGCTCCCCGAGCGTCCCCGGGCCGCCGTCGGGCGGTCGAACGTCCGAGGGCACCGGCACGCCTCCTGGGATACGTTCACGCCCGCAGCCGGGTGGCGCGGGACCTCCGCCAGCCTGGCACGAGTGCAAAGGAGCACCCGGGTGGTATCGGCCTACATCCTCGTCCAGACCGATGTCGGACGGGCCTCCAGCGTCGCCGAGGCCATCCGCGGCATCTCGGGGGTGACCACCTCCGACGACGTGACCGGCCCGTACGACGTGATCGTGCACGCGCACGCCCGGTCGATGGACGAACTCGGGCGCCTGGTGATGGCACAGATCCAGGCCGTGGACGGGATCACGAGGACGCTGACGTGCCCCGTGGTCCACGTCTGAGCGGGCGGCTCCTGCGCCGACAGCGCCCCTGGCCCCGCGCCGCGGCACTGCTGGCCGCGCTTGTGGTGCCCGCCTGCGGCCCGGACGCGGTGACCGTCGTCGGCGCACCGCCGGCACCCCCTGCCGGGTGCGCCCCGCTGCTGGCCGCCCTGCCCCCGAGGTTCGGCGGCCTGGCGCCGCGGCAGGTGTCCCCCGCGGGCGTGTCCGCGCGGGCGTGGGGCTCCCCCGCGGTGGTGCTGCGCTGCGGCGTCGGCGTCCCCGCGGCGGCGCGGACCGCCACGGCGCAGTACCTCACGGTGGACGGGCTCGACTGGTTCGAGGTCGACGGCCCCGACGCGATCGGCTGGACGACGCCGTTGCGCACGCCGGCCGTGTCGCTCACCGTGCCGCGGCGGTACACCGACCAGACCGGCGTGCTCGGGCAGGCCACCGCGGTGGTGCTCGCGCACACCGCGGCCGCCCGCTGAGCGGTCAGCGCCGCGCGGGACCGAGCGCCAGGGCCGTGCGGACCAGTACGTCGACGAGCTCGCCGTACGCCACGCCCGACGCCTCCCACATGCGGGGGAACAGCGAGGCGGGGGTGAACCCCGGCATGGTGTTCACCTCGTTCACCACCAGGCCGTCCGGCGTGAGGAAGAAGTCGACCCGCGCCAGGCCCGCGCAGTCCAGCGCCCGGAACGCGGCCAGCGACAGCTCCTGCACCGCAGCGGTCTGTGCGGCGGTGAGCTCCGCCGGGACGGCGAGGCCGACCGCATCCGAGAGGTACTTCGCCTCGAAGTCGTAGAAGTCGAGGTCCTCCCCCAGCAGCACCTCGGCCGGCAGGCTTGCCCGCAGCCCGAGGTCGGGGAACTGCAGCACGCCGCACTCGATCTCGCGACCGACGACCGCGGCCTCCACCAGGACTCGGCTGTCGCAGTCGCGGGCCGTGGCGACCGCGGCATCGAGGCCCGCGAGGTCGGTGACGCGGGTGATGCCGACCGAGCTGCCGCCCCGGGCGGGCTTCACGAACAGGGGCAGGCCCAGCGGCGCCACGAGGTCGCGCAGGCCGGCACCCGTGAGCTCGGGTGGCACCTCCCGCCAGGGGCCGACGGGCAGGCCGACGGCCGTGAGGATCCGCTTCATGTGGATCTTGTCCATGGAGGCCGCGGACGCGAACACCCCGCTGCCGACGTACGGCACGCCGGCCAGCGCGAGCAGCCCCTGCACGGTGCCGTCCTCCCCGAACGGGCCGTGCAGCAGCGGGAACACCACGTCCGCCGCGGCGGTGACGCTGCCGCCCCCCGGCAGCACCCCTGCGGTCCCGGCGGCCTCGACGACGACGCGCCCGCTCGCCCCGGGCGCAGCCCGCAGCGCCACCTCCCTGCCCCGCGGGTCCACCTCCGGCAGCGCGCGGCCCGGCCCGGTGAGCGCGGGAACCGCAGCCGGCCCGAGCACCCAGCTGCCGTCGCGGGTGATCCCCACCTCGACGACCTCGTAGTGGTCCTGGTCGAAGGCCCGGACGGCGCTGGCCGCCGAGAGGCAGGAGACGGCGTGCTCGGTCGACCGGCCGCCGTAGAGCAGGACGACGCGCACGCGCGCCTGCGACTCGGCGGGCTGCACGGACGGCACGGCGGCGGGGCGGTCTGGGGTGCTCACCGAATGACCCTAACCAGAAGCCGCCCGCGGCCCGGCTCCCCCGGGCGGCGCGGCGCGGTCGTCCTTCAGCTTCCGTGCCTACTCCGCCTACTCCGCCTACTCCGCCTTGGCGCTGCGGGACATGAGGCTGCGGACGACCGCGGCGGGCGCCAGCCCCTCGTGCAGCACCCGGACGGCCTGGGACGTGATCGGCATGTCCACGCCCACCCGGGCGGCCAGATCGGCGACCGCGCGGGAGGAGGTCACCCCCTCGGCGACCTGCCGCATGGCGGCGGTGACCTCGGCGACGGTCTTCCCGCGGCCGACCTGCTCGCCGAAGGTCCGGTTGCGCGACAGCGGGGACGAGCAGGTGGCGACGAGGTCCCCCAGCCCGGCGAGCCCCGCGAACGTCAGGGGGTCGGCCCCCAGGGCGACCCCCAGCCGGCCGGTCTCGGCCAATCCCCGCGTGATGATGCTGGCCTTGGTGTTGTCGCCGAACCCCATGCCCTCCGCCATCCCGGTCATGAGCGCGATGACGTTCTTGACGACGCCGCCCAGCTCCACCCCGACCACGTCGGTGTTCGTGTACGGACGGAAGTAGCTGGTCCGGGACGCGTGCTGCAGGCGCTCGGCGGCCTCGTTCGACGCGCTCGCGACGACCGTCGCGGTCGGCTGCTCGCGGCCGATCTCGAGCGCCAGGTTCGGGCCGCTGACGACGGCGATGCGCCCGGGGTCGGCGCCGGTCACCTCGGCGACCACCTCGCTCATCCGCAGCGACGTCCCGAGCTCCAGCCCCTTCATGAGGCTCACGAGCAGCGCGTCGCGGGGGATGTCGTCGGCGGTGGCGGTCAGCAGGCCGCGCAGCGTCTGGCTCGGGACGGCGAGGACGACGACGTCCGCGCCGGCCAGCGCGCGGGCCCGCTCCGCGCCGGCCGTCACCCCTGCCGGGAGATCGATGCCCGGCAGGTAGCGCTCGTTGCGTCGCTCGCGCTGCACCAGCTCCGCACGCTGCGGGTCACGGAGCCAGAGCTGCACGTCGGCCTCGGGCCGGGCGTCGGCGAGCACCTTCGCGAAGGCGGTGCCCCAGGCGCCCCCGCCCAGGACTGCGACGCGCTCCATGACACCTCCGGCGACGGCCCGGCCCCGCCGCCGGACGATCTCGTGACGCTACGGCCCCGACGGGGTTCGGCGACAGCACCCACGCCGGGACCGGGCGGCGGCCGCCCCGAGAGACGGGTGCGCGACGATGGGCGGGTGTCGACGCCGGGAGCCGCTGCTGGCGCGCCCGGACCCTGGGTCGTCGTCGTGCCCGTGAAGCCGCTCGACCGGGCGAAGAGCCGGCTGGCCGCCGTCCCCCCGCAGCGCCGGGCCGCGCTGGCACTCGCCATGGCGCTCGACGTCGTCGAGATCCTGCGGGCCGTCCCGGCCGTGGGGCGCGTGGTGGTCGTGACGTCGGACGCCACCGTGGCCGCCGCCGCGCGGGAGCTGGGCGACCCGGGCGGGAACGGGAGCCTGGGCGTGCTCCACGACCTGCCGGACGCGGGGCTCAACCCCGCGCTGGCCTATGCCGCGGCGGTGCTGCGCGCCGACGGGACCGGCCCGCTCGCTGCCGTGCCGGCCGATCTGCCCGAGCTGCGCCCCGGCGACGTCGCCGCTGCGCTGATCGCGGCCGCCACGGTGGAGCGGGGCATGATTCCCGACGCCGCCGGCACGGGGACGGTGCTGCTGACTAGCCGCAGCGCGCCACTGCGCCCCGCGTTCGGGCCGGGCTCCGCCGCGAGGCACTGGGCCTCCGGGGCCGTGGACCTGGCGGGCAGCCTGCCGGGCATCCCTGGGCTGCGCCACGACATCGACACCGCAGCCGACCTCGCGGCCGTCCTGCGGCCCGGCCCCCGCACCCGCCGGTGGCTGGAGGGCTGACCGGGGCGGCCTCGCAGATGGCCGGGCCGACGGGCAGGATGGGGACATGAGTCTTCCGACGGAGCAGACGGACACGGTGGCCCCTCCGGCGGCCGACCCGGCCCAGGAGGCTGCCGCGGTGCCGGACCGCATGCTTCTGGGCGGCGACGCCGCGTCCGGGATGCTGGAGACGTTCGACGTGGACGCCCCGCCGCCCCCGGCGCCCGACCTGCCGCGCGACCGGTTCCTCAACCGCGAGGCGAGTTGGCTGGAGTTCAACGCCCGCGTCCTGGCGCTGGCCGAGGACCCGCGGAACCCGCTGCTGGAGCGCGCGAAGTTCCTGGCCATCTTCGCGAGCAACCTCGATGAGTTCTTCATGGTCCGGGTGGCAGGGCTCAAGCGGCGCCAGGCCACGGGCCTGACCGTGCGGACGGCCGACGGACTCAGCGTGGGCGAGCAGCTCACGCTCATCCAGCAGATGACCGCCTCGCTGATGGCCCGGCAGGCGGCCTGCTTCCGGGAGGACATCGCGCCGGCGCTGGCCGAGGCCGGGATCTGCCTGCTCTCCTGGGACGATCTCGGCGTCCCGGAGCAGGAGCGGCTGCACGGCTACTTCCGCTCGCAGGTCTTCCCCGTCCTCACCCCCCTCGCCCTGGACCCGTCGCACCCGTTCCCGTACATCAGCGGGCTCTCGTTGAACCTCGCGGTGCTGGTCCGGGACCCCCAGGGCGTGGAGCACTTCGCGCGGGTCAAGGTGCCGGCGAACGTGCCGCGGTTCGTGGCGGTCACGAGCAGCCCGGGGCAGTCGCGGTACCTCCCGCTGGAGGACCTCATCCGGGCCCACCTGGGGCAGCTGTTCGCGGGCATGGAGGTCGTCGAGGCCCACGCCTTCCGTGTCACCCGCAACGCCGACGTCGAGGTGGAGGACGACGAGGCGGAGGACCTCCTGCTGGCGATGGAGCGGGAGCTCGCCCGCCGCCGGTTCGGCCCCGTCGTCCGGTTGGAGGTCGCGGCGAACATGGACGAGCACGTGCTCGACCTGCTGGTGCGCGAGCTCGAGGTGTCCGACGACGACGTGCTGCGGGTCCCGGGGATCCTCGACCTCACGAGCCTGACGGCGCTGTACGCCCTCGACCGGTCGGACCTCAAGGACCCCGCGTTCGTCCCCGCAACGCACTCGCGGCTCAACGAGGGGGATGTGCCGCGGAGCATCTTCTCCGTGCTGCGGGAGGGCGACGTGCTCGTCCACCACCCGTACGACAGTTTCGCGACGTCCGTGCAGCGGTTCATCGAGCAGGCGGCCGCGGACCCGTACGTGCTGGCCATCAAGCAGACCCTGTACCGGACCTCCGGCGACTCCCCCATCGTCGACGCGCTCATCGACGCCGCGGAGGCCGGTAAGCAGGTCGTGGTGCTCGTCGAGGTGAAGGCGCGGTTCGACGAGCAGGCCAACATCCGGTGGGCCCGTGCCCTGGAGCAGGCGGGCTGCCACGTCGTGTACGGCCTGGTCGGGCTCAAGACGCACTGCAAGACCGCACTGGTCGTGCGGCAGGAGAAGGGCCAGCTGCGCCGGTACGCCCACATCGGCACCGGCAACTACAACCCGAAGACGGCGCGGATCTACGAGGACTTCGGGCTGCTCACGGCCGCGCCCGACATCGGTGCCGACCTGACCGACCTCTTCAACGTGCTGACCGGGTACAGCCGGCAGACGGAGTACCGCTCCCTGCTGGTCGCGCCGCAGCGGCTGCGTGACGGGCTGGTGGAGCGGATCGCCTCGGTCACCGAGGCCGCGCGCGCGGGCGGCCCCGCCCAGGTGGACCTGAAGGTGAACAGTCTCGTCGACGAGACGATCATCGACGCCCTCTACCGCGCCAGCCAGGCCGGGGTGCGGGTGCGCTGCCTGGTGCGCGGCATGTGCGCGCTGCGGCCCGGGGTGCCGGGCCTGTCGGAGACGATCACGGTGCGCTCGATCGTCGGCCGCTTCCTCGAGCACAGCCGGGTGTTCCACTTCCACGGTGACGACACCGACGAGTGGTGGATCGGCAGCGCCGACATGATGCACCGCAACCTCGACCGCCGGGTGGAGACCCTCGTGCGACTCCGGACGCCCGCCACCATCGCGCAGCTGCGGGCGGTGTTCGAGCGGGGGATGCGGGACGACATCATCGTGTGGGAGCTCGCCGGCGACGGCACCTGGACCCGGCGCAGCACCGCGGCTGACGGCACCCCCCTGCGCGACTACCAGGAGGAGCTGGTGCGTGACACCGTCCGCCGCACCGCCGACCGCGAGCGGGCGGAGCTGGCCCACCGTACGGAGATCGACCGGACCGTCGGTGCCTGACGCGGTCGCCCCCGCGCCCGGGGACGCGCCGCCCCGCACCGTGCTCGCCGCGGGCGGCGTCCTGTGGCGGCCGCTGGCCGGCCGGGACGGCGCAGCCAGCGACGGTGTCCCCGCGATCGAGCTCGCGCTGGTCCACCGCCCGCGGTACGACGACTGGTCGTTGCCGAAGGGGAAGGCGGAGCCGGGCGAACTCCCCATCGCGACCGCGGTGCGCGAGGTCGCCGAGGAGACCGGCGCCCGGGCGCGGCCGGGGCGCCGGCTCGGCCGGCAGCGCTACCAGGTGCCCGACGGGGACCGCATCATCACCAAGACCGTGCGCTACTGGGCCATGGAGTACCTGGACGGCGAGTTCACGCCGAACGACGAGGTCGACCGGCTGGACTGGCTGTCCCCGGCCGCGGCCTTCGCCCGGCTGACGTGGGCGCGGGACCGGACCTTCGTGCAGCGGTTGGTGGCCGGTGCGTTGCAGACCACCACGGTGCTCCTCGCCCGGCACGGGCACGCCGGCAGCCGCAGCGCGTGGCACGGGCCGGACGACGCCCGCCCGCTGGACGCGCGGGGCCGGGAGCAGGCGGAGGGCCTCGTGGCCCTCGCCGCGGCCTACCGGGTCGAGCGGGTGGTGTCCGCTCCCCTCGTCCGCTGCCGCGACACGGTCGCACCGGCGGCGGCCGCCCTGGGCCTGGCCGTGACGGACGACCCGCGGCTCGCCGAGGATTATCCCGAGCCGGACGGGGTCCGTAGCGCGCTGCTGGACTACGCCCGCCGTGGCCGGCCGACGCTGGCGTGCAGCCAGGGCGGCGTCATCCCGGAAGCGCTGCTGGCCCTGCAGACCGCGGCGGGCCTGCCCGCCGACGGGACGCGGGCCCGCAAGGGCAGCGTGTGGGCGCTGGCCTTCGCCGGGCAGCGGCTGGTGGACGCCGAGTACCTGCCGAGCGCGGTGCCCCGCCGCGAGCGGGGCTGACGCCCGCGCCCGACCCTCCCGAGGGACGGCCGGGCGCAGGGGCGTCAGACCGCCGTGGCGGTGGGCTTCCAGGACGGCCGGGCGGCCTCGTACGCCGTGATGTCGTCGGCGTGCCGCAGGGTGAGGCCGATGTCGTCCAGCCCCTCCAGCAGGCGCCAGCGGGTGAAGTCGTCCAGCGGGAAGTCGGCGACGAGGGAGCCGCAGCGGACCTGCCGCTGCTGGAGGTCGACGGTCACCTCGGTGGTCGGGTCCACCGTGACGGCTTCCTGCAGCTGCAGGACGGTGCTCTCGTCGAGGACCACCGGCAGCAGCCCGCCCTTGAGGGCGTTGCCGCGGAAGATGTCGGCGAACCGCGGCGAGATGACCGCGCGGAAGCCCCAGTCCTGCAGGGCCCAGACGGCGTGCTCGCGGGAGCTGCCCGTCCCGAAGTCGGGCCCGGCCACCAGGACCGTTGCGCCGGCGTACTCGGGGCGTTCGAGGATGAACGTGTCGCCTGTCGCGGCGGCCTCGTCGCGCCAGGCGCGGAAGAGACCGTCCTCGAAGCCGGTGCGGGTGACCCGCTTGAGGAAGTCGCTCGGGATGATCTGGTCGGTGTCGACGTTGCTGCGCCGCAGCGGGACGGCCCGCCCGGTGTGCGTCGTGAACGGCTGCACGGGAGTGCTCCTGTCGGTCTGGGGGTCGGGCGG
Organism: Mycobacterium sp.; assembly: GCA_025965515.1. Classification (GTDB taxonomy): domain Bacteria; phylum Actinomycetota; class Actinomycetes; order RYN-182; family RYN-182; genus RYN-182. The sequence goes on from JAOPWU010000223.1 coordinate 8,443, forward strand.
GGCTACAGGTCGGCGGGCGAGGCGAAGCGGCCCACCACGGCGGTGGCCGCGGCGACCTCGGGCGACACCAGGTGGGTGCGGCCGCCCTTGCCCTGCCGACCCTCGAAGTTGCGGTTCGACGTGGACGCGGAGCGCTCACCCGGCGACAGTGTGTCGGGGTTCATGCCCAGGCACATCGAGCAGCCGGCGCTGCGCCAGTCGGCGCCCGCCGTGCGGAACACCTCGTCCAGGCCCTCCTGCTCGGCCTGCGCCTTCACCAGCATGCTTCCCGGGACGACGAGCACGCGGACGCCCGGGGCGACCGTGCGACCGCGCAGGATCGCCGCGGCGGCGCGCAGGTCCTCCATGCGGCCGTTGGTGCAGGAGCCGATGAAGACCGTGTCCACGGCGACGTCGCGCATCGGCGTGCCGGGCAACAGGTCCATGTAGGCCAGCGCCCGCTCGGCGGCGTCGCGTGCGGTCGGGTCCGTCACGAGCGCGGGCTCGGGGACCGACCCGGACAGCGGGACCCCCTGCCCCGGGTTGGTGCCCCAGGTGACCCAGGGGCTGATCTCGGCGGCGTCGAGCACGACCTCCTTGTCGAAGGTCGCGTCGTCGTCGGTGACCAGCTCGCGCCACGCGGCGACGGCGGCGTCCCAGTCGGCGCCCTGCGGGGCGTGCGGCCGGCCCTGCAGGTAGGCGAAGGTCGTCTCGTCGGGCGCGATCATGCCGGCCCGGGCGCCCGCCTCGATGCTCATGTTGCAGACGGTCATCCGGCCCTCCATCGAGAGGGTGCGGATGGCCTCGCCCCGGTACTCGATGATGTAGCCCTGGCCGCCGCCGGTGCCGATGCGGCTGATGACCGCGAGGACCAGGTCCTTGGCGGTCGCGCCCGCGGGCAGCGGGCCGTCGATGGTGACGGCCATGGTCCTCGGCGGGACGTTCGGCAGCGTCTGCGTCGCCATGACGTGCTCGACCTCGCTGGTGCCGATGCCGAACGCGAGCGCGCCGAACGCGCCGTGCGTGGAGGTGTGCGAGTCGCCGCAGACGATCGTCATGCCGGGCTGCGTCACGCCCAGCTGCGGGCCGATGACGTGGACGATGCCCTGGCCCTCGTGGCCCATCGGCAGCAACCGGACGCCGAACTCCTCGCAGTTGCGGCGCAGCGTCTCGACCTGCGTGCGGCTGACGGGGTCCTTGATGGGACCGCCGAGCAGGTCCGTGGGGACGTTGTGGTCCTCGGTGGCCAGCGTGAGGTCCGGGCGCCGGAGCGGCCGTCCGGCCAGCCGGAGGCCGTCGAAGGCCTGCGGCGACGTGACCTCGTGCACCAGGTGCATGTCGATGTAGAGGAGGTCGGGCTCGCCCTCTGCCCGGCGCACGACGTGCGCCTCCCAGACCTTCTCCGCCAGCGTGCGTCCCACGTCCGCTCCCTGCTTGGTTCCCAGCCTTGGCATCTCACGATGTGAGATGTACCGTCCGCTTCGTGGACAAGTCTAGCGGTGTCGGCGTCCTTGACAAGGCGGTGGCCGTCCTCGAGGCCGTCGCGGAGCGCCCGCTGTCGCTGGCCGAGCTCGTGGAGCGCACCGGGATCCCCCGCCCGACGGCGCACCGGACCGCCAGCGCGCTCGCCGTGCACGGCCTGGTCCGCCGCACCCCGGACGGGCGGTTCGGGCTCGGCAGCCGCCTGGCCCAGCTGGCCACGGCCGCCGCGGGCGCCGACGACCTGCTGCGGCGCGCGGCGCTGGTGCTGCCGCGGCTGCGGGACGAGACCGGGGAGAGCTCGCAGCTCTACGTCCGGCGCGGCGCCGTCCGGGTCTGCGTGGCGGCTGCCGAGCGGGAGCACGGGCTGCGGGACAGCGTGCCGGTCGGGGCCGAGTTGCCGATGAGCGCGGGGTCGGCCGCGCAGGTGCTGCTGGCTTTCGCAGCCACCCCCGGAACCGGTGAGCCGGTCGGCGCGTTCTCCCCCGCCCGCCTGGCAGCTGTCCGGGAGGCCGGGTACGCCGTGAGCGTCGCCGAGCGGGAGGCGGGCGTGGCGTCGGTGTCCGCGCCCGTGACAGGGACCGGCGGGCAGCCGGTCGCGGCGGTGTCGGTCTCGGGCCCGGCCGAGCGGTTCGCCACCGACGGGCAGCCGGCCGGGCGCCGGTACGCCGTGGCGGTGCTGGCCGCGGCCCGGGAGCTGTCCGCGGCCTGAGACCGCGGGAACGCGGAAGGGGCGCCCGCGCGATGCGCGGGCGCCCCTTCCGATGTGCGAGCTCGATCTCGTAGCCCCGACCGGATTCGAACCGGCGCCGCCGCCTTGAGAGGGCGGTGTCCTAGGCCGCTAGACGACGGGGCCCTAGTACTGCCAATTGCTTGGAGATCGTGCTGCGCTGGGGTACCAGGACTCGAACCTAGACTAGCTGAACCAGAATCAGCCGGGCTGCCAATTACCCCATACCCCATTGGCCCTCGCGGGCCGGGCGCCCTCTCGGGCACGTCGGAGACTCTAGCAGACGTTCCGGACAGCCCCGCGCGGCGCCCCGGAGCCCGTCACTCCGACGCGCTCAGGTCGGCGATCGCCCGCGCCAGCCGCTCCAGCGTCTCGTCCCGCCCCAGCAGCTCCAGCGACTCGAACAGCGGCGGCGAGAAGCTGCTGCCGGTCACGGCCACGCGGACCGGCGCGAACGCCAGCCGCGGCTTGAGCCCCAGCCCCTCCACGAGCGCCGTGCGCAGCGCCGCCTCGATGGCCTCCACCGCCCACACCGTCAGCGCCGACAGCACGTCGTAGGCCGCCTGCAGCGGCGGCAGCGACTCGGGCAGCAGCGACTTCGCGCGGGCCGCCTCGTCGACGACGACGGGGCCCGGCGTGAACAGGAAGCCGAGCTGCGGGCCCACCGCGTCGAGCCGGTTCAGCCGCTCCTGCACCAGCGGGACCGCCGCCTGCAGGCGCTCGACGTCCAGCGGCCCGGGCACGGCGCGGGCGAGCCAGGGTTCGACCCGGCGCGCCAGCTCCGCCACGGAGAGGCCGCGGATCCAGTCGCCGTTGAGCGCCTCCAGCTTGCGGATGTCGAACCGCGCCGGGTTCTTCGACACGCGGTCCAACGAGAACGCCGCGATCATCTCGTCGGCTGCGAAGAACTCCCGGTCGCCCGGCAGCGACCAGCCGAGCAGCGCCAGGTAGTTGACCAGTGCCTCGGGCAGGAAGCCGTGGTCGCGGTACCAGGCGACGCTCACCTCGCCGTTGCGCTTGGACAGCGGCTTCTTGTCGTCGCCGATGAGCAGCGGCAGGTGCCCGAAGGTCGGCCAGGCGTCCGCCGGCAACCCGAGCGCCGCGTAGAGCAGCAGCTGGCGCGGGGTGGCGGTCGTCAGGTCCTCGCCGCGGACCACGTAGGTCAGCCCCATGAGGGCGTCGTCGACCGCGGCGGCCAGCATGTAGAGCGGGTGGCCGTCGGCGCGCGCCAGCGTGAAGTCCGGGATCTCGCGGTGGTCGATCGTGACGTCACCCCGGACGGCGTCGCGCCAGGTCGTCACACCCGGCGGCACGGCGAACCGCACGACGAAGGCCTTGCCCTCCGCCGCCAACGCGTCCGACTCCTCACGCGACAGCCCCCGCCAGCGGGTGCCGTCGTAGCGCGGCGGCTGCTTGGCCGCGCGCTGGGCCTCACGCTGCGCCTCGAGCTCCTCCGGGGTGTCGAAGGCCCGGTAGGCAGCCCCCGACTCCAGCAGCAGCTGCAGCGCGTGACGGTGCAGCTCCAGCCGCTCGCTCTGCCGGTACGGCGCGTGGGGCCCGCCGACCCCGGGGCCCTCGTCCCACGTGAGGCCCAGCCAGTGCAGCACCCCCTGCAGGGCCACGTACGCCTCGTCGGTGGCGCGGCTGCGGTCGGTGTCCTCCACCCGCAGCAGGAACGTCCCACCGTGGCGGCGCGCCAGCGCCCAGTTGTAGAGCGCGGAGCGCACGTTCCCGACGTGCAGCTCTCCGCTGGGGGCGGGCGCGATCCGGGTCCGCACCGACGCGTCGAGCGGCCGCTGCACGAGGTGCCGGACCTCCCGCGGGGTCGTCGCGTCCCACGGCGGCAGGGAGCCGGCGAGCAGGGGCGGGAGGGCGTCGGGCGACACGGGGCGGGCTCCTAGCGAGGGGGTCGGGGCGGTCAGCGGTTCTGGACGGGGTTCACCAGGTCGCCGACCCCGCTGATGGAGACGGTCACGACGTCGCCGTCGACGAGGGGCCCCACGCCGGCGGGCGTGCCGGTGAGCACCACGTCGCCGGGCAGCAGCGTCATCGCCCGGCTGATGAACGCGATGAGGTCCGGCACCGTGTGGATCAGGTCGGCGGTGCTGCCGTCCTGGCGCACCTCGCCACCGACGAGCGCCCGCACGCGGGTCGTCGCCGGGTCGACGTCGGTCTCGATCCAGGGGCCCAGCGGGCAGAAGGTGTCGTGCCCCTTGGCCCGCGCCCACTGCCCGTCGGCCTGCTGCTGGTCGCGCGCGGTGACGTCGTTCGCGCAGGTGTAGCCCAGCACGGAGCCGAGCGCCTGCTCGGGCGTCACGTCGCGGGTGAGGCGGCCGATGACGACCGCAAGCTCGGCCTCGTGATCGACCCGCGCGCTGTCGGCGGGCAGCCGGATGGGCTCGAACGGTCCCACGATGGAGGTCGAGGGCTTCAGGAAGAGCACGGGGCTGGTGGGGGCCTCCCCGCCCATCTCCCGGGCGTGGTCGGCGTAGTTCTTGCCGATACAGACGATCTTGCTGGGGATGACGGGGGCGAGCAGCCGCACCTCGTCGAGCCGGAACCGCGTCCCGGTCGTCTCGAACGGCGCGAACGGGTGGGGCGTGAGGCCGACGACCGAGGCCGCCGACGGGTCGGCGGGATCGGGCTCCACGACGCCGAAGGAGACGTCACCGGACTTGCCCGGACGGATGAATCGAGCGATGCGCACGCTCCGACGCTACCCAACGGGCGGCGGCGCCTCCCGGGGCGCCGCCCACCGGGCCCCCATCACGCGCCCGACGCTCCTGAGTGATAATCGTTCTCATACGGGGCAGGAGACCCCGCGTCGCCGGCGAGTGCCGGCGGCGAGCCGAGGCGGAGGTACGGATGAGCGAAGCGACCTACGACGTGGGGGCCCCGGAGCCCAAGCCGATCGACGAGGAGCTGTCCGTCAAGCTCGGGCACCTCGCGGAGGACGCGATCCTGCGCGGCAAGCCCAACGGCGACGAGCGCTGCGGGAACTGCCTGTACTACCTGGACACCGACAAGGACATCTCGTACTGCTGGCACCCCAAGCTGCGGATCCTCGTCGGCGACCCGTGGTGGTGCCAGTGGTGGGAGGAGATCGAGGAGTCCTGACCCGACCCCGGTAGCACCAGCCCCTGTCCCCACGCAGGTCCGCGGGCTGCTCCGGCGCGACTCAGCGCCGGAGCAGCCCGTAGCTGTAGGCGTCCTGCAGCGCCTCGAACGAAGCGGCCACGACGTTCTCGTGCACGCCCACCGTCGCCCACCGCTGATCGCCGTCACTCGTCTCGACGAGCACGCGGGTACGGGCGCCCGTGCCGAGCCGGCCCTCGAGGATGCGGACCTTGTAGTCCACCAGCTCCAGCGTCGCGGAGCTCGGGTACGCCTTCTCGAGCGCGGACCGCAGCGCCCGGTCGAGCGCGTTCACCGGACCGTTGCCCTCGCCCACGGCCACGATGCGGTCCCCCGCCACCGTGAGCTTCACGGTCGCCTCGCTGACCACCTCGCTGCCGCCGGCGCCGTCCGCGCGGTACTCGTCGATGACCCGCCAGGACTCGAGGACGAAGACCGGGGCCTCCGCCTCGGACCCCTCGACGTGCGCGCGCAGCAGCAGCTCGAAGGACGCCTCGGCCGCCTCGTAGGTGTAGCCGGCGGCCTCCCGCTGCTTCACCCGCTCCACGACCTCGGCCGCCTGCTGCCGGGTGACCGGGACGCCGAGCTCCCGGCCCTTCATCTCCACCGACGCGCGGCCCGCGAGCTCGCTGACGAGGACCTTCATGTCGTTGCCGACGACCGCCGGGTCGAGGTGCTGGTAGAGGTCCGGGTCGATCTGGAGCGCGGAGGCGTGCAGCCCCGCCTTGTGCGTGAACGCCGACGAGCCCACGAAGGGCTGGTGCGGGTCGGGCGCCAGGTTCGCCACCTCGCCGATGGCGTGGGCCACCCGGACGAGCTCGCGGAGCCGGCCCTCGGGGAGCACCGGGAAACCCCGCTTGGCCTCCAGCGCCGCGACCACGCTGAACAGGTCGGCGTTGCCCGCCCGCTCGCCGTAGCCGTTCGCGGTGCCCTGCACGTGGGTGACGCCCGCGTCGACGGCCAGCAGCGTGTTCGCCACCGCGCAGGCGGTGTCGTCGTGGCAGTGGATGCCGAGCCGGATGCCCGTCGCGCCCGCCACCGCGCCGACCACCTCGACGAGCTGCTGCGGCAGCATGCCGCCGTTCGTGTCGCAGAGGACCGTGACGTCGGCGCCGGCCTCCCCCGCGGTCCGGAGCACCGCCAGGGCGTACTCGGGGTCGGTCACGTACCCGTCGAAGAAGTGCTCGGCGTCGAGGAAGACCCGGCGACCCTCGCGGACCAGGAAGCCGACCGTGTCGGCGATCATCGCCAGGTTCTCCGCCAGGTCCGTCCGCAGCGCGAGCTCGACGTGCCGGGCGTGCGCCTTGGCCACCAGGGTGACGACCGGCGTCTGCGCCGCCAGCAGCGCCTGCACCTGTGGGTCCACGGCGGCACGGGTGCCGGCCTTGCGGGTGGCCCCGAACGCCGCCAGCACCGCGGTCGACAGGCCGAGCTCCGTGCCGGCGCGGCGGAAGAACTCGGCGTCCTTGGGGTTGGCGCCGGGCCAGCCGCCCTCGATGAAGCCCACGCCCAGCTCGTCCAGGTGCCGCGCGATCCGCAGCTTGTCGGTGACCGACGGGGAGAAGCCCTCCCGTTGGGTGCCGTCGCGCAGCGTCGTGTCGTAGACGTGGAACGAGTCGCCCGCCGGGGTGGCCAGCGGGGCGGCCGGGCCGAGCGCGGAGGGCGCTGCTCCCGTGGGCGTGCTCATCGGGTCCTCTCAGGAAGAGTGGCGCGGGAACGGGCGCTGCGGCGCCGGCGTCCCCCTGGCGGCGACGGTACTCGTACCCTAGGAGCGGGTGTCCGCCCCGCCCGGCGGGGCCGCCCTGCCAGCTCCCGCCGCCAGGAGGTCCGATGTCCGGCACCATCACTGCGCCCGCTGCGCCCGCCACGACCGGTGGCGCCACGCAGCTGGCCCCCGACCCGACGCCGCTGACGACGGACGACGGCGACCACGAGCGGTTCGCGCACTACGCCGACCGCAACAAGATCACCGAGAGCATGGTGACGGGGGTCCCGATCGTGGCGCTCTGCGGCAAGACCTGGGTGCCGAGCCGCGACCCCAAGAAGTACCCGGTCTGCCCGGACTGCAAGGAGATCTACGAGGGCCTGCCCGACAAGCGGGGCTGAGCAAGGGACGACGACGGCGGCCCGGGACCCCAAGCAAGGGGGTTCCGGGCCGCCGTCGTTCCGGCTACGGCCGGTCAGCGGTTGACGATGTCCCGCCACTCCGCGTGGTCGCCGCTGCGGCCCGTGGTCACACCGTGGTAGGCCTCGACGAGGCCCTTCACGACCGGGCCCGGCCGGCCGGTGCCCACGGGGCGGTCGTCCACCTCGGAGATCGGCACGATCTCGGCCGCGGTGCCGGTGAAGAACGCCTCGTCCGCGAGGTACAGCTCGCTGCGCACGATCGGGGACTCGGTGACGGTGAGCCCCTGCTCGCGCGCCAGGGTCATGACCGTGTCGCGGGTGATGCCCTTGAGCACGCCCTCGGTCACGGGCGGCGTGATGAGCGTGTCGCCCTTCACGATGAAGAGGTTCTCACCCGTGCCTTCGGCGACCGTGCCGTTGGCGTTGGTGAGGATCGCCTCGTCGTAGCCGGCCTTGAGCGCGGCCGCCTTGGCGAGCGACGAGTTGATGTACTGCCCGCTGGCCTTGCCCTGCGGCGGGATCACGTTCGCGCCCAGCCGCTGCCAGGACGACACGACCGTGCGGCAGCCCTTCTCCTGCGCGTCGGCGCCGAGGTAGGCGCCCCACGGCCAGACGGCGATGCTGCCCTCCACCGCGCTGGGCAGCGGGTTCACGCCCATCTCGCCGTAGCCCAGGTACAGCAGCGGCCGGATGTAGCAGGAGTCCAAGCCGTTGATCCGCACGGTCTCCCGGGTGGCCTCGACGATCTCGTCGACCGACCACGGCACGGGCATCATGTAGATCTTGGCAGAGGAGAACAGCCGCTCGATGTGCTCGCGCAGCCGGAAGACCGCGGGCCCCTGGTCCGTGGCGTAGGCCCGGATCCCCTCGAAGACGCCCCAACCGTAGTGCAGCGTCGGGTTCAGGACGTGGATGCGGGCGTCGTCCCAGTCGACGAACTCGCCACTCATCCAGATCTTCTTCGTGGGCTCGATGGCCACTGTGTGCTCTCCTCGCGGGGGGACGCTGTCGGGCCCGGACTGCTCCGGTCCCGCGCCTCGACGGCTGCCGTGGATTCCTACGGCGCCAGGGTTACGACGCCCGGGACGAGCCCGGCGGCGGTCAGCCGCTGACGCGCTTGGCGAGGTCGTCGCCGACCTCGACCGTGCGGACGGGACCAGGCCGACGCTCGCTGAGATGGGCGGCGACAGCCTGCTCGACCCGCTGGGCCTGCTCGGGCAGCCCGAGGTGTTCCAACAGCATACCGACCGACAGAACCGTGGCGACCGGATCTGCGATGCCCTGCCCCGCGATGTCCGGTGCGGAACCGTGCACGGGCTCGAACATCGACGGGTTCGTACGGCTCACGTCGAGGTTGCCGCTGGCCGCCAGCCCGATGCCCCCGGCCACCGCCGCCCCCAGGTCGGTGAGGATGTCGCCGAACAGGTTGTCGGTGACGACCACGTCGAACCGCTGCGGCTGCGTCACGAAGTAGATGGTCGCGGCGTCGACGTGCGTGTAGTCGACCGTCACGTCCGGGAACTCCGCCCCGACCCGGTCGACGGTGCGCGCCCACAGCGAACCGGCGTGGGTGAGCACGTTGGTCTTGTGCGCGAGCGTGAGGTGGCGGCGGCGGCCCTGCGCGCGGGTGAAGGCGTCGCGGACCACGCGCTCGACGCCGTAGGCGGTGTTGAGGCTGACCTCGGTGGCGACCTCCTGCGGGGTGCCGCGGCGCAGCGTGCCGCCGTTGCCCGCGTACGGGCCCTCGGTGCCCTCCCGGACGACGACCATGTCGACCGTCTCCGGGGTGGCCCCGGCGATCGGCGAGGAGACGCCCGGGAACAGCTTCACGGGACGCAGGTTCACGTGGTGGTCGAGCTCGAACCGCAGCTTCAGCAGCAGGCCCCGCTCGAGCACGCCGCTCGGCACGCCGGGGTCGCCCACGGCGCCCAGCAGGATCGCGTCGTGGCCCCGCAGCTCGTCGAGCACGCTCTGGGGCAGCGTCTCCCCGGTGCGGTGCCAGCGCGCGGCCCCGAGGTCGTAGGAGGTGGTCGCCACCCCTGGGTGCACCGTGCGGAGCACCTTGAGCCCCTCGGCGACCACCTCGGGTCCGATGCCGTCGCCGCCAATGACCGCCAGGTTGAGGGTCTTCGCCCCGTCCGTTTTCACCACGGGCCGCATGCTAGCCACCGGCCCGGCGGCCTCCGGCGGACGGGCCGCTCAGCGCAGCGCCGGCACGTACCCCGCCACCGCGCGCTCCTGCTCCTGGTCGAGCTCCAGCACGTCGTACACGTCGCCCTGCGGGAGCTGCTCCCCCAGCGCCGGCGCGAACGTCGCCGCCGCGTGGCCGGGCACGCCGGCGGGGACCACGCCCACGACTACCCGGGCATCGGCGCCCCCGACGGACAGCGCGAAGAGGTAGGCGGTGGAGACGTCGGGCGACGACCGCACCGTCCGCCGCACGGCCTCCTCGACGTCCGGCGGCACCGGGAACGCCGGCGCGCCGACGTAGACCTCCGTGCCCTGCGGGACGACCCGGCCGCGCTCGGCGTACCGCTGCGACAGCCACGACAGCGGCACCGCGGCCGGCACGGGGCCGGCGCCGTCGATCACGAGCACGTCGACCTGCGCCTGGCGGGCCACGTCCAACACGATCGGCGGGTCGACCGCGACCACGGACTGCGGCTGCTCCTGCGTCGCCTGGTACGCCGCGACGCCGTCAGGGCCGGAGAACCCGAACAGGCAGGTGCTGCCGTCCGGGCCGTTGCCGGTGATGATCCCCTCCGCCGAGCCCTCCGGCCCCACGACGACGAGCAGCAGCAGCGGACCGCCGTCGAGCAGGGCGTCGAGGAGCTCCGGGACCGGCGCCTGCCGGGCCAGTGCGGTCACCAGCGCGGTGTTGCGCGGCGCCTCGGACAGCTCGCTCACTCGCATCCCACCCGTCGCGTCCGGACCGATCCGGCGGGCGCCGCGACGGTCAGCCCGCGGCCCGGTCGACCGCGGAGAGCACCGCCGACAGCGACGCCCGCACGATGTTGGCGTCCACGCCAACGCCCCACAGGACCCGGCCGTCGACGGCGGCCTCCACGTAGGCGGCCGCGCGGGCGTCCGCGCCGGATCCCAGGGCGTGCTCCGTGTAGTCCAGCACACGGACCTCCACGCCCGTCCTGCCGATCGCGTCGCAGAGGCTGGCGATGGGGCCGTTGCCGTCCCCGCGCAGCGTGCGGCGGCGGCCGGCGGCGTCCGCCAGCACCAGGTCGATGCCGTCCTCGTCCGTGCGGAAGGAGACGAGCCGGCGGTCGCCGGTCTGCTCGAGGTACTCGGCGTGGAACGTCGCCCAGATCTCCTCCGGGCTGATCTCGCCGCCCTCGGCGTCCGTCCGCTGCTGGATGACCCGGCTGAACTCGATCTGCAGCTGCCGCGGCAGGTCCAGGCCGTGCTCGGACTTGAGCACGTACGCCACGCCGCCCTTGCCGGACTGCGAGTTGACGCGGATGACGGCCTCGTAGGAGCGCCCCACGTCGTGCGGGTCGATCGGCAGGTACGGCACCTCCCACGGGTACGCCGGGTCCCGCTCCAGGTCGCGCTCCCGGGCCTCGAAGCCCTTCTTGATGGCGTCCTGGTGGCTGCCGGAGAAAGCCGTGTAGACCAGGTCGCCGCCGTACGGGTGCCGCGGGTGCACCGGCAGCTGGTTGCAGTACTCGGTGGTGCGCCGCACCGCGTCGATGTCGGAGAAGTCGATGCCGGCGTCGACGCCCTGGCTCACCAGGTTCATGCCGAGCGTCACCAGATCGACGTTGCCGGTGCGCTCGCCGTTGCCGAACAGGGTGCCCTCGACGCGGTCCGCGCCGGCCAGAACGCCCAGCTCGGCAGCAGCGACCGCGGTCCCCCGGTCGTTGTGCGGGTGCAGCGACAGCACGACCGCCTCGCGGGTGGGTACGTGCCGCAGGAACCACTCGATCTGGTCGGCATAGACGTTCGGGCTGGCCATCTCGACGGTGGCCGGCAGGTTGAGGATCACCGGGCGCTCCGCCGTCGGCTCCCACACGTCCATGACGGCCGAGCAGACGGTCAGCGCGGCCTCGAGCTCCGTGCCGGTGAACGACTCCGGCGAGTACTCCCAGCGGATGTCGGTGTCGGGGGTGATCTCGTCGCGGTACTTGACGCACCAGCGCGCCCCGTCGACGGCGATCTGCGTGACGCCCGCGACATCGGTGCCGAAGACGACCCGGCGCTGCAGCGTGGACGTCGAGTTGTACAGGTGCACGATCGCCCGCGGCGCGCCGCGCAGCGACTCGAAGGTGCGGGCGATGAGGTCCTCGCGGGCCTGCGTCAGGACCTGGATCGTGACGTCGTCCGGGATGAGCTCGTCCTCGACCAGCTCACGGACGAAGTCGAAGTCGGTCTGGCTGGCCGACGGGAAGCCGACCTCGATCTCCTTGAAGCCCATCGCGCAGAGCAGCTCGAACATGCGGCGCTTGCGGGCGGGCGTCATCGGGTCGATGAGCGCCTGGTTGCCGTCGCGCAGGTCCACGGAGCACCAGAGCGGCGGGGCGGTGATCTGCCGCGACGGCCACTGCCGGTCGGACAGGGCGACGGGCGGGAAGGGGCGGTACTTCTCGATCGGCATCCGGGACGTGGGCCCGGAGAAGACGGCGGCCATGACGGCTCTCCTCGACAGCAGGGGTGTGAGCGGAACTCACGAAGGACGGCGGCCAGCGCGACGAACCCGCGACGGGGAGCCGGCCTGGTGTCAGGCCCCGCCGCGGCGCGTAAGGAGGAGGAGCGCCTGTGCCATGCCGAGCACGGTAACAAAGATCCGGGGTGGCTGCTCCCGGTTCACCCCACCGGCGGTTGTCCCGGGCACGCAGTTCCCGGGCGTCACTCCGCCAGGAACTCCTCGACGACCTCGCGGAACGCCTGCGGCTCGTCGACCCACGGGAAGTGCCCGGCGCCCGTGAGGACGGCGACCCGGGCGTCGGGGAAGGACCCGGCGACGCGGTGGGCGGACGCCACGCCGGTGAGGCCGTCCCGCTCCCCCGCGACCACCAGTACGGGCGCGGTGACGACCCGCAGGGCGGCCAGCAGCCCGGCCGTGTCCGTCCCGCCGGCTTGGCGGAAGCCCAGCTCCGCGCGGCGGGAGCTCTGGCTGTCGGCGGTGGCCGCGTGGGCCTGCTGCCGCTCGTCCCACCGGCCGTAGAAGAACGGCCGGGTCTGCCGCACCAACTGCTGTGTGACCGCGCCGGGCATCCCCTCGGCGAGCGCCTCCGCCGCCTCGACGGCCTCCGCGTACCAGGGCTCGCCCGAGCGCGCGGCCCGGATGGCGCCCACGTCCGGGAAGTCCGGCGCCTGCAGCCGGCTGCTCGGCGTCACGAGGACCAGCCGGCGCAGCCGGCCGGCGTGCTGCGCCGCCAGCGCCTGCAGCACGATCGCGCCGGCGCTGTGCCCCAGCACGTCGGCGCGGTCGAGCCCGAGGTGGTCGAGCAGCGCCACCAGGTCGTCGGCCAGCCGCGGGAAGGCCAGCGAGGCCGGGTCGGCCGGCACCTCGCTGCCGCCGGTGGCCCGGGCGTCCAGCCGCACGACCGTGCGCGTGCCGGTCAGGCCGCCGAGGTCCTCCAGGTACGCCGCGGCGCGCCCGGGGCCGCCGGGCTGGCAGACGAGGTGCGGCCCGCTCCCCTCGACCGTGTAGTGCAGGCGGGTCCCGTCGGCGGCGTTGAAGGTCGGCACGACCGGGACGCTACCGGGCGGCGGCGCACCCGGGGCGGCGTTGGCGGCCCGTGTGGCTACAGCTCGGCCACATCGACGGCGTGCGCCGCCGTCGCCCCGATGACCATGCCGATCTCGTCGAGGATCGGCGCGGGGACGGCGGAGTCCACCGAGACGACCATCAGGGTGTCGCCGCCGATGCTGGTCCGCGAGACCTGCGCCGACGCGATGTTGATCTGCGCGTCGCCGAGCATGGCGCCGATCGCGCCGACGATGCCGGGCCGGTCGACGTAGCGGAAGAAGACCAGGTGCGGCGTGATGGTGAGGTCCACGTCGAAGCCGTCCACCTCGGTCACCTTGGCGATCTGCCTGGTGCCCGCCAGCGTGCCGGCCACCTGGACGACGCGACCGTCGGCGAAGCTCGCCCGCAGCACGATCAGGTTGCGGTAGTCGGGGCTGTCGGTGGTGGTCGTGACGGTGACGTCCAGCCCCCGCTCCGCCGCGAGCGCCGGGGCGTTGACGTAGGAGACCGGCGCGTCGGCCGTCGGGGCCAGCAGGCCGCGCAGCGCGGTCAGGCCCAGGATCTTCACGTCGTAGGACGCGAGCTCCCCCAGCACCGCGACCTCGAGCCCCGCCGGAAGGCCGCCGCAGACCCCGGCCAGCACCTGCGCGAGCTTCTCGACCAGCGGCAGCGCCGGCCGGACCTCCTCGACGACGGTGCCGCCGGCCTGCACGTTCACGGCGTCGGCGACGAACTCGCCGCGCAGCGCCAGCGCGACGCTGCGCGCCACGGCCAGCCCGGCCTTCTCCTGCGCCTCGTCGGTGCTGGCGCCCAGGTGCGGCGTCACGACGATGCGCTCGGAGGCGAACAGCGGGGAGGAGGTGGTCGGCTCCGCCGCGAAGACGTCGACGCCCGCGCCCGCGACGCGGCCCTCGAGCACGGCCTCCGCCAGCGCCGCCTCGTCGATGAGCCCGCCGCGGGCGGCGTTGACGATGCGCACGGACGGCTTGACCATCCGCAGCTGCTCGGCGCCGATGAGGCCCGCCGTCTCCGGCGTCTTCGGCAGGTGGATCGTGATGAAGTCGCTCTCGCGGAGCAGGTCCTCGAGCGGGACCAGCCGCACCCCGAGCTGCGCCGCGCGGGCCGGCTGCACGTAGGGGTCGTAGGCGATGAGGTTCACGCCGAAGGCGGACATCCGCTGCGCCACGAGGACGCCGATGCGGCCGAGGCCCACCACGCCCAGCGTCTTGCCGGCGATCTCGACGCCCGTGTACTTCGAGCGCTTCCACTGCCCCTGGCGCAGCGCCTCGTTGGCCGGGGCCACGTTGCGGGCGACCGCCAGCAGTAGCGCGATGGCGTGCTCGGCGGCGCTCACGATGTTCGAGGTCGGCGCGTTCACGACCATGACGCCGCGCGCCGTGGCGGCCTTGATGTCGACGTTGTCGAGGCCCACGCCCGCGCGGGCGACCACCCGCAGCTGCGGGGCGGCGGCGATGGCCTCCGCGTCGATCTTCGTGGCGCTGCGGACGATGACGGCGTCGGCGGTGGCGAGTGCCGGCAGCAGCTGCGCGCGGTCGGCGCCGTCGCAGTACCGGACTTCGAAGTCGTCGCCGAGGGCGGCGATGCCCGCCGGGGAGAGCTCCTCGGCGATGAGGACGACCGGACGCTGGGCAGTAGTGGTCACGCGGAGATCCCTGCTGGCTCGGTGTCCGGGGGCGTCGGCGCTCCCGGCCTGTCGGGCGCCAGCGTAACGGCAGGCCGTGCGGGCCCCGGCGCAACCGGGCCGAATCCCGGACCACCGGACGCGCGGCGGGCCGGCCCCCTCCGCGTGGGAGGGAGCCGGCCCGTGATCTCCGTCACCGCGGCGGCGGGGCCGCTGCGGTGACGCCCGTACCGGTCGGTCAGACCGTGTCGTTCAGCGGGGTGTCGACCCAGCTCATCATCCCGCGGAGCTTCGCGCCGACCTGCTCGATCGGGTGCTGCGCGCCCTGCTCCTGCCAGGCCTTGTACTGCGGCCGGCCGGCCTCGTCCTCCGCCACCCACTCCTTGGCGAAGGTGCCGTCCTGGATCTCGGTGAGGATCTGCTTCATCGACTCCTTGACCCGCGCGTCGACGACCCGCGGACCGCTGCGGTAGTCGCCGTACTCAGCGGTGTCGGAGATCGAGTAGCGCATCCGGGAGATGCCGCCCTCGTACATGAGGTCGACGATGAGCTTGAGCTCGTGGAGGCACTCGAAGTAGGCGATCTCCGGGGCGTAGCCCGCCTCGGTGAGCGTCTCGAAGCCGGCCTGCACCAGCGCGGACGCGCCGCCGCAGAGCACCGCCTGCTCGCCGAAGAGGTCGGTCTCGGTCTCCTCGGTGAACGTGGTGGTGATGACGCCGGCGCGGGTGCCACCGATGCCCTTCGCGTACGACAGCGCGAGCGCGAGGGCGTTGCCGCTGGCGTCCTGGTCGACGGCGACGAGGCACGGCACGCCGCGGCCCTCGACGTACTGGCGGCGGACCAGGTGACCCGGGCCCTTCGGCGCGATCATCGCGACGTCGACGTCGGCGGGGGGCTTGATGAGCCCGTAGCGAATGTTGAAGCCGTGGCCGAAGAGCAGCGCCTTGCCGGCGGTCAGGTGGGGCTCGACCGACTCGGTGTAGAGCTTCCGCTGCACGGTGTCGGGCGCGAGGATCATGATCACATCGGCCTCGGCGGACGCGGTCGCCGGGTCGGTGACCCGCAGGCCGGCGTCGGTGACCTTGGCGCGGCTCTTGCTGCCCTCCGGCAGGCCGACGCGCACGTCGACACCCGAGTCGTGCAGCGACAGCGCGTGGGCGTGGCCCTGGCTGCCGTAGCCCAGGACGGCGACCTTCTTGCCCTGGATGAGCGCCAGGTCGGCGTCGGCGTCGTAGTAGATGTCGACCATGTGGGGTTGCGTTCCCTTCTGGCCGGCGCGGGGGCGCCGGCGCGGCCGAACGGCCGCCGAGAGCGGTGCGGACGGGGCCCGCCGCACCGCGGGTGGACAGTGCTTGCTGCGCCTGGGGCGCAACCGCCCCTCCCGCGTCCGTCCGGGTCCCGGACGTTCGAGGAGGGCCCTACGCCACCGATCGTCCTCCACCCCGCCCGGTCGGGGCGCAGGTGGGGAGGGTGGGAGTGGTCAGGCTGTTGTGATCACGCAGAGACGGCGGGGACCGCCCGGAGCCGCTGCTCCGAGCCGGAGATGGAGCGGGAGCCGCGGCCGAGCGCGACCATCCCGGACTGCACGAGCTCCTTGAGGCCGAACGGCTCGAGGACCCGCACGAGGGCGTCGAGCTTGTCCAGCGTCCCCGTGGCCTCGATCGTGACCGCGTCGAGCGCCACGTCGACCACCTTGGCGCGGAACAGCTCCACGACCTCGAGGACCTGGCTGCGGGTGGCCGCGTCGGCCCGGACCTTGATGAGGCGGATCTGCCGCTGCACCGAGGCGTCGGACTCCAGCTCGACGATCTTCAGGACGTTGACCAGCTTGTTGAGCTGCTTGGTCACCTGCTCGAGCGGCAGGCCCTCCACCGTGACGACGATGGTCATCCGGCTGACGCCCGGCACCTCGGTGTTGCCGACGGCGAGCGACTCGATGTTGAAGCCCCGGCGGGAGAACAGGCTGGCGACGCGGGCCAGCACGCCGGGCTTGTCCTCGACGAGGACGGACAGCGTGTGGCGGGTGGTGGTCACGCGGACGGCTCCTTCTGCGCGCGGGCGGGCGACTGGGTCGGGTCACACATCGTCGGGACCCCAGGTCGGGCGCACGCCGAGCGCGGCCTGGATGTCGCTGTTGCTGGCGCCGGCCGAGACCATCGGCCACACCATGGCGTCCTCGCCCACCACGAAGTCGACGACCACGGGCGCGTCGTCGATGGCCATGGCCTTCTCGATGGTGGCGTCCACGTCCGCGGCCGTCTCGCAGCGCAGCCCGACGCACCCCATCGCCTCGGACAGCTTCACGAAGTCCGGGACCATGCGGCGGGTGCCGAGGTCGGTGTTGGAGTAGCGGCCGTTGTAGAACAGCGTCTGCCACTGCCGGACCATGCCGAGGTTGCCGTTGTTGATGATGGCGACCTTGATCGGGATGCCCTCGAGGGCGCAGGTGGTGAGCTCCTGGTTGGTCATCTGGAAGCAGCCGTCGCCGTCGATGGCCCAGACCGTGGCGTCAGGACGGCCGACCTTGGCGCCCATGGCGGCCGGCACGGCGTACCCCATGGTCCCCAGGCCGCCGGAGTTGAGCCACGTGTAGGGCTTCTCGTAGCCGATGAACTGGCTGGCCCACATCTGGTGCTGCCCCACGCCCGCGACGTACAGCGTGTCCGGGCCGGCGATCTTGCCGAGCCGCTCGATCACGTACTGCGGCGCCAGCGTGCCGTCGTCGTGGTCCTCGTACCCCAGCGGGTACGCGGTGCGCCACTCGTCGAGCCGCCGCCACCAGGCGGTCAGGTCGGCCTGCCGGCCCGCCGCGTGCTCCTGCTGCACGGCCACCACCAGGTCGGCCAGCGTCTCCCGGACGTCGCCCACGATCGGCACGTCGGCGACGCGGTTCTTGCCGATCTCCGCCGGGTCGATGTCGGCGTGCACCACGGCGGCGTTCGGCGCGAAGCTCGCCAGGTCGCCGGTCACGCGGTCGTCGAACCGCGCGCCCAGCGCGACGATGAGGTCGGACTTCTGCAGCGCGGCCACCGCGGCGACCGTGCCGTGCATGCCCGGCATGCCCAGGTGCTGCGGGTGGCTGTCGGGGAAGGCGCCCCGGGCCATCAGCGTGGTGACGACCGGCGCGCCGGTCAGCTCGGCCAGCACCCGCAGCTCGGCCGCGGCGCGCGCCTTCAGCACGCCGCCACCGACGTAGAGCACGGGCCGGCGGGCCGAGGCGACGAGCCGGGCCGCCTCGCGGACCTGCTTGCCGTGCGGCCGCGTCACGGGGTGGTAGCCCGGCAGGTCGATCTGCCCGGTCCAGGTGTACGGCCCGCTGCCCTGCAGGATGTCCTTGGGGATGTCGACGAGGACCGGCCCGGGGCGGCCCGTCGAGGCCAGGTGGAACGCCTCGGCGATGGTGCGCGGCAGGTCGGCGAGGTCCTGCACCAGGAAGTTGTGCTTGGTGATCGGCATCGTGATGCCGCAGATGTCCGCCTCCTGGAAGGCGTCCGTCCCGATGGACGAGCGGGGCACCTGCCCGGTGATCGCCACGATCGGCACGCTGTCCATGTAGGCGTCGGCGATGGGCGTCACCAGGTTGGTCGCCCCGGGGCCGGACGTGGCCATGCAGACGCCGACCCGGCCGGTCGCCTGCGCGTACCCGGTGGCCGCGTGACCGGCGCCCTGCTCGTGCCGCACGAGGATGTGGCGGACCCGCTCGGAGTCGAACAGCGGGTCGTACGCCGGGAGGATCGCTCCGCCCGGGATGCCGAAGACGACGTCCACGCCGACGTTCTCGAGGCTGCGCACGAGAGCCTGCGCTCCGGTGATGACGTCGCTCATGGGGTTTCCTCGAGGGTCTGGCGGCGGTGCGGAGGTGCCGCGGGGGCGGTCGGAGGTACGGGCAACAAAAAACCCTCTGCGCCACCGAGGCGTCAGAGGGGTGCGCGCAGAGGTGCCGCGGGCGTCAGCCTGCGCGCAGTCCCCGTACGAAAAGTCGGTCGAGCATGTGGACAAGCCTGCCCGACGGCCCGCGGTTCGTCAAACCGGGGGCCGTCGGGGCGCGTCACCCGGCCAGGTTCGTGAGGAAACGGGCAGCGGCCGGGGCGGCCGTGGCCGCGCCGAACCCGCCGTCCTCGACGAACACGCAGAACGCGGTGGCGCCCTGGAAGCCGATGAACCAGGCGTGCGTGCGGGGCGGGTTCGCCGTGCCGTACTCCGCCGTGCCGGTCTTGCCCTGCACCGGGCCGCCGGGCACGTTGTTCGCCGCCGTGCCCGTCCCGTCGGTGACGACCGAGCGCATGAGCGACGCGACGGTGGGCGCCACCCCCGCCGGCAGCGGGTGGCTGACGAGCCCCGTCGGCGCCGGCGCGGTGACGACGGATGGCTGCCGCCAGGTGCCGCTCGCGACCGCGGCCGCGACGGACGCCATCTGCAGCGGCGAGGCCTGCACCTTCGCCTGCCCGATCGCCGCGGCGGCCGCCTCGACAGGGCCGGTCGTGGCCGGGTACGAGCCGCCCTTGCTGGCGATGGGCAGCGGGTCGGTCTTCAGGTTGAAGCCGAAGAGCTCCGCGGCCTGCTGCACGGCGCCGGCCGGCAGCGACTGCTCGAGGTTGATGAAGGCGGTGTTGCACGACCGCGCGTAGGCGTCGCGCAGCGAGATCGTCCCGAACGCCTCCGCCTCCGCGTTGGCGAACGACCGGCCGTCCACCGTCACGGTCGGCGTGCAGTTCAGCGGCGTCTCCGGCGTCTTCCCGGCCAGCAGCGCGGCGGTCAGGGTGATCGTCTTGAAGGTCGACCCCGGCGGGTAGTAGCTGTTGGCCGCCCGGCCGACCCCGGCGGGGGGCGCGTTGACCAGCGCCTTCACCTGGCCGGTGTTCGTGTCGATCGCGACCAGGGCGCTGTTCTTGCCGAGGTTCGCGAGCGCCGCCTCGCCCGCCTGCTGCGTCCGCAGGTCCAGCGAGAGCGTCACGTTGGTGCCGTTGGTGGGCGTGTACGTCGACAGGACCTGCACGCGCTTGCCGGTCTTGGCGTCCTGGACCTCGATGTCGCCGCCCGGCTGCCCGGCGAGCGTGTCGTTGTAGGCCCGCTCCAGACCGTTCTGGCCCGCGACGTCCCCGGCGAGGAAGCGGGAGCCCGCGGCGGTCGCCTGCGCGGCCGCCAGCGGCCCGACCGAGCCGACCAGGTTCGCCGACAGGTCGGCGTCGTTGCCGCGGACGGGACGGCCGTCGGCGAGCAGCACCTGGCCGCGGGTGCCGAGCGTGCGCACGCGGGCCAGCTGCTGGCCGGCGTGCAGCGCCGGGTGCAGCACCTCGGGCGCCCAGGCGACGAGGTAGCGGGACCCCTGCCGCACCAGGGCGGCCGAGCCGTCGTACTGCCAGGGCCCCGTCTCCTGCTGCCCCGCCGCGGCCCCGACGCCGGGGGTCGTGGTGAGCCCGGCGACCGTGACGGCCGCGTGGTAGCTGAACGACGGGTGCGACCCAGCGCGCAGCCCCGTGAGGGTGTACGCGGCCGCGGTCACGCCGAGCCGGGTGCGGGTGCCGGCGAGCGTGGCCGCCAGGTCCGCGGGCGGAGCGGCGACGGCCGCGACCTGCGCCGGGTCGTCGCCGCGGGACCAGGCCTGCAGGAAGGCGCTGGCGGCCTGCCGCTCGGCCCTCACCGCGGCGGCGTGCTGCCGCTGCTGGTGGATGACGAAGCCGCCCGCGCCGGCGCCGGCGACCACGACGACGAGGGCGGTGCCCCCCGCCACCCACTTCGCCCGCGACCGCTTGCGTCGCCGGCCCTGCATGAGCACAGGCCAGTTCACACGACTCCCCCGTCGTCCTCGGTCAACCCGGTCCCCCCGCGGCAGGTCAGCCGCAGACCGCACCCTGTGCGGCGGAGCCCACGAGCCGGGCGTACTTGCCGATCGCCCCGGTCGTGATCTCCGGCTCCACGGGCTTCCAGCCCGCGCTCCGGCGCTCCAGCTCGGCGGGCTCGACCAGCAGGTCGAGGCGGCGGTGCTCGACGTCCAGCACGATGCGGTCGCCGTCCTGCACCAGCGCGATCGGGCCCCCGTCCGTCGCCTCCGGGGCGACGTGCCCGACGCACAGCCCGAACGTGGCGCCCGAGAACCGGCCGTCGGTGAGCAGCACGACGTCCTTGCCCAGGCCGGCGCCCTTGATGGCGGCGGTGACGGCGAGCATCTCGCGCATCCCGGGGCCGCCCTTCGGGCCCTCGTAGCGGATGACCACGACGTCGCCGGCCTTCACGGACCCGGAGGTCACGGCGGCCATGGCGTCCGGCTCCCGGTCGAAGACGCGGGCGGTGCCCTCGATGCGCAGCTTCTCCAGGCCGGCGCTCTTCACCACGGCCCCGTCCGGCGCGAGCGAGCCCCGCAGGATGGCCAGGCCGCCCTGCCGGGCCAGCGGCTTGTCGAGGCCGTACACGACCAGGCCGTCCGGGTCCGGCGGTGCCAGCTCGCGCAGCTCCTCGCCGAGGGTCCGGCCGGAGACGGTGAGGGCGTCGCCGTGCAGCAGCCCGGCCTCCAGCAGCGCCCGCATGACCACCGGGACGCCGCCGATGCGGTCGACGTCCTCCATGACGTAGGTGCCGAACGGCTTGAGGTCCGCGATGTGCGGGACCTTGCGGCCGACCCGGTCGAAGTCGTCGAGGTCCAGCGGGACCCGCGCCTCGTGGGCGATGGCGAGCAGGTGCAGGACGGCGTTCGTGGAGCCGCCGAGCGCCATGACGACGGCGATGGCGTTCTCGAAGGCCTCGCGGGTGAGGATCTGGCGGGCGGTGATGCCCTTGTCCAGCAGGTTCATGACGGCCAGGCCGCTCTTACGGGCCCACTCGTCGCGGCGCGCGTCGGGCGCCGGCGCGCTGGCCGAGCCGAGCAGCGACATGCCCAGCGCCTCGCCGGCGCTCGCCATGGTGTTCGCGGTGAACATGCCGCCGCAGGACCCCTCGGTCGGGCAGGCGTTGCGCTCGACCTCGAGCAGCCCCTCGTCGTCGAGCAGGCCGCGGGCGCGCGCGCCGACGGCCTCGAAGACGTCGCCGATGGTGACGGCCTTGCCGTTCACGTACCCCGGGCGGATGGACCCGCCGTAGAGGAAGACGCTGGCGAGGTCGAGCCGGGCGGCGGCCATGAGCATGCCCGGCAGCGACTTGTCGCAGCCGGCCAGCAGCACGGTCCCGTCCAGCCGCTCGGCGTGCACCACGAGCTCGACCGAGTCGGCGATGACCTCGCGGCTGACCAGCGAGGCGTGCATGCCGACGTGCCCCATGGAGATGCCGTCGCTGACGGCGATGGTGCCGAACTCCATCGGGAAGCCGCCGGCCTCCCGCACACCGGCCTTCGCGCCCTGCGCCAGCCGCTGCAGCGGCATGTTGCAGGGGGTGACCTCGTTCCACGACGACGCGACGCCGACCTGGGGCTTGGTGAAGTCGTCCTCGGTCATGCCGACCGCGCGGAGCATGGCCCGCGCCGGGGCACGCTCGAAGCCGTCGGTGACGTCGTGGCTACGGGGCCGCCGTGGATCGTTGCTCATGCCCCGAATCTACCCGTCCCGGCCTGGGATCCGGCCGCGACGGGCTCACGCCTGTCCGAGCCGTTCCAGCAGCAGCTGCCGGACCGCCCGCGCGTCGGCCTTCTTCTGGGTCGCCTTCATGACATGGCCCAGCAGCGGGCCCAGCGCCTTGGTGTCACCGCCGCGGACCTTGTCGGCCGCGCCGGGCTCGGCGGCGAGCGCCGCGTCGACCGCCGCGGCGATGGCCGCGTCGTCCTGCACGACAGCCAGGCTGCGCGCGGCGACCACCTGGTCGACGGTCCCCTCCCCCGCGACGACGTAGCCGACGGCCTCGCGGGCGAGCGCGGCCGTGAGCGTCCCGCGGCCCACCAGCTCGACCACCTGCGCCACCTCCGCGGGGGAGATGCCGAGGTCGCCGGGCGCCAGGCCCGCCTCGTTCGCCCGCGCGGCAAGGTCGTTCATCCACCAGCTGCGGGCGGCGTCCGGCGACGCGCCGGCCGCCACCGTCTCCTGCACGAGCTCCAGGACGCCTGCCCCGCGCATCTGCTCCAGGTCGAGCGACGTGTAGCCGTACTCCTCGGTCATGCGGCGGCGGCGTTCCGCGGGCAGCTCGGGCAGCCCGGCCCGCAGCTCCTCGACCCACTCCGCGGTCGGCGCCAGGGGCACCAGGTCGGGCTCGGGGAAGTACCGGTAGTCGGTCGCCTCCTCCTTGCTGCGGCCCGGCTTGGTCGTGCCGTCGCCCTCCTGGAAGTGCCGCGTCTCCTGGCGGATCCTGCCGCCCGCCTCGAGGATCGCGGCCTGCCGCTGCACCTCGTGGCGCACCGCCCGCTCGACGGACCGCAGCGAGTTCACGTTCTTGGTCTCGGTGCGGGTGCCGTAGGGCTGGCCGGGGCGGCGCAGGGAGAGGTTGGCGTCGCAACGCAGCGAGCCCTGCTCCATGCGCACGTCGGAGACACCCAGCGAGAGCAGCAGCTCCCGCAGCTCCGTCACGTAGGCGCGGGCCACCTCGGGGGCGTACCGGCCGGCCTCGACCGGCCGCGTCACGATCTCCACCAGCGGGATGCCCGCGCGGTTGTAGTCGACCAGCGAGTGGGTGGCGCCGTGGATGCGGCCCGTCGCGCCGCCGACGTGCAGGGTCTTGCCGGTGTCCTCCTCGAGGTGCACCCGCTCGATCGCGACGCGGACGCTCTGCGGCCCCTCGGGGGTGGCCACCTCGACGTCCAGGTAGCCGTCGACGCACAGGGGCTCGTCGTACTGGCTGATCTGGTAGTCCTTGGGCATGTCCGGATAGAAGTAGTTCTTCCGGGCGAATCGGCTGTACGGCGCAATGCTGCAGTGCAGCGCCAGGCCGATCATCGCGGCGAACCGCACGGCCGCCTCGTTCACGACCGGCAGCGACCCGGGCAGGCCGAGGCACACGGGGCACACCTGCGTGTTCGGCTCGGCCCCGAACGCGGTCGGGCAGCCGCAGAACATCTTCGACTGGGTGCCCAGCTCGACGTGCGTCTCGAGGCCGATGACGGGCTCGTACCGGGAGACCGCGTCGTCGTACGACAGCAGGGTGCCCTCCGGGGTCGGCGGCGCGACGGTCATGAGCGGGCCTCCAGGGTCAGTGCGGGTGCCTCGTCGAGCAGCGGGTGGCCGCGGCGGGTGTCGAGCTCGCTCTCCAGCGCGCCGGCCAGCCGGTAGAGCCGGGCGTCCTCGAGCGCCGGCGCCATGACCTGCAGCCCCACCGGCAGGCCGTCGTCGGGGCTGAGCCCGACCGGCAGCGACAGCGCGGGGCCGCCCGCCAGGTTGGACGGGATGGTGCACAGGTCGGCGAGGTACATCGCCACCGGGTCGTCCACGCGCTCCCCCAGCCGGAAGGCCGTGGTCGGCGTCGTCGGGCTGACCAGCACGTCGCACTGCTCGTACGCGGCGGTGAAGTCGTTGGTGATGAGGGTGCGGACCTTCTGCGCCTGGCCGTAGTAGGCGTCGTAGTACCCGCTCGACAGCGCGTAGGTACCGAGCATGATCCGGCGCTTCACCTCGGGCCCGAAGCCCGCGGCGCGGGTCAGCGCCATGACCTCCTCGGCGGACCGCTCGCCGTCGTCGCCGACGCGCAGCCCGAACCGCATGGCGTCGAACCGCGCCAGGTTGCTCGACGCCTCGCTGGGGGCGATCAGGTAGTACGCCGCCAACGCCAGCTCGAAGTGCGGGCAGGTGACCTCGACGACCTCGGCGCCGAGCGCCTCCAGCACCGCGACGGCCTCGCGGAACCGCTGCTCCACGCCCGGCTGGTACCCCTCCCCCGACAGCTCGCGGACGATGCCGACCCGCATGCCGGTGATGTCGCGGCCCACCTGGGTGACCAGCGACGGCACGGGCTCGTCGAGCGACGTGGAGTCGTGCGGGTCGTGCCCGGCCATCGCCTCGTGCAGCAGCGCCGCGTCCCGCACGGTGCGGGCGAACGGGCCGGCCTGGTCGAGGCTGGACGAGAAGGCCACCAGGCCGTACCGGCTGACGGCGCCGTACGTCGGCTTGACACCGACCAGGCCGCAGACGGCGGCGGGCTGGCGGATGGACCCGCCGGTGTCGGTGCCGACGGCGAGCGGCGCCTCGAACGCCGCCACGGCCGCGGCGGAACCGCCGGAGCTGCCACCGGGGATGCGCTCGCGGTCCCACGGGTTGCTGGTCGGGCCGTACGCGCTGTTCTCCGTCGACGAGCCCATGGCGAACTCGTCCATGTTCGTCTTACCGAGGAGCACCACGCCCGCGTCCTTGAGCCGCCGCACGACGGTGGCGTCGTACGGGGGCCGCCAGCCCTCCAGGATCCGCGAGCCGCAGGTGGTGGGGACCCCCTGCTGCGTCAGCACGTCCTTGAGCGCCAGCGGCACGCCCGCGAGGGGACCCAGCGGCTCGCCCGCCGCGCGGCGCTCGTCGACCGTCGCGGCCGCGGCGAGCGCGCCGTCGGTGTCCACGTGCAGGAAGGCGTGGACGTCGGGCTCGACGGCCGCGATCCGCTCCAGGTGCGCGCGGGTCACCTCGACGGCGGAGACGTCGCCCGCCGCCATGGCGCCGGCGAGCTGGGTGGCGGTGAGCCGGGTGAGGCTCTCGGAATCGGCCATCAGACGTCCTCGTCCAGGATGCGGGGGACACGGAAGCGGCCGTCCTCGGCCACGGGGGCGCCGGCGAGCGCCTGCTCGGCGGTCAGGCCGGGGCGGGTGACGTCCGGCCGGAACACGTTCACGAGCGGCAGCGGGTGGCTGGTGGGGGGCACGTCCTCCCCCGCGGCCTCGGACACGCGGGCGACGGCGGACAGGATGGCGTCGAGCTGGCCCGCGAGGTGGTCGAGCTCGGCGTCGCCGAGCGCCAGCCGGGAGAGCCGGGCGAGGTGGGCTACCTCGTCGCGGGAGATGGTCATAGCCCCAACTCTATCGGCGGCCGGCGGGCCGCTCCGGCCGGCTGCGGGGGCGCCCCGACCCCCGGGCAACACCGGTGCAACAGCCGCACGAGACACTGATCGCCGTGAGCTATCTGTTGCGTGTCGTCCTACCCGACCGTCCGGGGTCGCTCGGGGCCCTCGCGACCGCCATCGGCTCCGCCGGCGGCGACATCGTGAGCCTCGACGTCGTGGAGCGGGGCCCCGACGGGGCCGTCGACGACCTGGTCGTCGAGCTGGTTCCGGGTGGCCTGGCCGACGCCCTGGTGACCGCCGCCCAGTCGGTGCCGGGCGCCGCGGTCGAGAGCATCCGGCCGTACCCGCGCGGCGGGGACCTGCACCGCGACCTCGAACTCGTCGACGAGCTGGCGGCCACCCCGGAGCGGGGCCTGGAACTGCTCACCGAGAACAGCCCGGGCGTCTTCCGGGCGGGCTGGGCGCTGCTGCTGGAGCGGCTGCCCGACGGGTCCGTCGCGGTGCGGCACACCTCGGCCGGGCCGCCGCGCACCGAGGGGCTGGACCTCCCCTGGCTGCCGCTGACCACGGCCCGGCGCCTCGACCGGTCCGAGCCCTGGGTGCCCCCGCGCTGGGAGGAGCAGGCGATGGAGCTCGCCGCCGCACCCGTGGGCCGGCCGGAACTGGTCGTGCTGGTGGGGCGCCCGGGCGGCTCGCGGTTCCGGGCCTCCGAGGTGCTGCGGCTGGCGCACCTGGCGGGGATCGCCGCCACCGTCGCCCCCCTGGACGCGTCCGCCGAGGGCGCCAGCGCCTGAGCGCGGCGGGCGCCGGGTCAGGCGCCCTCGGCCGGCTCGGCCTGCTGGTCGGCCGGTTCCAGCAGGTGCTCCCGGGCCGCCTCCGGGCCGCCGGCCAGCAGCGCCGCGAACCCCTCGTCGCCCAGCAGCGGGACCCCGAGGGCCAGTGCCTTCTCGTACTTCGCCCGGCCGGGGGCCTCGCCGACGACGACGAACGAGGTCTTCTTCGAGACCGACCCGCTCACCTTGCCGCCGAGCTCCTGCACCGCCTCCGTGGAGCCGTCGCGGCTGTAGTCCACGAGCGTCCCCGTGATGACGACCGTGACGCCCTCGAGCGGCCGCGGGCCCTCCTCGGCGCCCGCGTCGGCCAGCTCGACGCCGGCGGCCCGCCACTTCTCGACGATGCCGCGGTGCCAGTCGACGGCGAACCAGTCCTGCAGCGCGCTGGCGATGGTCGGGCCGACGCCCTCCACCTCCGCGAGTTCCTCCTGGCCGGCCCCGGCGATGGCGTCGAGCGACCGGAAGTGCCGGGCCAGCGCGCGGGCCGCCGTCGGGCCGACGTGCCGGATGGAGAGCGCGACGATCACCCGCCACAGGGGGCGGTGCCGGGCTGCGGCGAGGTTATCCAGCAGTTTGGTGGCGTTGGCCGACAGCTCGCCGTTCTTCCGCCGGAAGAACGCGGACCGGGCGAGCGCGTCGGCGTCGAGCGCGAACACGTCGCCCTCGTCGGTGACGAGGCCGTCGGCCAGCAGGGCGTCCGCGGCCTCGTAGCCGAGCACCTCGATGTCGAACGCGCCGCGCCCCGCCAGGGCGAACAGCCGCTCGCGGAGCTGCGCGGGGCAGGACCGGGCGTTGGGGCAGCGCAGGTCCACGTCGGCCTCGCGCGCCGGCGCGAGCGGCGTGCCACAGGCCGGGCACGTGGTCGGCATGACCCACGGCTCGGCGTCGGCCGGCCGCCGCTCGACGAGGGGCGCCACGACCTCCGGGATGACGTCCCCGGCCCGCCGGACCACGACGGTGTCGCCGACGCGCACGTCCTTGCGGGCGACCTCGCTCGCGTTGTGCAGGGTCGCGGTCGACACGGTGACGCCGCCGACGAACACCGGCTCGAGGCTGGCGAAGGGTGTGGCCCGGCCGGTCCGCCCCACGGACACGAAGATGTTGTTGAGGAGGGTCGTCGCCTCCTCCGGCGGGTACTTCCACGCGACCGCCCAGCGCGGGACCTTCGAGGTGGCGCCGAGCCGTCGCTGCAGGACCAGGTCGTCCACCTTGATGACGACGCCGTCGATCTCGTGCTCGACCGCGTGCCGGTGCTCGCCGTAGTAGGCGACGTAGTCCAGGACGCCCCGGGCGTCCGGCACGACCCGGTAGCGCGACGACACCGGCAGCCCCCAGCCGGCCAGGGCCTCGTAGGCGGCCGACTGCGACGGCGGGTCGAAGCCGACCCGCTTCCCCAGCCCGTGCACCGTCATGGTGAGCGGCCGGGAGGCGGTGACGCGCGGGTCCTTCTGCCGCAGCGAGCCGGCCGCCGCGTTGCGGGGGTTGGAGAAGGGCTTGGCCCCCGCCTCGACGAGCCGCGCGTTCAGCGCCTCGAAGCCCGCCAGGGGGAGGAAGACCTCGCCGCGGACCTCGAGCAGCTCCGGGGCGTCGCCGGGGAGCCGCTGCGGGATGGACGACAGCGTCCGGAGGTTCGCGGTGATGTCCTCGCCGGTGCGGCCGTCGCCGCGCGTTGCCCCCCGCACCAGCCGGCCCTGCTCGTACACCAGGTCGACGGCCAGCCCGTCGATCTTGGGCTCGCACAGCCACGCGGAGACAGGCGCCTCCCGTTCCACGCGGGCCACCCACTCGACGAACTCGGCCTCGGTGAAGACGTTGTCGAGGCTGAGCAGCCGCTCCAGGTGCTCGACCGGGGCGAAGTCCGTACTCGGCCAGCCCTGCACCCGCTGCGTCGGGGACGACGGCGTCCGCAGCGCCGGGAACCGGGCCTCCAGCGCGGTCAGCTCGCGCATGGCCGCGTCGTAGTCGGCGTCGGGCACCGACGGGTCGTCCAGCACGTAGTACTGGAAGGACCACTCCTCGAGCTGCCGCGTCAGCTCCGTGACGCGCAGCAGGGCCCCGGCGTCGGGGGCCGCCGCGGGCGACCCCTCGGGGGCCGCCCCATCCGTCCCGACCGCCCGGGCCGCCGTGCGGTCCGCCGTCATGACGCGCTCACGCGCTCTCGTCCTCCTCCGCCAGCCGCCGCGCAACCTCGCGGCAGGTCCTCAGGACCTGCCCAGCAGTATCCGGCGTCGCACCTGCCAGCCCGCAGGCCGGCGTCACGGCGACCGCCTCCCCCAGCGGTACGGCCAGCCCCATGGCGCGCCACCAGTCACGCAGCCGGGCGGCGACGGCCGCCGCGGTGGGTAGCGGGGCTGCGGGCTGTCCCGGCTGGTCGAGGGGCACCGGCACGGCCCCGGCGAGCAGCCGGATGCCGGCCTCGACGGCCTCCCCGATGGGCTGGTCGTCGGCCCGGGTGAGCAGCGTGACGTCGAAGCTGAGCAGCTGCGCGCCCGCCGCCACGGCGAGCGCGAGCGGCGGCCGCGGGGCGCAGCAGTGCAGCGCGGGCACCGCCCCCGCCGCGCGGATGGCGTCGAGCACGGTCGCCAGGCCGGCCACCGCCGCCGGCTCGTCGACGGCCGCCACCACGCCGAAGCCGCTGGCCGTCGGCACGGTCCCCGCGAGGACACCCGGCAGCCCGGGCTCGTCGAGCTGCACGACGACGCGGTCGATGCCCGGCAGCCGCTCGCGCAGCTCGGCCACCAGCTGCTGCATGCCCTCGCCGAGGCTCGCGGTGATGTCCCGGACGGCACCCCGGTCCGCCAGGGCGGGCCCGCCGCGCGGGCGCTCCAGCGCCGCGGCCAGGGTCCACGGCCCGGCGATCTGCAGCTTGAACGCACCGGTCAGGCCGGCGGCGACCGCCGTGAGGACGTCGAGGTCACGCCGCGCCACGTCACGGGCCTCGCGCTGCGCCCGGCCCGGCCGCGCGACGAGCCGCCAGCCCGCCGGCTCGAGGTCGACCGGCAGGTCGACGAGGGCGACGGCGGCACGGCTGACGAGGTCCGCCCCCGGTCCGCGCGACGGCAGCTCGGGCTGGTGCGGCAGGTCCGGCAGTGCCTCCAGCACGGCGCGGCACGCCGCGGCCATGTCGTCGCCGGGCATGCTGCCGACGCCGGTGGCAACGGAGCGGCGCCAGACCTGCGCCGTCGCTGTCGACGCGCTCGCTTCCTCCCCCGGAAGCGGCGTCACGACTTCCGGCGCGGGCGGGGCGACGCCTGCTCGCCCCCGGGGCGGGGCACGCGTGGCGATGAGCTCTCCGCGCGGGCGGCGGGCCGGCGGGCCGGCCGGGGACGCAGCGGCGACGGCGGCAGCGGGTCTGCCGGCAGCTCCTGCGGCACGTCGACCGCCACCGGCTCGACCGCGACCGGCGCGGGGCGCCGCACCGGCACGCGGGCGGGCTGCTCGGCCGCGTGGCGGGACCGCGTCGGCGCGGGCGGCGGCACCGGCGAGCGCGGGGACGGTGAGGACGGGACCACCGCGGCCCCGATAGGCATCGGCGGCACCGCGGCCACGGTCGGGACGACCACCGTCATGTCCCCGACGGTCGGGGAGGCGCCCGGGCACCCCGCCTCGAGCCACGCGAGGTCCTCGCGCAGCAGGGCGATCAGTGCGTCGCGGGAGGCCTCGGGCTTGAACAACGCAAGGCTGTACTCCTGGATCACGCGCAGGTCTGTCAGCGCCACCGGTTCGGCCATACCCAGAGCGTAGCGACGGTCGCGGCCCTGCGGATCGTGCGACCGGGTGGCGCTGGCGTCTCGTCTCAGGCGCGGGGGGCCGCGGCGCCCGCGGGGCGTACGTCCGTGTCCGGCACGGCGTCCCCGACGACCCGTCCGGCGGCGACGCGACCGGCGCCGAGCACCCGCACGTCCGCCTCGTCGTAGAGCACCGCCGCCTGCCCGGGCGCAGGCCGGCGGACCGGTTCGTCGAAGGTCAACGCGATGCCCGACGCGTCGGCCACGGCCGTGGCGGCGACGGCGCCGCCGTGCGCCTGCAGCTGCACCCGGCAGCGCAGCTCGCCCGCCGGGGCGTCGATGCCGTTCCACACCGGCGCGCTGACGGCCAGCTCGCGCGTCGCCAGCAGCTCCCGCGGCCCCACCACGACGCGCCGCGCCGCGGGCTCGACGCCGAGGACGAAGCGGGGCCGCCCGTCCGCGGCCGGGACGCTGAGGTCGAGGCCGCGCCGCTGCCCCACCGTGAAGGCGTACGCGCCGTCGTGGCGCCCGACCTCCCGGCCGGTGGTGGCGTCGACGACGCTGCCCGGCTGCTCCCCCAGGCGGTTGCGCAGCCAGCCCGCGGTGTCCCGCTGCGGGATGAAGCAGATGTCGGAGCTGTCGCGCTTGTCGGCGACCGCGAGCCCGCGCGTCGCGGCCTCCGCGCGCACCTCGGACTTCTGGCTGTCGCCGAGCGGGAAGATCGCGCGCTCCCACTGGTCCCGCCGCAGCGTGCCCAGCACGTAGGACTGGTCCTTGCCGGGGTCGGCCGCGCGGGCGAGCCCCACCCCGCCGGCCACGTCCACGAGCCGCGCGTAGTGCCCCGTGACCACCGCGTCGAAGCCGAGCGCCTGGGCCCGGTCCAGCACGGCGGCGAACTTGATGCGCTCGTTGCACCGCAGGCAGGGGTTCGGCGTCTCGCCGCGGGCGTAGGTCTCGACGAAGTCGTCCACCACGTCCCGGCCGAACCGTGCCGCGAGGTCCCAGACGTAGAACGGGATGCCCAGCGCGTCCGCGGCCCGGCGGGCGTCCCGCGCGTCGTCCAGCGTGCAACAGCCGCGGGCGCCCTCGGCGGCACGGGCGGGGCTCGGCGAGAGCGCCAGGTGCACCCCCGTCACGTCGTGCCCGGCGTCGCGGGCCCGGGCCGCCGCGACGGCCGAGTCCACCCCGCCGCTCATGGCCGCGATCACCCTCATCGGAGCGTCACGGCCTCAGACCGCCAGCGCGGCGCCCGCACGGCGCGCGCGCTCGAGCACCCCGGGCAGCGCGGCGCAGACCGCGTCGACGTCGTCCTGCGTGGACGTGGCGCCCAGCGTGAACCGCAGGCTGCCGCGGGCCAGCTCGGGCGCGACGCCCATGGCCAGCACCACGTGGCTGGGCCGGGCCACGCCCGCGGAGCAGGCCGACCCCGTCGAGCACTCGATGCCGGCCGCGTCGAGCAGCAACAGCAGGGAGTCGCCCTCGCAGCCGGGGAAGGTGACGTGCAGGTTGCCGGGCAGGCGGGCCGCCGGCAGGGCCGGGTCCGCCCCATTGACGATCAGGTCGGGTGCGATGGCGCGCAGCCCGCCCAGCAGGCGGTCCCGCAGCCCGCGCACGTGCGAAGCCCGCTGCTCCCGCTCGGCCACGGCCTGCTCCACCGCGACGCCGAAGCCCGCCACGCCCGCGGTGTCCACGGTGCCGGAGCGCACGTCGCGCTCCTGGCCGCCCCCGTGGCTGGTCGGGACCAGCTCGCGGCCCCGGCCGCAGACGAGCGCGCCGACCCCGACGGGCCCGCCCAGCTTGTGGCCGGTGAGCGACAGGGCGTCGACGGCCCGGCCGTCGACCGGCAGGACGCCGACGGCCTGCACGGCGTCGCTGTGGAACGGAATGCCGCGCGCGGCGCAGAGCGCGGCGAGCTCCGCGACCGGCTGGACGGTGCCCACCTCGTTGTTGGCCCACTGCACGCTGACGAGCGCGACATCGGAACCGTCGGAGCCGTCCGCGGCCAGCGCCGCCAGCAGCAGCTCGGGGGTGACCCGCCCGGTGGCGTCGACCCCCACCAGCTCGCAGCTGAACCCCTGCTGCTCGGCCAGCCAGGCGGCGGAGTCCAGCACCGCGTGGTGCTCCACGGCGGACACCAGCACGCGCCTGCGCCGCGGGTCCTCGCGGCGGCGCGCCCAGGCGAGGCCCTTGACCGCGAGGTTGTCGGACTCGGTGCCGCCGGAGGTGAAGACGACCTCCGAGGGGCGCACGCCCAGCGCGGCGGCGATCCGCTCGCGCGACTCCTCCACCACCCGGCGGGCCCGCCGCCCCGCCGCGTGCAGCGAGCTGGGGTTCGCGGCGACCCCGAGCTGGGCGACCATGGCGTCCAGGGCGGCGGCCGCCATGGGCGTCGTGGCGGCATGGTCCAGGTAGGGCACACGCCCACACTAGACGGCAGCCGGACGGCCCGGGTGGCCGCCGCAGGGGTCAGGCGGCGGGTGCCGCCCCGGCCCCGGCGGGCGGCCGAAGGTCGACGATGCGCGGCGACAGCAGCGCCCCCTGCGGCGGGACCCGCAGCGCCGCGGGCTCCACCACCACGAGCTGCGTGGGCAGCACGCCGCTGGCCGCCCGGACGCCGCCGGCCACCGAGGTCGCGGTCCGTTCCGCGGCCGCCCGGTCCTTCGGGGCGATCCAGACGAGGAGCTGGTCGAGCCCCCGGCCGCGCGTGACCCGCACCTGCCAGTCGACCAGGTCGTCCCGGCCGGCGAGCGCCGCGGCAACCGCCCGGAGGTCCACGCCCCGCGGCCCGCCGTCGCGCGGCAGCCGGAGCCCGGGGACCAGGGCGCCCGCCCGCAGCGGCAGCGGGATGCCGACGCTCGGGCGGCCGCCCGAGCGCGGCAGCCGGCGCAGGCCCGTCGGCAGCAGCGCCCCGGTGCGCCACCGCAGCAGCGCGGAACCGGCGACGTCCAGCTGCGTGAGCACCAGCTCGCCGCCCGCGCCCGGCGTCGCCGGCTCCCCCGTCTCGGGGTCCACCACCTCGAGGACCTCGGTGTCGGGGTAGGTCACGAGGACGTCCCCGTCCTGCGCGTACATCCAGCGGCCGTCCGGGGGGCCCCACAGCAGGCGCACGTCGACCGGCCGGCCCAGCAGCGCAGCCACCTCCCGCTGCGTCGCGGCCGGCTCGGGGGCCTCCCGCGTGCCGACGACGAGCACCGTCGTCACCGAGCCGAGCGTGGCCCGCTCCTCCAGCAGTGAGCGGACCATGCGGTCGGGCGCGGCCGCGGGAACGGCGAGCACCGTCGCGGCGACCTGCCGGGACAGCCGCGCCACCTCGGCCGGGTCGTCCCCGGGGAAGAGCGCCGCCACCCCGGAGGCCTGCGCCGCGGCGGCGAGGAAGGCGTGGCCCAGCTCGGACCCGGTCGGGACGGCGCTCAGCAGCACGTCGGTGTCGCCCAGCCCCAGCGTCGCCCAGGCGCGGGCGCCGAGCCGGGCCACCACCTCCAGGTCGGCGCGCGTACTGGCGACCGGATACCGCAGCGCCAGGCCCCCGAACGTGTAGGTGGTCGGCTTGAGGGCGACCGCGACGCGCTGCCGGTACACCCGGGGGTCGGTCAGCCGGCTCAGCAGCACGGACCGCAGGTCACCGCCGCGGGCGTGCCGGGCGAACCCCTGCTCGTCGCCCTGCAGCACCAACGCGGCCGCGCCGGCCGGGTCGCCGTCGGGGCACAGGTCCCGCTCCCCCACCGCGGGCACCCGCGGCAGGTCCACCACGCCCCGCACGGCCTGGACGCCGATGCCGGACGCCCCGAACTGGCGGCGCCAGAACGGGGAGAAGGGGCGTACCCGGTGCTCCAGCTGGGTCACGAGCGCCCGGTCGGTGGCGCGGTTGGCCTCCGCCCGGCCCGTCGACGCGCCTGCCGGCGGCCGCGGTGCCCGCCCCTGGGTCCGGCCTGCTGCACGTCCCGCTGTCCCCGCCACAACTCCGGATGCTAGGGACTCCCGGCCGCGGCCGGGCCGGAGCACCCCCGCCGGGGTCTCAGCCGGCCGCCGCGGGCCCGGAGACGCGACGGAGCCGGGCCCCCGTGAGGGGACCCGGCTCCGGGGCGGGCCTGCTCAGCCCTTGCGCTTCTTGACCTCTTCGGTGAGCTGCGGGACGACGTCGAACAGGTCGCCCACGATGCCGAAGTCGGCGAGCTCGAAGATCGGGGCCTCGGGGTCCTTGTTGATGGCCACGATGGTCTTCGAGGTCTGCATGCCGGCCCGGTGCTGGATGGCGCCGGAGATGCCCGCCGCGACGTAGAGCTGCGGCGAGACCGTCTTGCCGGTCTGCCCGACCTGGTACTGGTTGGGGTACCAGCCGGCGTCGACCGCGGCGCGCGAGGCGCCCACGGCACCACCGAGCGCGTCGGCCAGGGCCTCCACGACCGGGAAGTTCTCGGCGCCGCCGAGGCCGCGGCCACCGGAGACGACGATCGAGGCCTCGGTCAGGTCCGGGCGGCCGCTCTTGGCCTCCTGCACCTTGTTGACGACCTTGGCGCTCTTGGCGACGTCGCTGAACGACACGTCGACCTTCACGACCTCCGGGGTCGCGCTCGCCGCCTGCGGGGCGACGCTGTTCGGGCGCACCGTGATGATCGGGGTGCCCTTGCCGACGGTGGACTGCACGATGACGCCGCCGCCGTAGTTGTTCTGCGTGGCGACGACGCCGTCGGACACGTCCACAGCGTCCGTGACGCGCCCGGACCCGACCTTGAACGCGGCGCGGGCGGCGATCTCCTTGCCGTCGACCGACGACGGCACGAGCACGCCGGCCGGCGAGGCCTGCTGGATGACCGCGGCGAGCGCCTCGGCCTGCGGGGCGATGAGGTAGTCCGCGATCTCCTGCGCCTCGACCACGTAGGCCTTGGCGGCGCCGTACTCGCCGACCTTGGCCACCACCGCGTCGGCGTGGCCGGGGCCGGCCAGGACGACGGCGGCCGGCTCGCCCAGGCGCGCTGCCAGGGTCAGCAGCTCGTAGGTGACCTTCTTGGGCTCGCCGTCGACGTGGTCGACGAGGACCAGAACTTCAGCCATGACGTGTCAGACCCTTCAGACGATCTTCTGCGCGGCGAGGAACTCGGCGATCTTCACGCCGCCGTCACCCTCGTCCTTGACGATCTGCCCGGCCGAGCGCGGCGGGCGGTTGGTGAATTCCGAGACGCCGGTGAAGGAGTTGGCCAGCCCGACCGTCCCGGCGTCGAGGCCCGCGTCGGCGACCGTCAGGGTCGTCAGGGGCTTCTTCTTGGCGGCCATGATGCCCTTGAAGGACGGGTATCGCGGCTCGTTGATCTTCTCGACCACGCCGACGACGGCCGGCGTCTGGGCCTCGACCACGTCGTAACCGGTATCGGTCTGGCGCTCGATGCTGACGGTGCTGCCGTCGACCGTGACCTTGCGGGCCTGGGTCAGCTGCGGGAGGCCGAGGGCCTCCGCGAGCAGCGAGCCCATGATCGACATACGGGCGTCCGTCGACTCGGACCCGACGATGACGAGGTCGTACTCCAGCCCGGAGATGACCTTGGCCAGCGCCGTGGCGGTCTGGACCGCATCCGAGCCGTGCAGCGACTCGTCGGTGAGCAGGACGGCCTTGTCGGCCCCCATCGAGAGGGCCTTGCGGACCGTCTCGGTGGCCTTCTCCGGACCCATGGTGACGACGGTGACCTCGCCGCCGTGGGCCTCCTTCAGGCGCAGCGCCTCCTCGACGCCGTACTCGTCGAGCTCGTTCATGACGGCGTCGACGGAGGCGCGGTCTTCCGTCTTGTCGGACGGGTCCAGCTTCTTCTCCGCCCAGCTGTCGGGCACCTGCTTCACGCAGACCACGATGTTCACGTGCAGTACCTCCCGGAGCGGGCGTGACCCCGCGCGCCGATGCAGCAGGGACACGGACGGTTCCGAGTCCCGACGAGTTTCTCGACCGACCAGGTCGGTGGAGCGATGATGCCCCACCTGGTCGGCCCGCG
This sequence comes from Mycobacterium sp., assembly GCA_025965515.1. Taxonomy (GTDB): domain Bacteria; phylum Actinomycetota; class Actinomycetes; order RYN-182; family RYN-182; genus RYN-182. The sequence goes on from JAOPWU010000223.1 coordinate 44,671, forward strand.
CGCGAGAGCGGGGGGCACAAACCCGCCACCCTCGGACGCGGACAAGTTACCGCGCGGTAGGCAGTGCCCAGCCAGGGGCCCCCTCAGCCACGCCCCGCGGGTGACGGGGCCGTGACCTGCGCCACCCGGCCGACTGGCCGGCCACGCTCAGGAGCTGGTGAAGGTGGCCTTGCCCGGGCCGTTCGCCACGAAGCTGTCCATCCCGGCCGAGCGGTCGGCGGTGGCGAACAGTCCGGCGAACAGCGTCGCCTCCAGCCGCAGCCCGGTCTCCAGCGCGCCGTCCAGCCCGGCGTCGACGGCGTGCTTCGCGGCGGCGAGCGCGAGCCCGGCCCCCCCGACGAACTGCCGGGCCCACGCGAGCGCCGCGGGCAGCACCTCGGCGTCGGGCACCACCTGGTCGGCGAGGCCGATCCGGAGCGCCTCCTCGGCGGTCACGTGGCGGCCAGTGAAGATGAGGTCCTTGGCCCGCGACGGGCCGACGAGCCGCGGGAGCCGCTGGGTCCCGCCCAGCCCGGGGATGATCCCCAGCTGCGTCTCCGGCTGCCCGACCTTCGCCCGCTCCCCGAGGATGCGGATGTCCGCGCACAGCGCGAGCTCCAGGCCGCCGCCGAGCGCGTACCCGGTCACCGCGGCCACGACCGGCTTCGGGATCGCGGCGACCGCGGCGAAGGCGGTCTGGAGGTACGGCGCCTGCTCGACCATGTCCCGGTGGGACATGTCGGCCATCTCCTTGACGTCCGCGCCCGCGGCGAAGAGCCGCTCCCCGCCCCACAGCACCACCGCGGCGACCTCGCGGTCGAGCGTCACCTGCTGCGCGGCCTCGCGGAGCTCCTCCTGCACCTGTCGGGACAGCGCGTTCATCTTCGGCCGGTCCACCCGGATGGTCGCCACCCCGGCGTCCACCTCCACCGTCACGAACTCCGCCATTGCCGCCTCCGCTGCCGCCCTCGCACGGCCCCGACCGGCGGCCGCGGCGCCCGGTGTAGCCGGACCGCGCGGGCAGCGTAGCGGGGCCGGCGCGGCGTTCTCGCCCCCGCCGGGGCGGGGTTCGGCACACTGGGGGCGTGACGCCGCAGCCGAACGGCACGCCGCCCGCGGCGCCGGGCCGTCCCTGGCCGCTGGGGGTGCACCTGGCCGGGCCGGGTGGGCCCGCCCAGGTCGCGGTCGTCGCCCCGCACGCCGACTGGGTCGACCTGTGCCTGCTCGACGGCCCGCGCGCCGGGGGCACCGAGCGACGCGTGCGGCTGATCGCGGGCGACGCGGGCGTCTGGCACGCCAGCGTGCCCGGCATCGCGGCCGGGCAGCGCTACGGCTTCCGCCTCGGCGGCCCGTGGGCCCCGGAGGACGGCGTGCGGTGCAACCCGGCCAAGCTGCTCGCGGACCCGTGGGCGCGGGCCTTCACCGGCGACCTGCTGCTCCACCAGGCCACCTACGCACACGTCGGCGGTGCCGACTCGGGCGATCCCTACGGCCGGCCGGACGGGCAGGACTCCGCGCCCTACGTGCCGCACAGCGTGGTGGTGCCGCCCCTGCCGCCACCCGGTCCGCGGCCCGACGTCGACCCGGCCGACCGGGTCGTCTACGAGGCCCACGTCGGCGGGCTCACGGCCCGGCACCCCGCGGTCCCCGAGCAGCTGCGCGGCACCTACCTCGGGCTGGCGCACCCGGCCGTCGTGGAACACCTGCTCCGGCTCGGGGTGACGACGGTGGAGCTGCTGCCCGTCACGCAGTTCGTCAGCGAGGCGCACCTGCTGCGCCGCGGCATGCGCAACGCGTGGGGTTACAACACGCTGGGGCACCTGGCGCCGCACGAGGGGTACGCGACGGCGCCCGGCCGGCAGGTCGAGGAGTTCCGCGCGCTGGTGGACGCCCTCCACGCGGCAGGGCTCGAGGTGTGGCTGGACGTGGTGCTCAACCACACGGCCGAGGGCGGCGCCGGCGGCCCCACCCTCTGCTGGCGAGGCTTCGACGAGGCCGGCTCGTACCGCATGCACCGGGCCGCGGGGCGGCTGGTCTACGACGACGTCACCGGCTGCGGGAACACCTTCGACCTCAACCGCCCCGACGTGCTCGCGCTGGCGCTCGGATCGCTCCGGCACTGGGTCCAGGGCTACGGGGTCGACGGTTTCCGGTTCGACCTGGCGGTGGCGCTCGGCCGCACCCGCGACGGCGACTTCGACCCGGCGGCGCCGTTCCTCGCGGCGGCGCACGCCGACCCGGTGCTGCGCGAAGTGCGTCTGGTCGCGGAACCCTGGGACGTCGGGTGGGGTGGTTACCAGCTCGGCCGGTTCCCGGTGACGTGGGCGGAGTGGAACGGCCGGTTCCGCGACGACGTCCGCCGCTCGCTGCAGCCCGGCGGGACCATCGCCGGCCTCGGTGCGGCGCTGACCGGCTCCGCCGACCTCACCGGGCGCCGGCCCGCGACGGCGTCCGTGAACCTCGTGACCGTGCACGACGGCTTCCCGCTCGCGGACCTCGTCTCCTACGAGCGCAAGCACAACCAGGACAACGGGGAGGACAACCGCGACGGCGACGACAGCAACCACAGCTCCAACGGTGGCGTCGAGGGACCCACGGCCGACCCCGCGGTGCTGGCGCTGCGCCGCGCCCGCCGACGGGCGTTGCTGGCCCTGGTCGCGCTCGCGACGGGGACCCCGCTGCTCTGCTACGGCGACGAGCTGGGCCGCACCCAGTTCGGCAACAACAACGCGTACTGCCGGCCGGAACTGCTGGCGGTCGACTGGTCCGCCGCCACGGACCCGTGCGGACCGGACCCCTCGCTGCCGGACTACGTGGCGGCCCTGTACGCGCTGCGCCGGCGGCACCCGGCGCTGCGCCGCACGAACCACTTCACGGGCGAGCCGGACGTGACGGGCCGGGTGGACGTGCGGTGGCTGCACCCGGACGGCCGCGCGGTCACCGAGACGGACTGGCAGACCGGCAGGGCCCTCGGGATGCTCCTCGACGGGACGGCGGCGGCCGTCCCCCGGGCGGCGCGCGACGCGCACGGCCGCGCGGACGCCGACCTGCTGCTCTGGGTCGCCGTGGGTGAAACCCCCGTGACGGCGGCGTTGCCGCCCGGCAGCTGGGCCGTGGCCCTGGACACCTCGCGGGACACCGCGGTCGCGGTCGCCGGGGACGGCGACCGCGACCTGTTCCGCGACAGCCTGCAGGTGCAGGCGCCCGCGGTGGTGCTCCTGGAGCGCGTCAGCCGGTGACGATCAGCCCGAGGTCGGCGGAGCTCGCCAGCAGGTCGCACGACGGCAGCACCCGCACGGTGTAGCCGAAGGCCCCCGTGCGGTTGAGGGTCACGGTGCCCTCGTACCGCAGCCCCTCGCCCTCCGCGGCCCCGGCCGCCGTGAGCACCGCCTTCTCGGGGTCGTGCAGGTCGTCGTGCTCGTCGACGCGGCCGTAGGCCACCTCCACGCGCACGTCGTCCGGCCCGAGGTCGCCGAGTTGCACGACCGCACCCACCGTGAGCACGTCGCCGAGCTCGGGGGTGTCCCCCGGGCTGGCCGAGTCCACGTTCAGCACGTGCACCTGCGGCCAGGCGGCCCGCACCCGGCCGACCCAGGCGGCGAGCTCCCGCGCTTCCGCGTAGTCCTTGGCCGTGAGCTGCCGGGACGACCGCCCGGCGGGGACGTAGAGGTCCCGGACGTAGTCCCGGAGCATCCGGGAGCTGAGCACCTGCGGGCCCAGGGAGATCAGCGTGTGCCGCACCATCGCGACCCAGCGCGCCGGCAGCCCCGACTCCCGGTCCCGCTCGTAGAAGGCCGGCTTCACGTGGTTCTCGAGCAGCTCGTACAGCGCCGCGGCCTCCAGGTCGTCGCGCCGCTCCGGGTCGTCGACCTCCGCCGACGGGATGGCCCAGCCGTTCTCGCCGTCGTACATCTCGTCCCACCACCCGTCGCGGATGGACAGGTTGAGCCCGCCGTTGAGCGCCGCCTTCATGCCGGAGGTGCCGCACGCCTCGAGCGGCCGCAGCGGGTTGTTCAGCCAGATGTCGCAGCCGGTGTAGAGGTGGCGCGCCATCGAGATGTCGTAGTTCGGCAGGAACGCGATGCGGTGCCGCACCTCGGGCGTGTCGGCGAACCGCACCAGCTGCTGGATCAGCCGCTTGCCGCCCTCGTCGGCGGGGTGGGACTTGCCGGCGACGACGATCTGGATGGGGCGGTCGGGGTCGAGCAGCAACTGCCGCAGCCGTTCCGGCTCCCGCAGCATGAGGGTCAGTCGCTTGTAGGACGGCACCCGACGTGCGAAGCCGATCGTCAGGACGTCCGGGTCGAAGGCGGAGTTGACCCAGCCCAGCTCCGACGGGGCCGCGCCGCGCTCGAGCCAGGACTCGCGGACCCGGCGGCGGACCTCGTCGACGAGCTGGCTCCGCAGGAGCCGCCGGGTGGACCAGACCAGGTCGTCCGGGACCCCGGCGATGCTGTCCCAGCCGGTCCCCTCGGTGACGAGCGCGGGGTCCGCCTGCCGCTCCGCGATGTCGAGCACCTCGCGGGCGATCCACGTCGGCGCGTGCACGCCGTTGGTCACCGAGCCGATCGGCACCTCGGCGGGGTCGAAGCCCGGGAAGAGGCTCGCGAACATCTCGCGGCTGACCTCGCCGTGCAGGCGCGAGACGCCGTTCGCGCGAGCCGCGAGCCGCAGCCCCATGTGGGCCATGTTGAAGACGTTCGGGTCCGGCTCCGCGCCCAGCGCCAGGATCGCCTCCACGGGCACGGCGGGGACAGGGCCGCCCCCGCCGGCCGCGCCGAAGAACCAGGCGACCAGCTCGCGGGGGAACCGGTCGATCCCGGCCGGGACCGGGGTGTGGGTGGTGAAGACCGTCCCCGCGCGGACCGCCTGCAGGGCCTCGCCGACGTCGAGCCCGTCCTCGGTGAACTCCCGGATGCGCTCCACGCCCGCGAAGCCCGCGTGCCCCTCGTTGAGGTGGAAGACGTCGGGGGCGGGGTGCCCGGTCAGCGCGCTGTACCGGCGCAGCGCCCGCGTGCCGCCGATGCCGAGCAGCACCTCCTGGTGCAGGCGGTGGTCGGCGTTGCCGCCGTACAGCCGGTCGCAGATCCCGCGCAGCTCGGGCGGGTTGTCCTCGATGTCGGTGTCGAGCAGCAGCAGCGGCACGCGCCCGACCTGCGCGACCCAGACCTGCGCGACCAGCGAACGATGCTCGGGCAGCTGCACCGTGACCTTCACGGTCTGCCCGTCGGCGTCCTGCAGCTGCGCGAGCGGCAGGCCGTTCGGGTCCAGCCCGGGGTAGCGCTCCTGCTGCCAGCCCTCCCGGTTGAGCGACTGCACGAAGTAGCCGGCCTGGTAGAGCAGGCCCAGCCCGATGATCGGGATGCCGAGGTCGCTGGCGGTCTTGAGGTGGTCGCCCGCGAGGATCCCGAGGCCGCCCGAGTACTGCGGCAGCACCTCCGTGATGCCGTACTCCATCGAGTAGTAGGCGATCCCGGCCGGGGCGTCGACCAGCGTCTGGTACCACCGGTCGGCGGTGAGGTAGTCCTGCAGCTCCGCGTGCGCCTCCTCCACCCGCCGCACGAACTGCGCGTCCCGGGCCAGGGCGGAGAGCCGCACGGAACTCACGGCCCCCAACAGCCGGACCGGGTCGTGACCGCAGGACCGCCACAGATCGGGATCGACGGCCTCGAACAGGTCGCGGGTCGGCGGATGCCACACCCAGCGCAGGTTGAGAACCAGTTCCGACAGGCCGGCCAGCGGCTCGGGTAGGACAGCACGGACCGTGAATCGACGTGTCGCTCGCATGGAATCCGAGCCTACGGGGTCGGCCGCCACTCCGAGGAGCAACGACCCGGGCCGGTCCCCAGGGTGCTGCGCGCCACAACCCGGATGTCGTCCCCAGGGGCGTGCGGGCGCGCCCGGCGCTACCGTGCTCGCGTGGCCAGCGTGCACCCCGACGTCCTGGGCTGGTGCGCCCCGCCCGACGCGGCGCCCGCCGGGCGTCGCACGGGTGCCACGGGCCGCGCGGCGGACGCCACCGAGGCCG
>JAOPWU010000235.1 GCA_025965515.1 Mycobacterium sp.
ACGACCCCGCAGGCGAGCACGACGGCCGCCTCGCCCCAGACGAAGCCGGCCAGCTGGCGCCGCGTCGCCCCCAGCGCGGCGGCGATCGCGAACGTGCGGCGCCGTTCCGCGAGCCCCAGCGCCAGCAGCAGGCCACCGCCCGCCGCGACGAACGGGGCTGCGAACCCGAGCTCCACGCGGGTCAGGCCCGCCAGGTCCACCGCCGTGAGGCTGCTGCCGACGCGGTCCTGGTCGTGGCGATGTCGCTCACGCGGGCGGTGGAGCCCACGAGGTCACGGGCTCGAGGATCTGCGTCCGCGTGAGCACCTCGCCCGCCCGCCGCAGGAAGAGTTCCAGCAGGGCGAACTCCTTCGCGGACAGGCTCAGCTCCACGTCCCCGCGCCAGGCGGTGCGGGTGGCGGGGTCCAGCCGCAGCGAGCCCGCCGCCAGCACGAGCGGCCGGGCGACGGCCCCCCGCCGGATGAGCGCCCGGACGCGGGCCGACAGCTCGCCGAAGCTGAACGGCTTGCCGAGGTAGTCGTCGGCCCCGCTGTCCAGGCCCCGGATCCGGTCGCCGACCCCGTCCCGGGCGGTCAGCATCAGCACTGGGGACCACCGCTTCGCCTCACGCAGCCGGCGGCAGACCTCGAACCCGTCGTAGCCGGGCAGCATCAGGTCCAGCACGATGGCGTCGTAGGCGACCTCGGTCGCCTGCCAGACCGCTCCGGGTCCGTCGCCCGCGACGTCGACCGTGTAGCCGTCCTCCGCCAGCCCGCGCTGGAGCATGGCCGCCATGCGGAGGTCGTCCTCGACCACGAGTAGGCGCATCGCCCTTGTCCCCCGGTCCGGTTACCCGACGTCCGCGGTGGCCGCCGGTGTCTGGTCCAGCCTGGTCCGCGTCAGGTGCAGCACGACGGCCAGGATCGTCACCAGGAACAGGGCGCTCGTCAGCAGCGTCCCCAGGCCGAGGCCGCCGGCGTCGGTGTCCTGCGACAGGTAGTCGCCGATGGAGGCGCCGAGCGGCCGGGTGAGGATGTAGGCGATCCAGAACGCGCCGATGGCGTTGAGCCCGAGGCGGAGGTGGGCCCCCGTGACGACGGCGATGAGCGCGGCGAAGAGCAGCGCGGACTTCCAGTAGCCGAGGTTCAGGTTCTCGGCGACGAGGTCACCGGCGGCCGTTCCGAGCGCGAAGGTGAACAGCACCGTGAGCCAGTAGAAGGCCTCGCGGCGGGTGGTCGTGACCGCGTGGATCGACAGCGTGTGCTCCGTCGCCTGCCAGGCGGCGAAGCAGGCCGCCAGGGCGATGGCGAAGACCACCGTCGTGGCCTCCAGCGGGATGCCGACGTTGTCTGTGAGGTTGTCGGTGATCAGCGTGCCGACCACGCTGATCAGGACGACCGCCAGCCAGTAGAGCCCCGGCACGTAGCGGGGGCTGCGGAACTGCGCCACCAGGACGGCGGCCAGCAGCAGCGCCATCACCACGGTGGTCCCGCTGAGCCCGAGCCCGAGGTTCGTGTTGAGGAAATCGGCCGCCGTCTCACCCACGGTCGTGGCGAGGATCTTGATCACCCAGAAGTACAGGGTGATCTCGGGGACCTTGTTGGCGAGGGTGCGGAGCGGCGAGGCGGTCAGCTCGTCCGTGGGGTTGATCGTCACCTGCAGAAGGTGGCAGCCCTTGATGTGCGGGTGATGTGGGAAGGCCTGTCGGCGCCCGGGACGGTAGAACCTCCCACACGGGCCCCCGAGGTGGGCCCGGCGAGCAGGAGGTGCAGTGAAGGGATTCCGGGCGTTCATCCTTCGGGGCAACGTCGTCGACCTGTCCGTCGGCGTGGTGATCGGCAGCGCCTTCACCGCGCTGGTGAAGGCGTTCGGCGACGCCTTCCTGAACCCGCTGATCGCCGTGTTCCTGGGCAGCCGGCAGACGATGGGCGCGAGCTTCACCGTCCACGGGCAGCGGTTCACCTACGGCTCGTTCCTCACGGCCCTGGTCGTCTTCCTGATCACGGCCGCCGTCGTCTACTTCCTCGTCGTGCTGCCGATGACCAAGCTGCTGCGCCGGTTCCAGCCGGAGCCCGCCCCCGCCGCCGTCACGAAGGTCTGCCCGGAGTGCCTGTCGAAGATCCCTGAGCGGGCGACGCGGTGCGCGTTCTGCACGGTGGAGCAGCCGACGGCGGCCTGATCCGCGTGCCGTTCCCCCCGAGGGCTCCCGCCGGCCCACTTCTTGGTTGGATGCTGAGAAGGACGCGGGGCGGGTGTGAGGCGGACGGCATGACGGACCAGGCGCTGCGGGTGGCCGTGATCGGGTCGGGGCCTGCGGGGATCTACGCCGCGCAGGCGCTGGCCGCTGCCGACGGCGTGGGGGCGGTGGACGTCCTCGACCGGCTGCCGGCGCCCTACGGGCTCGTGCGGTACGGCGTCGCGCCCGACCACCTCAAGATCAAGTCGACGATGCGGGCGCTGCAGGGGGTGCTGGAGCACCCGGCGGTCCGTTTCCTCGGCAACGTCGAGCTGGGACGCGACGTCACCGTGGCCGACCTGCACGACCACTACGACGCCGTGATCGTCGCGTGCGGCGCGGCCGTCGACCGCCGGCTGGGGGTCCCCGGGGAGGAGCTGCCCGGCAGCTTCTCGGCCACCGAGTTCGTCTCCTGGTACTCCGGCCACCCCGACGCCGAGGTGGACCGGTTCGCCCTGGAGGCGACGTCGGTGGTCGTCGTCGGGGTCGGGAACGTGGCCGTCGACGTGGCGCGGCTGCTGGCCAAGACGGCCGAGGAGCTCCGCTCCACCGACCTGCCCGACCACGTGCTGGACGTGCTGTCGGCCAGCCGCGTCACCGACATCCACATGCTCGGGCGCCGGGGCCCGGCGCAGGCCACGTTCACCAGCAAGGAGCTCACCGAGCTGGGCGAGCTCGCGAACGCCGACGTGATCGTCGACCCGGCCGAGCTGGTGCTCGACGAGGCCAGCGAGGAGGCCATGGCCGCCTCGCCCGCGGTGCGGCGCAACGTCGCCACCCTGCAGCAGTGGGCCGAGCGGGAGCCGGCCGGTCGGCCTCGACGGCTGCACCTGCGGTTCCTGACGCGGCCGACCGCCCTGCTGGGGGAGTCCCGCGTCGAGGCGGTCCAGGTGGAGCGGACGGCGCTCGACGGGACCGGCCGGGCGGGCGGCACGGGGGAGCTGTCCGAGATCCCGGCGCAGCTGGTGCTCCGCTCGGTGGGGTACCGCGGCGTGCCGCTGCCCGGCCTGCCGTTCGACGAGGGCTCGGGGACGATGCCGCACGAGGCCGGCCGGGTGCTCAACGGCGGCGGCTCGCTGCCCCGCACGTACGTCGCCGGGTGGATCAAGCGAGGCCCCAGCGGCGTCATCGGCACCAACAAGAAGGACGCCGTCGAGACGGTGGCGTCGCTGCTGGCGGACGCCCCGTCGTTGCCGCGGGCGCCGCACCGCGACCCGGACGCCTTCCCGGCGCTCCTGCGTGAGCGCGGCGTCGACCTCGTGGAGTGGGACGGCTGGCGGCGCATCGACGAGGCCGAGGTGGAGCTCGGCCGGGAGGCCGGCCGGGACCGGGTGAAGATCCACGAGCGGGAGCAGATGCTGCGGCTGAGCCGCGGCGACGCCTGAGGGGCGCCCGGCTGCCCGCGTGCGAAGGTGGACATGTTCGTCTTCGGGGCCAGCAGGGGGTGCGGGTGCAGCAGCAGGGCACGACGGAAGCGGCGCCGCGGGTGGTCCGCCACGCCGAGCAGGTGATGGGCACGGTCGTGTCCTTCGACCTGCGGCCGGGGGACGTGCCCGATGCGGTCGTCGTGCAGGCGCTCTCGGACGCCATCGCCGGGCTCCACCGCGTCGACACCGTCTTCAGCACCTGGAAGCCCGAGAGCACCGTCAGCCGACTTCGGCGCGGGGAGCTGAAGCTCGCCCAGTGCCCGACGGACGTGGCGCGGGTGCTGGCGTTGTGCGAGGAGGCGCGGGACGCCTCCCAGGGCTGGTTCGACCCGTGGGCCATGCCGGGCGGCGTCGACCCGACCGGGCTGGTGAAGGGCTGGGCGGCCGAGCGGGCCCTCGACACCCTGCTGGCGGCCGGGATCCCCGCGGCGATGGTGAACGCGGGCGGCGACATCGCCCTGGCCGGCGAGCCCGAGCCCGGCCGGTCCTGGCGGATCGGCGTCCGCGACCCGGTGAACCTCGACGACTTCACAGCCGTGGTGCCGGTCTCGGGGCGCGGCGCCGTCGCCACGTCCGGCGCCTACGAGCGCGGCTTCCACGTCCTCGTTCCGACGACCGGGCAGCCGGCGTATGGGGTGCTGTCGGCGACGGTGGTCGGGCCCGACCTGGCGCTGGCCGACGCGCTCGCCACCGGCCTGGTGGCGGGCGGGCAGGAGGCGATGGGCGTCTTCCCCCAGCTGCCCGGCTACAGCTGCTGGCTGGTGCTGCCGGGCGGTGGCCTGCTCGCTACGGCCGATTTCCCCGGGCTGAGCTGACCCTCCCGTCCGACCCGTCGGCGAGTGCCCCGCCCCGGCGGGGGTAGGCGGCCCGCATGACGGAGACGCACGCCCGCCCGGACGGGGTCAGCGACGGGACGGTCGAAGCCGTCGGGAAGCTCAGCGAGGCACTCGAGTACCTGGTGCGGGCGCGGGGGCACCTGTACTCGCTGCACCAGCTGGTCGGGCGGGTGGACCTGCTGGCCGAGGAGGCCGCGGACCTGCTCGACGAGGCCGGCCACGGCGAGCACGCCGCCGCGCTGCGGCGCGACGTCGTCGGCCGCAACGTGCTGCCCGGCCGGTGGACCTTCCAGCTCGTCGAGGAGTTCGACGAGACCTACTACGAGCCGTTCACCGCGGCCGAGCGCCGGGTGCGCGACGACCTGGTCGCCGGCCGGCGTCACGTCCACGAGTCCGAGATGAAGGACGCCCGCCGCACCCCGGGCCGGCCGGGGCACGAGCGCCGCCCGGCCGACCGCTAGCTCAGACGGTCGCGCCCTCGGCCTGCTCTGCCTCGGCCCAGAGCCGGCGGGTCAGCTCCGTCGCGCCCTCCTCCGTCGCGGCGGCGTGGCCGGTGCCGGCCCACATCGCGACGACGTCCGGGTCGCCGGCCGCGGTGCCGGCGGCCCGCAGCGGGCTCGTCAGCCAGTGCACCCGCGGGTAGCCGGCCGGTGCGTGGCGCTCGTGCTCCCGGCTGAAGCGCGTGGCCAGCCCGCGCGCCGGACGGCCCGAGAAGGCGCGGGTGACGACGGTGCAGTCGAACCGCGGGTCCACCAGCGATGCCTTGTGCAGCGCGCTCGCCCCGGACTCCGGCGTCCGCAGGTACGCGGTGCCGAGCTGCGCGGCGGCCGCCCCCGCCCGGAGCACCGTCGAGACCTGGTGGCCACTCGCGAGCCCGCCCGCGGCGAGCAGCGGGAGGCTCACGGCAGCGCGGACCTCCGCGAGCAGGTCCAGCAGTGGCAGCGCGCCCGGCGGCGCGGCCGGGTCGAAGGTGCCCCGGTGGCCGCCGGCCTCCGGCCCCTGCACGCAGAGCGCGTCGGCGCCCGCGGTCGCGGCCCGCCGCGCCTCGGCCACGGTCGTGACGGTGACGACGACGGCGGTGTCCCGCTCGCGCAGCGCGGCGAGCACCCCGGCCGCCGGCAGGCCGAACGTGAACGACGCCACGGGCACGGGGTGGGCGAGCAACAGGTCGAGTTTCGCTGCCCAGTCGTCGTCGTCCCGCGCGGCGACCCCCGCCACCGGCGGCAGCGCCACGCCCAGCCGCTCGGCCTCCGGGAGCAGCCGCGCCCGGTAGGCGTCGAGTTCCGGGTCGGTCGCGGGGCACGGCTGCGGGGCGAACAGGTTGACGCCGAACGGGGCGGCCGTGCGTCGCCGCAGCGCGGCGACGTCGGCAGCGAGCTCCGCGGCCGTCAGGTACCCGCCGGCGAGGAAGCCCAGCGCGCCGGCCTCCGCGACGGCGGCGACGAGCGCGGGCGTCGAGATCCTGCGGGCCAGGGGCGCCTGGACGATCGGGACGGGCAGGCGGTCCAGCGCGAGCACGAGCCGACCGTACGCGCGGCGGCCGCCCGGTGCGACGGGGCCGGTGCTGGCCGGCGTGGTGCGGCAGGCCGGGCGGGGGGCGGGACGCTGCCGCCGTAGGCCGCCTGCCGACGGCGTGGTGCCCACGACGTTGGTCTCAGAGCGCCCGAATGCGCTCGACGCGGTCCTGTCGCGCCCCGCCCGCGGGTCGCGCCACCCGATAGCCGAGTTCCTGCTCGAGGACGCGCGCCGCTGTCTCCGGGCTGTCGCGTACGGCCGCCGCCAGCTGGTCGCGCCGCCACTGTTCCCGGCCATCTCCCAGCGCAGGAAGCGCCTCAGCCGGAGCGTCCACGCCCAATTCGGTTACGAGCATCTCGAGCACGTCTTCCAGGCACGGCCTGAAGCGGGGTCCGCCGACCGGGAGGTGAAGATCGGCCATGCGCGGCAGTTGGCCGGACGCGATATCCCTCGCCCGCCGACGTCCACGCGCACTCCTGTCGCCACAGGCCGCCATCACGAATGTGAGGGCGTCCCGGTGCCCATGAACCTGGATGTGTGCGCCGGGGATGTCCGGGGTGCCCTCGCGTTCGTACTCGTACCGGAAGAGTGGCTCTGATACCTCAGGGACGTACACGGCGACCTGCGAGCGATCGACTGCCAGGAAGCGTTGCGCGTGATCCCAAGCGGCCCGGTAGTGGACACGCAGGTTCAGCAACGAGCGTCCCTGCACCTGCAGCGGGATGCCTGTGTTGGGGTCCTGTCGGATTGTCAGGCGGGCACGCTGGCCCCGCCGGTCCGTCGAGCCCAGAAGGCGAAACGGCGGCGTATCCGGACCTGTGACGATCTGAACCGTCCGGGTCAGGTCTGCCGCGAACTGCCCGGCCTGCCGCCGCAGGTCCTCGAGGGAGGCCTCGTTGCTCACGATCAGTTGACCGCGAGCAGGTACTCCAAGTCGCTGATCTCATCCGCCAGCGCCGACTGCTCGGGCGTCAGGTTGTACACCTCCGCACGTCGGCGAAGTTCATCCTCCGGTAGGCCGGCCCGCTGCACCAGCTCACGCCTGAGCTGCTCTAGTTCCTGGCGGCTCATGAGTTCCAAGCTCGGCATGACGGTCCCCTCTGCAGTGACTGCATCCATCAGAGCACGATCGACCGACAGAATCGTGCCGACAGTCGACGGCGCCGCAGGCCGCCCCCCGACGGCGTCGGTTTTGACTGCTGAGCGCGGCCTGTGGTCCCCTGAGCCCCGCGTGGGTGGTGGAGGAAGCCGGTGCGATTCCGGCGCGGTCCCGCCACTGTCACCGGGGAGCGAGCCTCCAGGCACGGCCACTGTCCTCTCGGGGATGGGAAGGCCGGAGGCGAGTGCCGATCCGGGAGCCAGGACACTCCGGCCCGCGTGGACCACCGACCACGGGCGTGGACCCCGGGAGGACGACGTGACCGTTGCGCTGCGCACACGGCCCGGCCGGCTGCGTGCCGGTGCCCGGGCCGCCGTCCGCTGTGCGCGCACCCGCCCCGTCCCGGCCCGCTCCGGGCAGCGCTGAACGCGACCGCGGCGGGTCTGGTCGCCGCCGGACTCGCCGACGCGCTGCTGGGTGACCCGCGCCGCCTGCACCCCGTCGCCGGCTTCGGCCGGGCCGCCGCCGGGCTGGAACGCCGCACCTGGGCGGACGCGCACACCCGCGGCGTCCTGCACGTCGGCCTGCTCGTCGGCGCCACCGTGGCGGCCGGGATCACCGCACAGCGCATCACCCGCCGCCCCGCGGCCCGCACGGTCGCCGTGGCCGCCGCCGGCTGGGCGGTCCTCGGCGGGACGAGCCTGCGCCGCGAGGCCGACCGGATGGCCGCATCGCTGCGGGACGACGACGTGGCCGCCGCCCGCGCCCGACTCGGGCACCTGTGCGGCCGCGACCCCGAGGCCCTGGACGCGGACGGGCTGGCCCGCGCCACCGTCGAGTCCCTCGCCGAGAACACCTCCGACGCGGTCGTCGCGCCGCTGTTCTGGGGCGCCGTCGCGGGGCTGCCCGGGCTGCTCGGCTACCGGGCCGTCAACACGCTCGACGCCATGGTCGGACACCGCTCGCCCCGCTACGCGCGGTTCGGCTGGGCCGCCGCGCGGCTCGACGACGCCGCCAACCTGGTGCCCGCGCGGCTGTGCGCCGCGCTGACCGTCGCGGTCGCGCCGCTGGTCGGCGCCGACCCGGCCGGGGCGTGGCGCGCCTGGCGGGCCGACGGCGGCAACCACCCCAGCCCGAACGGGGGCCGCTGCGAGGCCGCCGTCGCCGGCGCCCTGGGCGTCCGGCTCGGCGGGACCAACGTCTACGCCGGCCGGGTCGAGCATCGCGGGGTGCTCCACGCCGCCGGGCGCCCGGTGACCCCGGCCGACATCGCACCCGCGGCACGGCTCTGCACGGCCGTGGGCGCGGCCGCCGTCCTGGCGTCGGCGGCGCTCGCCGCGGGGATCCGGCGATGAGCGGCGCGCTGCTCGTCGCGGGCACGACGTCCGACGCCGGCAAGAGCGTGGTCACGGCCGGGCTCTGCCGCTGGCTGGCGCGGGAGGGCGTCTCCGTGGCGCCGTTCAAGGCGCAGAACATGAGCCTCAACAGCTACGTCACCGCCGATGGGGCGGAGATCGGCCGCGCCCAGGCCGCGCAGGCCGCCGCCGCGGGCCTCGCCCCCGAGGCGCTCATGAACCCGGTGCTGCTCAAGCCCGGCTCCGACACGGCGAGCCAGGTGGTCGTGCTGGGGAAGCCGGTGGCCGAGGTCGACGCCCTGTCCTACCGCGAGCTCAAGACCAAGCTCTTCGACGTCGTCCTCGACAGCCTGGCGCAGCTGCGGAAGCGGTACGACGTCGTGATCTGCGAGGGCGCCGGCAGCCCCGCGGAGATCAACCTGCGCGCCACCGACGTCGCCAACATGGGGCTCGCCCGCGCCGCGGACCTGCCCGTCGTCGTGGTCGGGGACATCGACCGCGGCGGGGTGTTCGCCGCGCTGTTCGGCACGCTGGCGCTGCTGGACGCCGCCGACCAGCGGCTGGTCAGCGGCTTCATCGTCAACAAGTTCCGCGGCTCGGCGCAGCTCCTGGACCCGGGCCTGCGGATGCTCACCGGGCTGACCGGGCGCCCCGTGCTCGGCGTGCTGCCGTGGCTGTCCGGCCTCTGGCTCGACGTGGAGGACTCGCTCGCGCTGGAGGTCGACCGCGGCCCGTCGCTGCCGCCCGCCGGCGACGAGGTGCTGCGCGTCGCAGTGGTGCGGCTGCCGCGGCTGTCGAACGTGACCGACATCGACGCGCTCTCGTGCGAGCCCGGGGTCCTGGTCCGGCTGGTCACCCGGCCCGAGGAGCTCGCCGACGCCGACCTCGTCGTACTGCCCGGCACGCGCGCCACCGTGCGCGACCTGGCGTGGCTGCGCGAGCGCGGCCTCGCCGACGCCGTGCTGGCCCACGCCCGCGCCGGGCGGCCGGTGCTCGGGATCTGCGGCGGGTTCCAGATGCTGACCCGCGCGCTGCACGACGACGTCGAGTCCCGGGAGGGCGACGTCCCGGGACTCGGCCTGCTCCCGGCGGAGGTCACCTTCGCCGCGGAGAAGACGCTGCGTCGCAGCGCCGGCGCCGCGCTCGGCGCCGAAGTCACGGGCTACGAGATCCACCACGGCGTCGCGACCGTCGACGACGGGGCGCAGGAGTTCCTCGACGGCGCCCGTGTCGGCGCGGTCTTCGGCACCCACTGGCACGGCTGCCTCGAGACCGACGCCTTCCGGCGCGCGTTCCTCACCGAGGTCGCCGGGCTCGCCGGGCGGCGGTTCGTCGCCGCCGCCGGCACGAGCTTCGCCGCGGCCCGGCAGCAGCGGCTCGACAGCCTCGGTGACCTGGTCGCCGAGAACCTCGACGCCGTCGCCGTCCACCGCCTGCTCGCCGAGGGCCCGACCCCCGGCCTGCCGTTCGTCCCCCCTGGTGCACCGGAGGTACCCGCGTGACCGTCCTGCTCCTGTCCACCGCCGACACCGACCTGCTGGCGGCCGTCAGCGCGGAGTCCGCCGGGGACGGGCCGGCCTACCGGGTCGCCAACCCCGCGCGCGTCGACGCCGCCGAGGTGCCGGGCCTGCTGCGCGGCGCCCGGCTCGCCATCGTGCGGCTGCTCGGCGGCCGCCGCAGCTGGGAGGCCGGCCTCGACGCCGTCCTCGCCTCCGGTGTTCCGACCGTCGTGCTGGGCGGCGAGGCCACCCCCGACGCGGAGCTCATGGCGGCGTCGACGGTCCCGGGTGCGGTCGCGGCCGAGGCGCTGGAGTACCTGCTGGCCGGCGGCCCCGACAACCTCGCCGAGCTGGCGAAGTTCCTCTCGGACACCGTGCTGCTGACCGGCGTCGGCTTCGAGCCGCCCGCGCACCGGCCCGACTCGGCGATCCACCGTCAGCCCCCCGCGGGCGACGGGCCGGTGGTCGGCGTCGTCTTCTACCGGGCGCACGCGCTGAGTGGGAACACCGGGTTCGTCGACGCGCTGTGCGACGCCGTCGTGGCGAAGGGCGGGCGGCCGTTGGCGGTCTACTGCTCCAGCCTGCGGCAGGTCGACGACGAGCTGCTCGCCACGCTGCGGCGGTGCGACGCGCTGGTCGTCACGGTGCTGGCGGCCGGCGGGACCGTCGCGTCGGATGCGGTCGCCGGCGGCCGGGTGGAGACCGACGACGCCGCCTGGGACGTCGGCGCGCTCGCGGCCCTCGACATCCCGGTGCTGCAGGGGCTCTGCCTCACCACCTCCCGCGCGGTGTGGGAGGCCAGCGCCGCAGGCCTGTCGCCGATGGACGCCGCCATGCAGGTCGCGATCCCCGAGTTCGACGGCCGGATCATCACCGTCCCGTTCTCCTCGAAGGAGACCCGCGACGACGGCGTCCCCGTCTACGTCGCCGACCCGGAGCGGGCGGCCCGCGTGGCCGGGCTCGCCACCCGGCTCGGCCGGCTGCGGGCCACGCCGAACGAGGCGAAGCGGCTCGCGCTCGTCCTCTCCAGCTACCCGACGAAGCACAGCCGCGTCGGCAACGCCGTCGGCCTCGACACCCCGGCCTCCGCGGTGCTGCTGCTGCAGGCGCTGCGCGACGCCGGGTACCGCGTCGGCGACTTCCCGACCGATGGGGACGAGCTGATCCACACCCTCATCGCGGCGGGTGGCCACGACGTCGAGTGGCTGACGGAGGCGCAGCTCGCCACCGCCGTCGCGCGGGTGCCGCTCGGCGACTACGAGGCCTGGTTCGCGGCGCTCCCGGAGGCGCTGCGGGCGTCGATCACCGAGCACTGGGGTCCGCCGCCCGGCGACCTCTACGTCGACCGCACCGGCGACGAGCCCGCCATCGTGCTGGCGGCGCTGCGGTTCGGCGCGGAGTCCCCGGACGCCGGCGGCGTGCTGCTGATGGTGCAGCCGCCCCGCGGCTTCGGGGAGAACCCCGTCGCGATCTACCACGACCCCGACCTGCCGCCGAGCCACCACTACCTCGCGGCGTACCGCTGGCTGGAGCAGGGCTTCGGCGCCGACGCGGTGGTCCACCTGGGGAAGCACGGCACGCTCGAGTGGCTGCCCGGCAAGGGCCTCGGGCTGTCCGCCGACTGCTGGCCCGACGCGGTGCTGGGCGAGCTGCCGTTCGTCTACCCGTTCCTCGTCAACGACCCGGGTGAGGGGACGCAGGCCAAACGGCGCAGCCACGCCGTCGTCGTCGACCACCTGGTCCCGCCGATGGCCCGCGCCGAGACGTACGGCGACATGGCGAAGCTCGAGCAGCTGCTGGACGAGCACGCCACCGTCGCAGCGATGGACCCCGGCAAGCTGCCGGCGCTGCGGGCGCAGATCTGGACGCTGGTCCAGGCGGCGCAGTTGCACCACGACCTGGACGTCAGCGAGCGCCCCGGCGACGAGGAGTTCGACGACTTCCTGCTGCACGTCGACGGCTACCTCTGCGAGGTCAAGGACGTGCTGGTCCGCGACGGGCTGCACATCCTCGGGCAGCCGCCGCTCGGCGAGGCGCGGATCAACCTCGTGCTCGGCATCCTGCGGGCCACGCAGGTCTGGGGCGGCGCGAAGGCGCTGCCCGGGCTGCGGGCCTCGGTCGCGCAGCGGTACGGCGTGGCGGAGCGCGACCTCGTCGCCGAGCCGGGCGCCCCGGTCGTCGGTCTGGTGGACCTCGACGGCGGGCCGACCCGCACCGGCGCCGACGTGCTCGACCTGCTGGAGCTGCGCTGCCGGGCCCTCGTCGAGGGCATGGACGCGGCCGGCTGGGATGCCGACAAGGCCGCCGCGGTCTGCGTCGAGGCCCTCGGCGTCGAGGTGCCCGACACGGTCGCGGTGCTGGAGTTCGCCGCCCGGGAGGTGGTGCCGCGGCTCGCCCGCACCACCGACGAGATCGACAACGTGCTGGCCGCGCTCGCCGGCCGCCACGTGCCCGCCGGGCCGTCCGGGTCGCCGACCCGCGGGCTGGTGGGCGTGCTGCCGACCGGCCGCAACTTCTACAGCGTCGACCCGAAGGCCATCCCCAGCGCCTCGGCGTGGGAGGTCGGGCAGGCGCTCGCCGAGTCGCTGCTGGCCCGGCACCTCGCCGACACGGGCGAGTACCCGCGCAGCGTCGGACTCACGGTCTGGGGCACCGCCGCGATGCGGACGCAGGGCGACGACATCGCCGAGGTGCTGGCGCTGCTCGGCGTGCGGCCCACCTGGGACGCCGCCTCGCGCCGCGTCACCGGGCTGGAGCTGATCCCCGCCGCGGAGCTGGACCGGCCCCGCGTGGACGTCACCATCCGCATCTCCGGCTTCTTCCGCGACGCCTTCCCGCACGTCATCGCGCTGCTCGACGACGCGGTGCGGCTGGTCGCGGACACCGAGCACGCCGCCGGCGAGCCCGCCAACCACGTCCGGGACCACGCGATGGCCGACGCGTTCGGCACCACCGCGGGCCTGCACCGGGGTGAGGGGCAGCCGGCCGGGGAGGGCCACGGCGACTGGCGCCGCGCCACCACCCGCATCTTCGGGTCGAAGCCCGGCGCGTACGGCGCGGGGCTGCTGCCGCTCATCGACGCCCGCACCTGGCGCGACGACGGCGACCTCGCCGAGGTCTACGCCGTCTGGGGCGGCTACGCCTACGGCGAGGGCCTCGGCGGCGTCGAGGCGCGCGGCGACATGGAGACGGCCTTCCGGCGCATCCAGGTCGCGGCGAAGAACCAGGACACCCGCGAGCACGACATCGTCGACTCCGACGACTACTTCCAGTACCACGGCGGGATGGTGGCGATGGTCCGCCACCTGACCGGCGAGAGCCCCGCGGCCTACGTCGGGGACTCCGCGAACCCCGACGCGGTGCGCACCCGTACGCTGGCGGAGGAGACGCACCGCGTGTTCCGCGCGCGGGTCGTGAACCCGCGGTGGATCGCCGCGATGCGCCGCCACGGTTACAAGGGCGCCTTCGAGCTGGCGGCGACCGTGGACTACCTGTTCGGGTACGACGCCACGGCCGGCGTGGTGGACGACTGGATGTACCAGCAGCTGGCCGACAGCTACGTGTTCGATCCGGAGACGCGGGCGTTCCTCGAACGCTCGAACCCCTGGGCCCTGCGCGGAATGGCGGAGCGGCTGCTGGAGGCGGCGGACCGCGGCCTGTGGGCGGAGCCGGACGAGGCCACGCTCGACGAGCTGCGCGCGGCTTATCTTGCGGTCGAAGAGGACCTGGAGGCCGGCGGCCAGGACGACGAGGCTGACGCCGTGACGGGGGAGGGGACCGGCGCATGACCCAGCTGCGTTTCCCGTTCACAGCGGTGGTCGGGCACGACGACCTCCGCCTGGCGCTGTGCCTGAACGCGGTGGACCCGCTCATCGGGGGCGTGCTCGTCCGCGGCGAGAAGGGCACCGCCAAGTCGACGGTCGTCCGCGCGCTCGCGGCGCTGCTGCCCCCCGTGGCCGTGGTGCCGGGCTGCCGCTTCTCCTGCGACCCCGAGCGCCCCGACCCGGAGTGCCCCGACGGCCCGCACGACCCGACGCTCGCCGGCATCAGCCGGGCCGCGCGGCTCGTGGAGCTGCCGGTCGGCGCCACCGAGGACCGGCTCGCCGGGTCGCTCGACCTGGAGCGGGCGCTCACCGAGGGCGTCAAGGCGTTCGAGCCCGGCCTGCTGGCCCAGGCCAACCGCGGCGTGCTCTACGTCGACGAGGTGAACCTGCTCCACGACCACCTCGTGGACACGCTCCTCGACGCGGCCGCGATGGGCCGCACCCACGTCGAGCGGGAGGGCGTCTCCGTCAGCCACTCCGCCCGGTTCCTGCTCGTCGGGACGATGAATCCGGAGGAGGGGGAGCTGCGGCCGCAGCTGCTCGACCGGTTCGGGCTCACCGTCGAGGTCACCGCCTCGCGGGACCCGGACGAGCGCGCCGAGGTGGTCCGCCGCCGGCTCGCCTTCGACGCGGACCCGGCCGGCTTCGTGACCCGTTGGGTCGCGGCGGAGGAGGACCTGGCGCTGCGGATCGCCGCGGCCCGGGCCCTCCTGCCGCGGGTGACGCTGTCCGACCGGGCGCTGCGCCAGGTCACGGCGGTCTGCGCGGCGTTCGACGTGGACGGGCTGCGGGCCGACCTGGTCACCGCCCGCACGGCCATGACGCTGGCCGCCTGGGAGGGCCGCCGCCGCGTCGACGCGGAGGACGTGCGGATGGCGGCGACGCTCGCGCTGCCGCACCGCCGCCGCCGCGGGCCGTTCGACGCCCCCGGGCTCGACCAGAACACCCTCGACGACACCCTGCGGACCGTGCCGAAGGAGCCGAAGCACCAGCGGCCGAACGACGACGACGAGAACGACGGCCCCGAGCCCGACGGGGACGGCGACGGCCCCTCCGGCCCGCCGCCGCCGCGCGGCGGCGGTCGCGGGCAGCGCGCCCGGCAGGGGCAGACCCCGCCGCCCGCCTCGACGACGCCCGAGCCGCGCCGGCCCGCCGCGCCGCGCGGCACGCAGGCGGCCGCCGACACCGACGCCACCGAGGAGGTCCCCGCGGGCGGGCGGCCGCGCCCGGCCCGCGGCGGGGCGCCGGTC
>JAOPWU010000230.1 GCA_025965515.1 Mycobacterium sp.
GTACCGCCGGTACCGGTCGCGGGCTGAGGGGCGGTCGCCGCCATGTGCCCGGTGTGCCCGGCCCAGCCCGCGACCGGACCTGGCCGGGCACACCGGCGCTCGGCCAGCCCCCCATGTCCCTGTCCGAGTTGGAGTAGGTTACAGGTCGAGCCTCGTGGCAACAAGACCTAGTTCCGCCGCGCCATGGGCGCGGGCGGACATGAGCGGCAGACTGTCGGACGTGACAGGGCCAGGCGGGACCGGCCCCGAGGGGTGGCGTGTCCGCGCCGCGCAGACCCGCAAGCGACAGACGCGGGAGCGGCTGCTCGCGGCGGCCGACCGCCTCTTCCGGCAGCAGGGGTACCGCGCCACGTCCGTCGAGGAGATCGCGGAGCAGGCGGGCGTGGGGCTCGGGTCGCTCTACAACCACTTCAAGGGCAAGGCCATGCTCGCGGCCACGCTGTGGCTGCCGATGGCCGAGGAACTCGCCGCCCAGGTCGACGCCTCGCTGGCCGCCGAGCCGCTCGACGTCCGCGCTGCCCTGCGCGCGCACCTGGCGGCCCTGGCCACGGCGATGGTGGAGCAGCGTCCGCTGACCGTCGCGCTGGCCGACGCACTGTTCGAGCAGTCGCTCGGGCTGCCGCAGCCGACCGCCCCCGAGACGTGGGCCCGGAGCCTGGTGCCGCTGCCCGCACTGCTGGCCCGCCTGCTCGAAGCCGGGACGGCCCGCGGCGAGCTGCGGCTGACCGTCCCCGCCGACGAGCTGGCGGCGTTCCTGGTGTCCGCCGCCCTGCTGGACGTCGTCCGCCGCCCGACCCGCACCGCCGCGGAGCTCACCGCCCTGCTGGAGCAGCTGGTCCTCGGCCCGCCCGGCGCCGCGTGACCCTCAGACGCCGACGGCGCTGAAGCCCCCGTCGACGTAGACGACGCTCCCGGTCGTGGCGGGGAACCAGTCCGACATCAGCGCCACGCAGGTCCGCGCGACCGGCTCCGGGTTGCCCACGTCCCAGCCCAGCGGCGCCCGGTCCGCCCAGGCGTCCTCGAACTGCTTGAAGCCGGGGATCGACTTCGCCGCCATCGTGCGGATGGGACCGGCCGCCACCAGGTTCGCACGGACACCGTGCGGGCCGAGGTCGCGGGCCAGGTAGCGGTTCGCGGACTCCAGCCCCGCCTTCGCGACGCCCATCCAGTCGTAGGCCGGCCATGCGACGCGCGCGTCGAAGTCGAGCCCCACGTACGACGCCCCCCGGGTGAGCACCGGCAGCGCCGCCCGGGCGAGCGCGGGGTAGCTCCACGTCGACACGTGCAGGGCCGTCCCGACGTCCTCCCACGGGGTCTCCAGGACGCCCTCCCCCAGCGCGGACGCGGGCGCGAACCCGATGGCGTGCAGCACGCCGTCCAGGCCGTCGACGTGCTCCAGCACCCGCTTGCTGAGGTCGCGGAGATCCTCCTCGCTGGTGACGTCCAGCTCGACGACCGGAGGCTCGCCCGGCAGCCGGCGCGCGATGCGCCGGGTCAGCGACAGGCTGCGGCCGAAGCCGGTGAGCACGACGGTGGCGCCCTGCTCGGCCGCAACGCGCGCGACGGAGAAGGCGATGGATTGCTCGGTGAGCACGCCGGTGACGAGAAGACGCTTGCCGTCCAGCAGGCCGGTCATGAGGATTCCTCCGGGGTGGGGTGGTCGGCGGGGGTGTCGGTGGGCGTGAGGTGGTCGGCGAGGGCTTCCTGCGCCTGCCGCGCGGCGGTCCAGAAGACGCCGCCCACCGGCAGCGACAGCAGCCGGGCCCCGGGCAGCGCGGCGGCCAGCTCGGCCGCCACGTCGAGCCGGTGCAGCGGGTCGCCCTCCTGCCCGACGACGAGCGCCGGGGCCTCGACGAGCCGCAGCACGGCCCGGCCGTGCAGCGGCCGGTCGGCGTGCTCGGGGTCCTCGACGAGGGGCCGCGGCGCGGGACGCTCCAGCAGCTGGGCGGCGCGGCGCGTCAGCAGCAGCTTCACCCCGCGCCGGTCCCGGACCTCTTCCGGGACCTCGTGCAGCAGGTACGCGACGGCCGCGTCGAGATCGCCACGATCGACGGCCTCACCGAGCCCGCGCAACCGCAGCGTCGCCCCGTCCAGCCGGGCGGCGTCGATGGCCGCCGGCAGCACGAACGCGAGCCGCTCGAACCGGTCGGGCGTCGCCGCGAGGACCCGCAGCAGCGCGCCGGCCCCCAGCGACAGTCCCAGCGCCCGGGTGGCGCCGGTCGCGTCGGCGACGGCCCGCAGGTCGTCGGCGAGCAGGTCGTAGGTCCACCCGCCGGGCAGCGCGTCGCTGCGGCCGTGGCCGCGGAACTCGAGCAGCACGCGGGTGCCCCGCAGTCGGAGCGCCAGCGGGCGGGTCTCGCTCACCGACCCGCCGAGGCCATGCGCGAGGACCGTGACCGGTGCCCCCTCGCCGATCACGGTGGCGGCCACGCCCCCGACCATGAGCGTCCGGGGGCCGGTGTCCAGGGTCGTCACCTAGGAGCCCATTCCGAGGCCGCCGTCGACCGGCACCACCGCGCCGGTGACGTACCCGGCGATGTCGGAGGCCAGGAAGGCGAGCACCGCGGCGACCTCCTCCGGGGAGGCGGCCCGGCCCAGCGGCGTACCGGCCAGCACCTCGGCGCGGCGCGCCGCGGGCAGGTCCGCGGTCATCGCCGTCTCGACGAAGCCCGGTGCGACGACGTTGCTCGTGATGCCGCGCGAGCCGAGCTCGCGGGCCAGCGACCGCGCCAGCCCGACGAGCCCGGCCTTGCTGGCGGCGTAGTTCGCCTGCCCCGCGCCGCCCGACAGGGCGACCACGGAGGAGACGAACAGCAGCCGGCCGAACCGGGCCCGCAGCATCGAGCGGGACGCCCGCCGGGCGACGCGGAACGCGCCCGTCAGGTTCGTGTCCACCACCCGCTCGAAGGACTCCTCGGACATCCGCAGCAGCAGCGTGTCATCGGTGATGCCGGCGTTGGACACCAGCACCTCGACCGGCCCCTGCGCCGCCTCGACCTCCCGGAATGCCTCCTCGACCTGGTCGCCGTCGGTCACGTCGCACTTCACGGCGAACAGGTCCGGCGGACAGTCACCACCGCGGGTCGTCACGGCCACGCGGTGTCCCTGCGCCGCGAGCGCACGGGCCGTCGCCAGCCCGATGCCGCGGCCGCCGCCCGTCACGAGGACGGAACGGGCGCTCACAGCGGACCGTTCCGGCTGCCGCCGCGCCGGTCGGGCAGGACGGCCAGCGCCTCCACCAGCACCCGGCGGGTGTCGCGCGGCTCGATGACCTCGTCGACGCAGCCGGAGGCCACGGCCCGCTCGAGGCCGCCCGTCGTGGCCTCGTGCCGCGCGGCGAGCTCGGCGACCAGCGTCGCCCGGCGAGCCGGGTTCGGCTCGGCCGCCAGCTCACGCCGGTGCAGCACCTCCACGGCCGCCAGGGCACCCATGACGTCGACCTGGGCCCCCGGCCAGGCGAACACCCGGTCGGCACCGAGCCCCTTGGACCCCATCGCGATGTACGCGCCGCCGAACGACTTGCGCAGCACCACGGTGAGCCGCGGCACGGCCGCCGCCGCGTAGGCGTGCAGGAGTTTCGCGCCGCGACGGACCACGCCGCCCTCCTCCTGCCCGAGCCCCGGCAGGTAGCCGGGGACGTCGACCAGGAAGACCAGCGGGATGCCGAGCGTGTCGCACCACTGCACGAAACGGCCGGTCTTGTCGCCGCTGTCCGCGTCGAGGCAGCCGGCGAGCCGCAGCGGGTTGTTCGCCACGATTCCCACGGTGCGGCCGCCGAGCCGGCCCAGCGCGGTCACCGCGTTCGGCGCCCACTCCGGGTGCAGCTCCAGCAGGGTGCCGCGGTCCAGCAACGTGCGCAGGACGTGCCGCATGTCGTAGGGCTTCCGGTTGTCCGTGGGAACGAGCGGGCTGGGGTCGATGTCCGACCGCGGCGACGGATCCGGCAGCGTGCGGGCGCCCAGCAGGCGGACGAGCCGCCGTGCCGTGTCGAACGCCTCGGGGTCGGACGCGGTCACCAGGTGCACCACGCCGCTCTTGCGGCCGTGCACCGCGCCGCCGCCGAGGGATTCCATGGTGACGTCCTCGCCGGTGACGCGCCGGACGATGTCCGGGCCGGTGACGAACAGCCGGCCGGCGGGACCGAGCACCACCAGGTCGGTGAGCGCCGGCCCGTAGGCCGCCCCGCCCGCCGCCGGGCCGAGCACGACCGAGATCTGCGCCACGCGGCCACTCGCCCTCGTCTGCGCGGTGAACACCCGCGCCACGGCGTCGAGCGCCGCGACACCCTCCCGCAGGCGCGCCCCGCCGGAGTGCCAGAGGCCCACGACCGGGATGCCGCGCTCGACGGCGAGGTCGGTCGCCCGAACGATGGCCGCGCACCCCTCCACGCCGAGCGCGCCGCCCTGCACGGTCGGGTCGGTGGCGAAGGCGACGAACGGTGTGCCGCCCGCCTCCCCCTCCCCGACGACCGCGCCGTCGACGTCCAGCAGGACTCGCCAGCTGTCGAACAGCGCGTCGAGCCGCTGCACCGTGAGCGCGTCGGGCCGCGAGGCCAGCCTCGCGACCGGCTCCAGGACGCCGGTCATCGCGTGAACACCAGGGATACGTCGTGGCCGCCGAACCCGAAGGACGTCGACAGCGCGACCTCGTGCCTGTGCTGCCGCGGGACCAACCGGACCACGTCGGCGTCGACGTCGTCGTCGAGGTCGGTGAGGTTGCGCACGGCCGGCACGATGCCGTCCCGCAGCGCCAGCACGGTGGCGATCGCCTCGACCGCACCGGCGGCGCCGAGCAGGTGGCCGGTGTTGCCCTTCGGCGCGGTGACGGGCGGGCGGTGGTTCCCGAGCGCGAGCGCCAGGGCCCGGGCCTCGGCGACGTCCCCGAGCGGCGTCGACGTGGCGTGCGCGTCGATGTGCCCGATGTCCGTCGGGCCGACGCCGGCGTCGGCCAGGGCGAGCCGGATGCTGCGGGCCGCCCCCTGCCCCGTCGGGTCGGGCGCGGTGACGTGGTGGGCGTCCGCGGCCATACCGGCGCCGGCCAGCCGCCCGTAGACGCGCGCGCCGCGGGCGCGGGCGTGTTCCTCGGTCTCGAGGACCAGCACGCCGGCCCCCTCGCCGAGCACGAAGCCGTCCCGGCCCTTGTCGTACGGGCGGCTGGCCTCCTGCGGGGCGTCGTGCCGGGTGGACAGCGCCCGCATCTGTGCGAACCCCGCGAGCGGGAGCGGGTGGACGCAGGCCTCGGCGCCACCGGCGACGACGACGTCCGCCCGGCCGCTGCGCAGCAGCTGCAGCGCGACGGCGAGTGCCTCGGCGCCCGACGCGCAGGCACTGACGGGGGCATGCACGCCGGCCCGTGCGCCGATCTCGAGCCCGACGGTGGCCGCCGGCCCGTTCGGCATGAGCATGGGAATCACGTGCGGGCTGACCCGGCGGGGCCCCTGTTCACGCAGCACGGCGTCCTGCGCGAGCAGGGTGAGGGCGCCGCCGATGCCCGAGCCGATGACGACGGCGATGCGCTCCGGCTCCGCGTCGGGCGCCCCCGCGTCCGCCCACGCCTCGCGCGCCGCGACGAGCGCGAGCTGCTGGACGCGGTCGAGTCGCCGGGCCGCGACCCGGTCGAGGGTGATCTGATCGTCGGCGACGCGTGCGGCGAGCCGCGCGGGCAGTGCCGCGAACTCCTGCTCCTCGAGCAGGGCGACGCCGGAGCGCCCGGTGAGCAGGCCGTCGACCAGGGCGGCGACGTCGGGCCCGAGAGGGGTCAGGGCGCCGAGCCCCGTGACGACGGCAGCAGCAGTCACGCGCCGCTCCGGGCGGCCGCGATGTAGGTGACGGCGTCGCCGACGGTCCGGAAGCCCTCGAGGTCCTCGTCCGGGATCCGGATGCCGAAGCGCTCCTCGCAGGCCACGACGACCTCGACCATGGTCAGGCTGTCGACGTCGAGGTCGAGGATGAACGTCGCGGCGGGCGTGACCGCCTCGACCGGGGAACCGGCTACCTCGTGCAGGACCTCGGCGAGGCCCGCGAGAACGTCAGCGTGCGCGGTGGTGGTGGTCATGGGGTCTCCTTGCTGATGGGTGAATGCTGGGTGGTGGACGGCGTGCTGCTCACGGGCAGCGGACGACCTGGCCCGCCGCCGTGAGTCCGGCCCCGAAACCGAGCAGGAGCACCGGGTCACCCCGGCCGACCTGCCCGAGCTCCTGGAGCCGGGAGAGTGCGAGCGGCACCGATGCCGCGCTGGTGTTGCCGGTATCGATGACATCCCGGGCCACGACGACCGAGTCCGGGAGCTGGAGGCTGCGCACGACCGCCTCGGTGATGCGCAGGTTGGCCTGGTGCGGCACGAAGGCCGCCAGGTCCTCGGGCGCGATGCCGGCGCGGGCGCAGGCCTCGCGGGCGAGACCCGGCACGGTGGTGGTCGCCCAGCGGTAGACGGCGCGCCCCTCCATGCGGAGCACGGGCGGAGAACCCTCCGTGCGCAGCACGCCCGCCGCCGCCCCGTCCGCGCTCCAGACCGCGCGGGCGATGCCGTCCTCGGCCGACGGCACGGCGCTCACGAGAGCCGCCCCGGCGCCGTCCCCGAACAGGAACGCGGTCCCGCGGTCGAACGGGTCGAGGATGTCGGTGAAGCGCTCCGACCCGATGACGAGGACGTGGTCGGCGCTGCCGGCCCGGACCGTGTCCGCCGCGAGCGCCAGGCCGTAGGTGAACCCCGCGCAGGCGGCGCCGAGGTCCAGCGCGCCGGCCCGGGTGGCGCCCAGCAACGCGGCGACCCGCGGCGCAGCGGCCGGCACGGGCTGGGTGAGCGTGCACGTCGCGACGAGCACCAGGCCCACCAGGTCGGGGTCGACGCCCGCCGCGGCGAGCGCCTTCGCGCCGGCGCTCGCGGCCATCTCGACGACGCCCTCGTCGGGCGCTGCGACGCGCCGCTCCACGATGCCGCTGCGGCTGCGGATCCACTCGTCGCTCGAGTCGAGCCGGGCCGCGACGGCGGTGTTGTCGTCCCGCCGCGCCGGGCGGTGGGCACCGAGACCGCGCAGGGCAGCGCCCCTCACGGCGCGACCGGGTGGCGCGTCGCGAGCGCCTGCGCGGCCGGGATGTCGTCGGGGGTGCGCAGGGCCACGACCTGCGCCTCCGGCAGCGCCCGGCCCACGATCCCCGCGAGCGTCCCGCCCGGGGCCAGCTCGACCACGGCGGTGACGCCCTCGTCGGCCAGCCGGGACAGGCAGAGGTCGAACCGGACCGGCGACGTCAGCTGGCCAAGGAGCCGGTCGAGCAGCGCGCGCCCGTCCTCGACCACGGCGCCGTCCGCGTTCGCGATGACCGCGCACCGCGGGTCCCCCGGCGCCAGGGCGGCGAGCGCGGCGGCGAACCGCGGCACGGCCTCCTGCATCGCGGTCGTGTGGAACGCCCCGGCCACGTCGAGCGGCCGGACGCGGCTGCGGGCGGGCGGCGCGGCCGCGAACGCGGCGAGCGCCTCCACCGGACCGCCCAGCACCGTCTGCCCGGGGGCGTTCACCGTGGCGACGGACAACCCGTACGTCGCACCGGCGGCAGCCACCGCGGCGAGCTCCCCGCCCAGCACGGCGGACATCCCCGTCGGGCGGCGGGCGGCGGCGAGCGCCATGCCCGCGCCGCGCTCCCCCGCGAGACGGACGGCGGTGTCGTCGTCCAGCACGCCCGCGACGGCCAAGGCCGCCAGCTCGCCGACGCTGTGGCCGCAGACGGCGTCGGGGACGCGGTCGCCGAGCAGCGCGGCGGCCGACAGCAGCGCCGCAGCGGTGAGCAGCGGCTGCGCGATCGCGGTGTCGCGGATCTCCTCGGCGCCTGCCGTGGTGCCCAGCCGCAGCAGGTCCAGGCCGGTCGCGGCGGACCACCGGCCGACCTTCTGGCCGGCGCCGGGCAGGTCGAGCCACGGGATGAGCAGGCCGGGCGTCTGGGCGCCCTGACCGGGTGCGAGGACAACGAACATGCGTCGACCATGTCCGTTACGGCCCCTGTGCCGCTACGGGGAACCCCGACCGAGAAGCCGGACCCGCTTTGGTGGATCCCTACAAGGGATCCACGCGACCGAGAATTACCGCGAGTCGCACAGCATGCGCCGACCGCGGGACGGTAAGGTCGCGCCCCGCGACCTCGGCGATGCGCCGCAGCCGGTACCGCACCGTGTTCGGGTGCACAAACAGCGCCCTCGCGGTGCCCTCGATCGACCCACCGGCGTCCAGGAACGCGCACGCGGTCTTCAGCAGATCGCCGCCCGCCTGGGTTAACGGACTGTGAATCTCCTCCAGCAGCCGCCGCCGGGCCCGCTCGTCCCCGAGGACCGCGCGCTCGGCGATCAGCTCGCCGGAGTCCACCGGGCGCGGCGCCTCGGGCCAGGCCGCGACAGCCCCGAGGCCGGCCAGCGCCTCCCCCACGGAGTCGGGCACCTGCTCCAGCCCGTCGACGAATGGGCCGACCACGACGGGGCCGTCCGGCAGCCGTGCGGCGAGGGCGTCGACCGCCTCGCGGGCGCTCCCCGTGCCGCCGAGGACGACGAGCAGGCCGCCCCCGGCCTCCCCCGTCAGCACGCACAGCCCGTGGTGCCGCGCGGCGGCGCGCAGCTCGCCCGACGTGTCGTCGGGGCTGCTGGGCGCGCGGCCCGCCAGGGCCGTCACCCACTCCCCCTTGGTCCACCCCAGGGAGGTCGCCCGGGCGAGCGTGAACTCGCCGACCTGGCCGCGGACCAG
>JAOPWU010000244.1 GCA_025965515.1 Mycobacterium sp.
AAGCGGAGGGCGTGGGATTCGAACCCACGATGACGCTTCCGCGCCATAGCGGTTTTCAAGACCGCCGCCATCGGCCTCTAGGCGAGCCCTCCTGGTGACCATGAGCCTACGGCCCACCCTCACCCCCCGCAGCGGACGCCGGGCCGAAGCCGGCACAGCCAGCGAGCCGCAGCCTTCCCCCGACCCTTGCGTCAGGCTAGCCTGACACGCATGGCGAAGGCACGATCGCCGTGGGACGACGGTCGCTCGGCGTGGGACCGACTCCGACGCTGGCTCCTGGACAGCCCGGCGGCGACGCCCGCGACGGACGGGGACGCGGCGCTGACCGCGCTGTCCGACGTCGGCCTGCTGCGCCGCCTCCTCGACCAGGCCGAGCTGGCAGCGGTGCGCACAGCACGTGCCCACGGGAAGTCCTGGGCCGAGATCGCGGTCCGGCTGGGCGTGAGCCGCCAGTCCGCGTGGGAGCGCTGGCGGGACCTCGACGAGGCCCGGGCCGTACCCTCGCCGCCGGGAGCGAGCGAACCCTCCTCCGACCTGCTCGACGAGGCCGCGGACGGACTCCTGCACGAGATGACGGGGACGCCCCACCTGGTCGTGGTCCCGGGTGTCGTCGGGCTGTCCTGGGACGAGGCGACCCGGGCGCTGGCGCAGGCGGAGCTCGTCGCCGCCGGCCCCGACCCCGACGGACCGCCGCTGCCCAGCGAGGTCTCGGGTGACGCGGCCGTCGTGAACCAGCGACCCCGGGGCGGCGCCCGGTTGCCCACCGGCTCCGCGGTCACCCTCTGGGTCGAGCGAGGCGGCGGCGAGGCCGGCGAGCGCGAGCCACGACGCCCGACGCCGCCACCTCGGGCGCTACGCGCCGAAGCCGACGAACCCTCCGACGAGGCGGTCGGCTGAACGGCAGGAGGCGCGGCGCTGGATCACGAACGGCCCTGGACCCGCCGGGACAGCAAGCGCGGCCGCCGCACCCCGGCCGGAACGCGGCCCCGTCGTCCCGTCCACACCGGTGACCGGAGGACGAGCCGCGGCTCCGATCCCCGAGCCCTCAGGTCACGAGAGAGCTGTACGCGACCACGTTCGACAGATAGTTGCGCGTCCTCGAGTCGAAGACTCCCCCGCAGGTGACCAACTGCAGCGCGCTGTAGCCGTGGGACCCGTAGACCTGCTGGGACGGGAACTGGTCCTTGGCGTAGCTCGCCACTGCCGTCACACGAAAGTGCAGCACGCCCCCGTCCGCCAACGTCACGTCGACGACGTCGCCAGGGGCCAGGAGTCGGAGCTTGAAGAAGACGGCCGGCCCCTGGTAGGAGTCGACATGGCCCAGCAGGACCGCCGATCCTGTCTGACCCGGCGACGGCCCCGGTTCGAACCAGCCCGGGCGTTGGTAATCCCGCGGCACCTGAGCCGTGCCGTCGGGGTTCAGCCCGAGGCGGCCGAGGGGCACCGAGAGGCCGATGGCCGCAATGTGCAGCGCGACGGGCACGGACCGCGGCCGCCCCGGCATGCCCACCGCGGCATCCGCGGGGGGGACGCCGGGCGCTGCCAGGGCCTGCGGGCCGGGCAGCGGCCGCCCCGTGTCCTGCAGACCGACCGTGACGCAGGTCAGCGCGCCGACGAGCAGGGCTGCGGCCACCACGAGCCAGGTTCGGGACCGCCCGGGGACGCCCGGCTCGGCACCGGTGGCGTCCGCCGCCCGAGGGAGGTCATGCGGCCGCCGATGAGCGCCTCGCATCAGATCAATCCGTCTCAGGACCGGCGACGAGCCTGGCGCAGCGCCATACCCGCGCCGAACAATCCGACGACCCCGACGGCCAGCAGTGCGCCGTTACGTCCGTGGGAGGCACCACCCGCGCCCGTGGCGGGGGCACCGCGAGGGACGACGTCGGACGGACGCGGGGACGGCACCCGCGCGACGGGGGTCGCGGTAGTCGGCCCGGTCGGGACGGAGCTACCGCCCGTCGGCGTGGCCGTCGCGGTCGGCGTCGGGGTGCCCGTCGGCGTGGCCGTCGGGGTCGGCGTCGGCGTCGGCGCGGCAGCGCAGCTAGGCGCCGTGATCACGTTGGTGTCGAGGCTGACCTGCCCGTTACGCGCTAGGACCCGGCCGCTGACGGTCGCCCCGGTCTCCACCGTGGCAGACGTCAGCGCCAGGACATTGCCGACGAAGACGGACCCGGTGCCCAGCGTGGCGGAGCTTCCGACCTGCCAGTAGACGTTGCACGGCGAAGCGTCGTTGATCAGTCGGACGGTGCTGTTCGAGGCGGTGATCAGGGTGGAACCCGCCTGGAAGATGAACACCGCATTGGCGTCATGCGCGGCGTCCAGGGTGAGGGTGCCCCCGAGACCGAGACCCGCCGCCGCCTGGTAGACACCGGGGGCCAGAGTCTGACCTCCGAGATCGCTGGACACCGTGGTAGCGGGGGTCCTGCCGGCCGCGTCGTTGTAGCCCAGCGTGAGGGCGGACTGCGCCTGCAGCGCCACGGTGTCCGCGGCGTGGAGGACCCCGTTGGTGATCACGGCGGGAGGGAAGCCCGTGACCGCGGTGCCCGGGGCCACCCCCACGTTGCCCGAGATCACCGAGGGGCCGGTGTTCGTGACGGTGCTGCCCGCCAGGACGGCGAAGGTGCCCGCCGTTCCCAGGCCGACGGGGCCCGGCGCCGCCGATGCCGCCGGGAAGCCGAGCGCTGCTCCGCCGGCCACCGCCGCCGCGATGGCGGCCGCGAGTGCTATGTATCGAGGGCGGACAGCTCTGACCGTCGCGGCCATGTAATTCCTCGCAGACAGGCGGTCGGATCGACGACACGCCTCTTGATGACCTGGATGCACGCAGTCGTGCGGATGGAGGTGCCGGAACCGTGTGGCCGGTACACAGCGAGACCCCCCTCGCCAATGTTGCTCTTCCTACAGTAAAATCAGCGTATATATCCCTCTTTTCGGAAATCGGGGCTCGCTCCGCCTCCGCCGCGCGTGCCCCCGGGTTGCCGCCACGGGCCGTCGATCGCGGCCCCGCGCACCGGGCCCGGCCATCAGCGGCAGGATGACCCCGTGACCCGCCTGCCCCCCTCCGGCCGCGCCATCGAGCGCGCCGTCACCGCAGCCGTCCAGGCCGCGCAGGGCCAGGACGCCCCGGCGCTCACCGAAGCGG
>JAOPWU010000262.1 GCA_025965515.1 Mycobacterium sp.
TGCCGACGGGCAACCCCACGTGGCCGGGCTTCGACGTCGCCCGCAGCATCAGCCTGCTGGCCGACGGTACGGGCGGCTACGTGGCCGACGCGTTCGGCGGGGTGCACTCCTTCGGCTTCCCGGGGACGACCGCTCCCGCGCTGCCCGCGAACAGCTTCTGCTTCAACGGCGCGGACCTCGCCCGGGGGCTCGCCCTCACCTCGGCCACCGGGCCGGCGCCCGCCTCGGGGGGCCCGTCGGCCACCGCCTGCGCGGTGAGCAGCACCGACCCGATCCAGGAGAAGTACGCGGCAGTGGGCGGTGCGACGGGGCTCGGCCCGGCCACCTCCGGCGAGTTGTCCGTGGCGGGCGGCCAGCAGCAGCAGTTCGCGGGCGGGACCATCTACTGGAGCCAGGCCACCGGCGCCCACGTGGTGCAGGGCGCCATCCTCGCCCGGTACCTCGGGATGGGCGGTCCGGCCGGCCCGGTCGGCTTCCCGACCACCGACGAGACCGGCACCCCCGACGGGGTCGGCCGGTTCAACCACTTCACCGGCAACGGCGTCGGCGCCTCCATCTACTGGACGCCCGGCACGGGCGCTCACGAGGTGCAGGGCCTGATCCGGGCGCGGTGGGCCGCGCTCGGCTGGGAGAACGGCCCGCTCGGCTACCCGGTCACCGACGAGACCGGCACCCCCGACGGGGTCGGCCGGTTCAACCACTTCTCCAAGGGCGGTTCGGTCTACTGGACGCCCGGCACCGGGGCGCACGCGATCTACGGCATGATCCGCGGCGCGTGGGCGGCGACCGGCTGGGAGAACGGCCCGCTGGGGTACCCGACCACCGACGAGACCGGCACCCCCGACGGGGTCGGCCGGTTCAACCACTTCTCCAAGGCCGGGTCGGTCTACTGGACGCCCGGCACCGGGGCGCACGTGGTCTACGGCGCGATCCGCGCCACGTGGGCGGCGACCGGCTGGGAGAACGGCCCGCTGGGGTACCCGACCACCGACGAGCTCGGCACCCCCGACGGGGTCGGCCGGTTCAACCACTTCTCCAAGGGCGGTTCCGTCTACTGGACGCCCGGCACCGGCGCCAACGCCGTCTACGGCGCGATCCGCACCGCGTGGGCGGCGGCGGGCTGGGAGATCGGCTCCCTGGGCTACCCCGTGACGTCCGAGTTCGACGTCCCGGGTGGGCGGCGGAGCCTCTTCCAGGGCGGCGCGCTCACCTTCAGCTGGAGCAACGGGCAGGTGAGCCGCTGACCGGCGGGTCGCATCGGGCACGATGACCAGGTGTCCGACCACGCGCCCGAGGTGATGCTGCTGCTCGAGCAGTGCCTCGCCCCGGTCCCGGGGGGCACCGGCCGCTACAGCCGGGAGGTCGCCGCGGCCCTGGCTGCGGGGGCACCCGCTGGTGGCCGCGTCGCCGGGTGGGTGGCGCGGCACCGCGACGTGTCGGCCGCCCGGGTCCCCGGCGTGGCGGGGCCGTCCCGGCTGCCGCTGCCGCGGCGCGCGCTCGTCGCCGCGTGGGAGCGGGGCCGCGGCCCCGCACCCCGACCCGGCGATGGGGGCGGCGGGGCCGTCGTGCACGCCCCCACCCTGCTGGTGCCGCCGCCCCGGCCGGGCGTCGGCCTGGTCGTCACCGTGCACGACGCCGTGCCGTGGACGCACCCCGAGACGCTGACCCCGCGGGGGGTCGCCTTCCACCGCCGGATGGCGCAGCGGGCGCTGCGCGACGCCGACGCGCTCGTGGTCCCCACCGCCGCCGTGGCGCACGCCCTGGGCGGCGCGCTGGGGGTCGACACCGGCCGCTTCGTGGTCGTGGGGGAGGGCGTCGCACCAGCCGTCGGCATGCAGCCGCCGGACGCCGCCGCGCGGGCGCGCCGGCTGGACCTACCGGACGGGTACCTGCTGAGCCTGTCCACGCTCGAGCCGCGCAAGGGGCTCGACGTACTGCTGGCCGCCCTGGCGACGCCGGGCGCGCCGCAGCTGCCGCTGTTGGTGGTCGGGCAGCCCGGCTGGGGCGGCGTCGACGCGGCGGAGCAGGCGCGCGCCCTCGGGCTCGCGCCGGGGCGGGTGCGGGTGCTCGGCCGGCTGCCCGACCCCGACCTCGCCGTCGTGCTCGCCCGCGCCACCGCTCTCGTCATGCCGTCGCGGGCCGAGGGGTTCGGCCTGCCGGTCCTGGAGGCGATGGCCCACGGCACGCCCGTCGTCACCAGCGACGTGCCCGCGCTGCGGGAGGTCGCGGGCGACGCGGCCCTCGCCGTCCCGGCCGGGGACGCGGCCGCGCTCGCGGTCGCGCTGGCCAGGCTGGCCGGTGACGCGGGACTGCGCCAGCGGCTCGGCGCGGCCGGGCGCCGCCGGGCCTCGGCACAGACCTGGGACGCGGCCGCGCGGCAGCTGTGGCAGCTCTACGCCGCAGTCGCCGGGCGGAGTGCCGCGGCGGCCTGAGGGCCTGCCGGGAACGGCGTGGCGCTCGCTGCGCGCCGCCAGCTCGACGGCGTAAGCTCCGGCAGTCACGGGCCGACAATCCCCGGCCCGCGACACGTCTGTTGTCGCCGCACCCCGGGGACGCGCTCACGAGCTGTCGTGAGCCCCGTCCCGGGGCGGCCCGAGAGCCCGAGAGGACGGTCGCGGTGCCACGCGTGCTCGTCGACGCCACCGCCGTTCCCGCGGACCGCGGGGGCGTCGGGCGGTACGTCGACGGTCTGATCGCCGCGCTCGGCGCGCTCGACGCGGATCTCGCCGTCGTCTGCCAGCGCAGTGACGCCGACCGCTACGGCCGGATGGCCCCCCAGGCGACGGTGGTGCCCGGCCCCGCCGCCATCAGCCACCGGCCCGCCCGGCTGGCCTGGGAGCAGACCGGCCTGCCGCTCGTCGCTCAGCAGGTGAACGCCGACGTCGTCCACAGCCCGCACTACACGCTGCCGCTGCGGGCGGGCCGGCCGGTCGTGGTCACCATCCACGACGCCACGTTCTTCACGGAGCCCGAGCTGCACACCGCGGTGAAGGGCACGTTCTTCCGCTCGGCCACGCGGACCGCGCTCCGCCGCGCCGCCCGCTGCATCGTTCCCAGCAAGGCCACCCGCGACGAGGTGGTGCGGGAGCTCGACGCCGACCCGACGCTGCTCGACGTCGCGTACCACGGCGTGGACACCGAGACGTTCCACCGGCCGTCGGAGCCGGAGCAGGAGCGCGTCCGCGCCCGGCTCGGCCTGACCGGCCGGCAGTACGTCGCCTTCCTCGGCATGCTCGAGCCGCGCAAGAACGTGCCGGCCCTCATCCGCGCCTGGGTGAAGTCGGTGCAGGACCGCGAGGACCCGCCGGCGCTCGTGCTCGCGGGCGGCTCCGGCTGGGACGTCGAGGTCGACGTCGCCGTCGCGTCCGTGCCGTCGCGGCTGCGCGTGCTGCGCCCCGGCTACCTGCGCTTCGCGGACCTGCCCGGCTACCTCGGCGGCGCCGAGGTGGTGGCCTACCCGAGCCACGGGGAGGGCTTCGGCCTGCCGGTGCTGGAGGCCATGGCCTGCGGCGCCCCGGTGCTCACCACGCCGCGGCTCTCGCTGCCCGAGGTGGGGGGCGACGCCGTCGCCTACACCGAGCCCGACGTGGACTCCATCGCCACCGCGCTGTCCGCGCTGCTCGACGACCCCGAGCGGCGCGCGCAGCTGGGCAACGCCGGGCTGGCGCGCGCCCGCGAGTTCACCTGGGCGGCCTCCGCCGAGGCGCACCTGGCCAGCTACGCGCGGGCCGTCGCGGGCGAGTGACCTCGACCGCCCCGGCGGCGCCCGGCGGGCCGGCCGTCCCGGCCGCGCCGCTGCGCATCGTCGTCGTGACCTACGCGCCCGGCGACTCGCTGGACGCGTTCCTCGCGTCGCTGCCCGCCGCCACCCGGCTGCCGTACGAGGTGGTGCTCGCGGACAACGGCTCCCCGGCCGGCCCGACCGCCGCGGACGACGCGGTGCTGGCCGCCGCAGCGCGCCCCGGCATCCGGCTGCTGTCCACCGGCGGCAACGTCGGCTACGGCCGGGCCGCGAACGCCGGCGCCTTCGGGCACACCGGACCCTGGCTGGTCGTCGCCAACCCGGACGTCGTGTGGCACCCGGGTGCGCTGGACACGCTGCTGGACGCGGCCGACCGGTGGCCGCGGGCCGGCTCGCTGGGGCCGGGCATCCTGACCCCCGAGGGCGACCTGTACCCGAGCGCCCGGGCGCTGCCGTCCCTCGGCCGGGGCATCGGGCACGCCGCCCTCGGCTGGGTCTGGGCCGACAACCCGTGGACCCGCGCCTACCGCCGGGAGCAGGGCCGCCCCGAGGAGGGGCCCGCCGGGTGGCTGTCCGGCTCCTGCCTGCTGCTGCGCACCGAGGCGTTCGACGCCGTCGGCGGCTTCGACCCCAGCTTCTGGATGTACTTCGAGGACCTGGACCTCGGGGCCCGGCTGACCGACGCCGGCTGGCAGAACGTCTACGTGCCCACCGCCGTGGTAGCCCACGAGGGCGGCCACGCGTCCCGCCGCACGCCGAAGCTGATGCTCAAGGCGCACCACCGCAGCGCCTACCTCTACCTTTCCCGCGTCTACGCCGGGCCGCAGCACCTGCTCACGCGGCTGGTGCTCCGCGCGGGCCTCGCGCTGCGGTACCTGGTCGCCACCCTGCCGGGGACGGTCGGGGCGAAGGTCGGGGAGGGCGCCCGGCCCACCAGGCCGGGCTCCGCCCTGCCGGCGGAGGCGGCCAGTGGGGTCGACCACACCACGGGGGCCGGTCGGCCGGAATCGGCTCCGGGGGGTCGCGGGGATGCGACGCTCGGGGGCGGCGAGCACGTCCGAACAGGGGGAACCACGTGACCGAGCTCGAAGCGGTGCTGCTGGTCGGGGGCAAGGGCACCCGGCTGCGGCCCCTCACGCTGTCCGCGCCGAAGCCGATGCTCCCGGCCGCGGGGGTGCCGTTCCTGACGCACCAGCTGGCCCGCGCGCGGGCCGCCGGCGTGACGCACTGCGTGCTGGCCACCTCGTACAAGGCCGAGGTCTTCGAGGAGTACTTCGGCGACGGTTCCGCGCTGGGCCTGGAGCTCGACTACGTCACCGAGACCCAGGCGCTGGGCACGGGCGGCGGGATCCGCAACGTCGCCGGACTGCTCCGCAGTGCGCCGGACGAGCCCGTGATCATCTTCAACGGTGACGTGCTGTCGGGACACGACATCACCGCGCAGGTGGAGCGGCACCGCAAGACCGACGCCGCCGTGACCCTCTACCTGACGACGGTCGACGACCCGCGCGCGTTCGGCTGCGTGCCGATCGACGGCGAGGGGCGGGTCACCGCGTTCCTCGAGAAGGACCCGAACCCGGTCACCAACCTGATCAACGCGGGCTGCTACATCTTCCGCCGGTCGGTCATCGACGAGATCCCGGCCGACCGCGTGGTGTCGGTGGAGCGGGAGACCTTCCCGGCGCTGCTCGCGGCCGGCGAGCGGGTGCAGTCCTACCTCGACGGCACCTACTGGCTCGACCTCGGCACGCCGTCGGCGTTCGTCCGCGGCTCCTGCGACCTGGTCATGGGGCTCGCCCCGTCGCCCGCGGTGCCCGGCACCACCGGCGCGTCGCTGTGCCTGCCCGGGTCGCAGGTGGACCCGACCGCGCGGCTGGCCGGCGGCACGGTGATCGGCGCGCGCGCCCGCGTCGGCGCGGCCGCCGTGGTGGACGGCTCGGTCGTCTTCGACGACGCCGTCATCGAGCCCGGTGCCCTGGTCCGCGACTCGGTGGTCGGCTGCGGCGCCCGGGTCGGCGCCGGCAGCGTCCTGGTGGGCGTGGTGCTCGGCGACGGCGCGGACATCGGCTCCGGCAACGAACTGCTGGCCGGGGTCCGCGTGTTCCCCGGCGCGGCGCTCGCCGACGGCGCCGTCCGGTTCAGCACGGACGTGACGAGCTGACCCTCCCGCTCGCCCGCGACCGCGCCACCGTCCCGGACGCCTGCGCCGTCTGGACCCCGTCGGCCCGGCCGGACCTGGCCCGGACGCTGGGGCCGCTGCGCCGCGGACCGCAGGACCCGACGCACCGGATCGACGGCGGGGCCGTGTGGCGGACCGCCTGCACGCCCGAGGGGCCCGGCACGCTACGGCTCACGGTCGCCGCCTCCGGCGTGCTGGCCGAGGCGTGGGGCCCCGGGGCGGAGTGGCTCGTGGCGGGCGCCCCCGCGCTGTGCGGGGCCGAGGACCGGCCCGAGGCGCTGACGCCGCTGCTCGACGGCGGCTTCCCGCTCGTGACCGAGCTGGCGCGGCGGCTCGGTGGCCTGCGCCTGGCCCGGACCGGGCTGCTGCTCGAGATGCTCGTGCCCGCGGTGCTGGAGCAGAAGGTGACGGGCGTCGAGGCGCACCGGTCGTGGGCGGCGCTGGTGCGGGCGTACGGCAGCCCGGCACCGGGGCCGGCCCCCGCGGGGATGGCGGTGGCGCCGCCGGCCGCGGTCTGGCGGCGGATCCCCTCCTGGGCCTGGCACCGGGCGGGCGTGGACGCCAAGCGCTCGGCGGCGATCCTGCGGGCCGCCGCGGTCGCGCACCGGCTCGAGCCGCTCGCGGCCTGCGCCGACGGCACCGAGGTCGAGCGGCTGCTGCGCA
Organism: Mycobacterium sp.; assembly: GCA_025965515.1. Classification (GTDB taxonomy): domain Bacteria; phylum Actinomycetota; class Actinomycetes; order RYN-182; family RYN-182; genus RYN-182. The sequence continues at coordinate 6,585 of JAOPWU010000262.1, forward strand.
CCGTGCCGGGGATCGGCGTGTGGACCGCCGCGGAGGTGCGGCAGCGCTGTCACGGCGACCCGGACGCCCCGTCCGTGGGGGACTACCACGTGCCGGCCATGGTCGGCTGGGCGCTACTCGGCCGGCCGGTGGACGACGCCGGGATGCTGGCACTGCTGGAGCGCTACCGCGGGCAGCGGCAGCGGGTCGTGCGGCTGCTGGAGCTGGGCGGCCCGGGCAAGCCCCGGTTCGGCCCCCGGAGGACCATCCCGGACATGCGGCGGTTCTGACGGGCGGGGTGCCGCCGGCACCCTCAGTCGCCCATGCCCGCCCAGCCGTAGACCCGCTCCAGCGGCAGCCGCAGCAGCACGCGCCGCTCCGCCACCATCGCGTGGCGGTAGTCGGCCCAGTCCGGATGCTCGCCGCGCACGGCGCGGTACAGGTCGACGAGCGCCTCGACGGTGTCGTCCTCCGGGTCAGCGGCCGGCGGGCCGAGCTCCGCCGTTCCCTCGCCGACCACGTACGCCCACATGTCCGGCGTGCTCACGTACAGGCTGGCCCGGGGGTCGCGGCGCAGGTTCGCCGTCTTCGCGCGCCCCTCGGTCACGGAGATCCGGACGAGGTGGGTGCCCGGGTCGAACGCGTAGTTGATGTTCGACAGTTGCGGGCGGCCGTCCCGCTTGATCGTCGCCAGGGCCCCGAGGTCACGCTTGGTGATCAGGTCCCACAACGCTGCGTCGTCGGTCATGGTGCCTCCTCGGGGCGGATGGGTCAGCGGCGACCATCCTGCCCGTCCGGCAGCGCCGCGTCGAAGAGTGCCGCGTCGAAGAACGCCAGCTCCAGCCCCATGGCCCGGGCGTAGGCGGCCGCGGCCGGCCCGTGGGTGTCCACGCGGACGTACCGGTCGAGCAGCGCCTCCAGCTCGCGGGCCAGCTCCTCGAACTCCGCGCCCGCGTACGCCTGGATCCACGCGCCGTACGGGTGGCCGTCGACCAGCGCGGGCAGCAGCCCCTGCCCCAGGTGCGCGTACAGCCGCATGCAGGGCGTCATGGCCGCGCACAGCTCCGCCGGCGAGCCCGTGGCCGCGGTCGCCAGCAGGAATTCGGTGTACGCCAGCGTCGCCGGCAGCGGCTCCACCGCCGCCAGGTCGATGCCGAGCTCCGCCGCGTACCCGGCGTGCAGCCGCAGCTCGTCCAGCACGCCGCCGAGCAGCCGGCCGAACGCGTGCACCCCGGCTGCGTCGGGGCTGCGGGCCACGCCCCAGGCGTACGCCCGCGCGAACGCCTCGAGGAAGAACGCGTCCTGCGCCAGGTAGGCGGCGAACCGCTCCTGCGGCAGGGTGCCGTCGCCCAGCGCCGTCACGAACGGGTGCGCCCGGCAGGCGGCGGCGACGGCGGCGTTCCCCCGCCACAGCCCGGCCGCGGTGCCGGCACCCGTCACGCGGACCCCGTCGCGTCCCAGAACCGGCACTCCAGCGCCAGGACCGAAGCGGTCGCGCTGGCCACCTGGTGCCGGTCCGGCACGGCGGCCAGCGCGGCGTCCGCAGCCTCCCGCAGCGCCCCGGCGTAGGCGGCGAACTCCGGGGTGGTCCAGTGCTCGACGCACGACCGGTACGGCTCCGCGCCGGGCGCCGCGTACCGCCAGGCTTCCAGGTACACCTGCTCCAGCGCCCACAGCGCCGTCATCCCCACCGCGAACGGCGCCGTCAGCAGGTCCGTCAGCAGGGCGCCGTACGCGCTCGTCACCGGCGCCCGCCGGGTCCCGAGCCGGATGCCGCGCCGCTCGGCCTCCTCGCCGAACCAGCCCAGCTCCGCGACCAGCCCCGCCAACCCGTCGAGCAGTACCGGCCGCGCGGCAGCGGGGGCGCGCGTCAGCAGCCGCGCCTGGAAGCCGGCCAGGTCCGCGACGAACAGGTAGTCCTGCACGAGCCACGCCTCGAAGGCCGGGACGGGCAGCCGCCCGTTCCGCACGCCGGCGAGGAACGGGTGCCGGACGGCGGCCGCCCAGCCGTCGGGGTCGGCGGCGACGAGCGCGTGCGTGTCCACCGGGGGGCTCCTGTCGGGGCGGGGACGGGGCGTCCCCAGCGTGCCAGCCATCGCCTGTGGCTCCCAGTCCTCAGCGCTCGAGCAGGAACGTCGCCGGGTCCCGGGGTGGCCGCTGCGCCGCTGGTACCGCGGGGTGCCCGACCGCGACGGCGCCCAGCGGCTGCCACGTCTCCGGCAGCCCCAGCACCGCGCGGACCACGTCGGGACAGAAGATCGTGGAGCTGACCCACGCCGAGCCGAGCCCCTCGCCGGCCAGCGCGACCAGCAGGTTCTGCACACCGGCGCCGCCGGCGACGACGAACAGGTCCCGCTCCGCGGCGGCCCGTCGCGCGTCGGGGTAGGGGTGCGCGTCGGCCAGCGCCACGAAGGCGCAGACCAGCTCGGGCGCCCCCCGCAGCACGTCGCCGCGGCGTAGCCGCCGCTCCACCGCGGCCTCGTCGAAGCCGTCGGCCCGCAGGTCGGTCGCCCAGCGCTCCGCCATCGCGTCCAGCAGCGCCGCCCGCCGCTCCCGCACGGCGACGAACCGCCAGGGCGTGGTGTGGTGCGGCGCCGGCGCGGTCACCGCGAGGGCGACGGCGCGCGACAGCGCCGCGGGGTCGACCGGTGCGTCGGTGAAGGCGCGGACGGTCCGGCGGGCGGTGACCGCCGCGGCGACGCCGGCGGCGAACCCCTCGGCGATGGCCTCCGCGGTGCCGAGCCGGAACAGGTCCTCCTCGGGGGGCCGCACGAGCGGCCGGACCCCCGGGTCGGGGTCGTCGGCGGCGAGCAGCCCGGTGAAGCCCCGGACGACCGCCGCGGCGACCCCGCCGGTCTTGCCGCGCACCAGCTCGGCGGCCGCGGCCAGCGCGTCCGCGTCCGCCATCGTGGTCATGGCGAGGGTGTTGCCGTGCGGGTCGACGCGGCCGCGGTAGTCCCGCAGGACCCGCAGCCCGGCGGCGCCGATGGCGACGTCGGTGAGCCCGTTGCGCCAGGTACGGCCGAACGTGTCCGCCACGACGACGCCGACGGTCACCCCCAGCAGCTCCCGCAGCCGCTCGCGCAGCCGGCGCGCGGAGGCGTCGGAGTCCTCCGGGAGCAGTGCCACCTCGTCGGCCGCCACGTTGCTCGCGTCGACGCCGGCGCTCGCCAGGACGAACCCGTGTCGCGTGACGACGATCTTCGTCCGGCCGCGTTCCGCCACGGTCCGCACGGTCTCCGCGTCGACCGCGGCCTGCCGCGCCGCTTCGCGCCCCTCGGGGTCGCTCGGCGCGGGGACCAGCCGACCCTCGGCCTTGCTCACCACCTTGCTGGAGACGACCAGGACGTCCCCATCGGCGAGATCCGGGGCCGCGGCGGCGAGCAGCGCCGCCAGGTCGTCGCCGGGCCGGACCTCGGGGACGCCGTCGACGGGAAGGACGGTCAGCCCGGCGGACGGCCGGTCCTCGCCGGGAGGCAGTGGGGTGGTCACGCGCGGGCGAGGTCGGCGAGCTCGAGCGCCCGGGCGACGATCGCGCCGCTCGCCGCCGGGTCGGTCATGAGCAGCGGCGCCTCGCGGACCGCCAGCTCCTCGGGCATGCCGCCGCCGTCCCCGGGGGCGACCAGCCAGCCGTCGAGCAGGCCGCCCGACCGGCGCGCGCCGTAGTGGTGGGCGACGCCGGCCGCGCTGGTCTCGACGCCGATCGCGGTGAGGCAGGCGTCGGCCATGCCCCGCACCGGCGCCCCGTCGACGATGGGGGAGACGCCGATGACGGGGGCGGGGGTGGCCGTGACCGCCTCGCGGATGCCCGGCACGGACAGGATGCTGCCGATGCTCACGACCGGGTTGGACGGCGGCAGCAGCACGACGTCGGCGCCGGCGATCGCGTCGAGGACGCCGGGGCCGGGCGTCGCCGTCTCGGCGCCCACGCCGACGAAGGACAGCGCCGGGACCTGCGCCCGCAGCCGTAGCCACCACTCCTGGAAGTGCACGGCGCGGCGCCGGCCGTCCTCCTCGAGGACGACGTGGGTCTCCACGCGGTCGTCACTCATCGGCAGGAGGGTCACGCCGGGCTGCCACCGGTCGCAGAGCGCGGCGGTGACCTGGGACAGCGGGTAGCCGGCCGCGAGCATCTCGGAGCGGACCAGGTGCGTGGCGATGTCCCGGTCGCCGAGCCCGAACCAGGTCGGCCCGACGTCGTACGCAGCCAGCTCGTCCTTGACGGTGAAGGTCTCGTCCTCGCGGCCCCAGCCGCGCTCCCGGGAGATCCCGCCGCCGAGCGTGTACATCACCGTGTCGAGGTCGGGGCAGATCCGCAGGCCGTGCAGCGTGATGTCGTCGCCGGTGTTGCCGACGACGGTGACGTCCGGGGTGTCGCCGCGGCGTCGCAGCTCGTGCAGCACCCCCTGCAGGAACCGCGCGCCGCCGATGCCACCGGCCAGGACCGTGAGCTTCACCCCCCCATCCTGCCGTCCGGGCCGTGGCCGGCCGGGAGCGGGTCGGCCGCGGCGGGCGGTTCGGGTCGCCGCCGCCGCGGGCAGGAGGCTCGGATGGAGCAGCGAGTCACCGTCAAGCCCCTGGGCCCCCACACCTACTCCGCCGAGGTGGTGGAGGGGGACCTCCGCCGCACGATCGAGGTGCTCGTCACCGACGAGCTCATCGAGGAGTTGCAGCTGTTCGAGCCCGACGAGGTCAGGCTCGTCACCGAGAGCCTCGACTTCCTGCTCGAGAAGGAGAAGGCGGCAGGGCTGGCCGACCCCCTCGACCTGCTCGACGTCCGGCGGGAGTACCCGGACTACTACGAGGAGATCCGCAGCCGGCTCGACGCGGTCTGAGCCCGGTGTCGGGCACTCGGGTTGCCCCCCGCGTAGCGTCGACCGGGTGAGGAGCCCCGACGCCGCCCGCTCCGCTGCTGTCGTCACGGACTCGTCGCTGCGCCGTGCGCTGCGGCGCGCGACCGACGGCGCGACCCTCGACGCTATCGAGGCCGAGGTCCTGCTCGCCGCGCGCGGCCCCCACCTGGCGGCGCTGGCCGAGGCCGCCGGCCGGGTCCGCGACGCCGGCCTCGCCCGGCGGGGCCGTCCCGGCACCGTGACCTACAGCCGCAAGGTGTTCGTCCCGCTGACCCGGCTCTGCCGCGACCGGTGCCACTACTGCACCTTCGCGACCGTGCCGCACCGGCTGCCGGCGGCCTACCTCTCGCCCGACGAGGTGCTCGCCATCGCACGGCAGGGCCAGGCGCAGGGGTGCAAGGAGGCGCTGTTCACCCTTGGTGACCGGCCGGAGGACCGCTGGCCCGCCGCGCGGGAGTGGCTCGACGCCCACGGCTACGACGACACCCTGGCCTACGTCCGCGCCATGGCGGTGCGGGTGCTGGAGGAGACCGGGCTGCTGCCCCACCTGAACCCGGGGGTGCTGTCCTGGGCCGACCTGCAGCGGCTCAAGCCGGTGGCCCCGTCGATGGGGATGATGCTGGAGACGACCGCGCGGCGGCTGTTCGCCGAGCCGTCCGGGCCGCACTACGGCAGCCCCGACAAGGATCCCGAGGTGCGGCTGCGGACCCTCGTCGACGCCGGCCGCAGCGCGGTGCCATTCACCTCCGGCCTGCTGCTGGGCATCGGGGAGACGCCGGCCGAGCGCATCGACACCCTGCTCGCGCTGCGGGCCACGGCGCGTGAGTACGGCGCGCTGCAGGAGGTGATCGTCCAGAACTTCCGCGCCAAGGAGGACACCGCCATGCGCGGCGAGCCCGACGTGGAGGCGGAGGAGCTCGCGGCCACGGTCGCCGTGGCCCGGCTGCTGCTGGGGCCCGACGCGCACGTGCAGGCGCCGCCGAACCTGGTGGACCTGCGCGAGACCGCGTTGCTGCTCGCCGCGGGGATCGACGACTGGGGCGGCGTGAGCCCGGTGACGCCGGACCACGTGAACCCCGAGCGGCCCTGGCCCGCGGTCGACCGGCTGGCCGAGGCGAGCGCCGCCGCGGGCTTCACGCTCACCGAGCGGCTGACCGTCTACCCGGAGTACGTCCTGGCCGGCGAGCCGTGGCTGGACCCGCGGGTGCTGCCGCATGTGCGGGCGCTGGCGGACCCGGCCACCGGGCTGGCGGACCCGGCGGCCCGGCCCGTGGGGCGGCCCTGGCAGGAGCCGGACGGCGGCGCGGCGAACGGCAGCTGGGGCAGCAGCGGCCGCATCGACCTGCACGCGGCGATCGACACCGACGGGCGCTTCACCGAGCGGCGCGGCGACGCCGCCACCGTCTACGGCGACACCGAGGCCGCGGCGGCGCGCGTCAGCCACGAGGCCCGCACCCGCGGCAGCGCCGGCCCGGTGGCTGTGCCGACGCAGCGGCTGCGGCCCGCGTTCACCGCGGCGCTGGCCGCCGCCGAGCGGTCGCCCGCGGGCATCACGGACGCGCAGGCGCTGACGCTGTTCGACGCCGCGCCGGGCGCGGAGCTGGACGCCCTCTGCGCGCTGGCCGACGACATCCGCCGCGCGACGGTCGGCGACGTCGTCAGCTACGTGAACACCCGCAACATCAACTTCACGAACGTGTGCTACACCGGCTGCCGGTTCTGCGCCTTCGCCCAGCGGCGCACGGACGCGGACGCCTACACGCTGTCGCTGGACGAGGTCGGCCGACGGGCGGAGCAGGCCTGGGAGGTCGGTGCGACCGAGGTCTGCATGCAGGGCGGCATCCACCCCGACCTGCCGGGCACGGCGTACGCGGACCTCGTCGCGGAGGTGCGCCGCCGCGCTCCCGGCCTGCACGTGCACGCGTTCTCGCCCATGGAGGTGATGAACGGGGTGGCCCGCACCGGGCTGTCGATCACGGAGTTCCTCGCGTCCGTGCGGGAGGCGGGTCTCGGTTCGCTACCCGGCACGGCCGCCGAGATCCTCGACGACGACGTCCGCTGGGTGCTCACCAAGGGCAAGCTGCCCGCCGCCGCGTGGGTCGAGGTGGTCACGACGGCGCACCGCATGGGCATCCCGACGACCTCGACGATGATGTACGGCCACGTCGACACCCCGGCGCACTGGGTCGCGCACCTGCGGCTGCTCGCCCGGATCCAGGGGGAGACCGGCGGGTTCACCGAGTTCGTACCGCTGCCGTTCGTGCACCACAGCTCGCCGGTCTACCTGGCGGGGCTGGCCCGGCCGGGGCCCACCGTGCAGGAGAACCGGGCCGTGCACGCCATGGCGCGGCTGCTGCTGCACGGCGCCATCGACCACGTGCAGGTGTCGTGGGTGAAGCTCGGGCCGGACGGGTGCCGGCAGATCCTCGCCGGCGGCGCCGACGACCTGGGCGGCACGCTCATGGAGGAGACCATCAGCCGCATGGCGGGGTCGCAGTGGGGCAGCCGCAAGTCGGTGGCCGACCTCGCCGCCATCGCGGCGGCTGCCGGGCGGCCGCACCGGCAGCGGACCACCCTGTACGGCGACGTCTCCGACGAACGGCGGACGGCGTCCCGCCGCCCCCTACCGGCGGTTCCCGTAGGGGGTCCGGTGGCGCTACCGTCCCCCACGGCAACGCGTTCGGCGGTGTGAATAAGGCGGGGTGAATAGGGCGAGCAGGGCCCTTCGCGACCTTCTGCCACTTAAGCTTGCGCCTCGACGTCGGTTGCGTGCGCGCGGTCCGGTGCCGAACAGCAGATGAGCAGGCGTGCGTGCGCCGCGCTGGAGGAGACGACATGAGCGACGCGACCAACGGCACCGCCGACGGCGGTGACAGCGCCCTGCCGCTGGCCCGTCGGCTCGAGCAGCTGACGGCCGCCCGGCTGGGCGACCGGCCGGGGCCCACGCCGCCCCCTCCCGCCCCCACGCGGGTCGCGCCGACGCCGCCGCAGTCGCCGGC
>JAOPWU010000281.1 GCA_025965515.1 Mycobacterium sp.
GGACCTGCACGGTGTAGGACGCGTCGTTGGTCAGGCCGGTGACGGTGGCGGTGATGGTGCTGCCGCTGGCGCTGTACTCCAGCAAGTTCCAGGAGGAGTTGCCGCCGTCGAGCGTGTACTCGTAGCCGCTGATCGGCGCGCCGTTGTCGGCCGGGGCGGTGAACGTCAGCGCGGCGGTGCCGTTGCCGAAGTCGACCGCCAGGTCGGCGACGGCTGCCGGGGCGGCCGCGGGGGTGACGGTGGCGGTGTTGGACGCGGGACCGTTGCCCTCACCGTTGACGGCGCGGACGTTGACGTTGTACGTCGTGCCGTTGGTCAGACCGGTGATGGAGCCCATGAAGTTGTTGTTGTTGGAGAGCAACAAGATCATAACGGGGGGCAGCGCCGTCCAGGTGCCACCGTCGAGCTGGTACTCGAAACCGGTGATGGCCGAGCCGTTGTCGGCCGGGACGGCGAAGCTCACGATGGCGCTGCTGTCGCGAGCCTGGGCCGTCAGGTCGCCGATCGCTGCCGGGACGGCCGCGGGAGTGACGGTGACGCTGTCGGAGGCGGCGCCGGTGCCGGCGCTGTTGTCGGCGCGGACCTGCACGCTGTAGGGCGTGCCGTTGGTCAGGCCGGTGACGGTGCCGGTGATGGCGCTGCCGTTGGCGCTGGTGGTCAGCGGGTTCCAGCTGTCACCGCCGTCGAGCGTGTACTCGTAGCCGCTGATGGCCGCGCCGTTGTCGGCGGGCGCGGTGAACGTCAGTGTGGCGCCGTGGTTGGCGGGGGTCGCCGCCAGGTCCGCGACGGCAGCCGGGGCGGCCACGGGGTGCGTGGTGATCGTGATGTGGCCGGTGGCCGCGTTCCAGGTGATGGTGCCGCCGGTGAAGTCGTTCTGGCGACCGCCCGTGACGGCGTACTCGTCGCTGATCGGGTAGCCGAGCGGGCCGGTCTCCCAGCCCTGACCCGCCCACGCCGCGCGGATCGCGCCCTGCACGGACCAGGCACCGGTGTCGGGCGTCCAGTAGATGGACGCGCCCGTGCCGTCCTTGCCGGCGAAGTGGTTGTAGTAGCCGAGGCCGTCGGGGGTCGCCTGCAGGTCGGTGGTGGGGTAGCCGAGCGGGCCGTTCTCCCAGCCGAGGGCCTGCCAGTGGTCGCGCAACGGACCCTCGACCGACCGGGCGCCGGTCTTCGGGGTCCAGTAGATGCTGGCGCCGCCGCCGGAGCCCTCGAAGACGTTGAACCGGCCGACGCCGTCGGGCGTGCCGAGCTCGTCGGTGGTGGGGTAGCCCAGCGGGCCGACCTCCCAGCCGAGCGAGGCCCAGTGCTGACGGATGGCGCCCCGGACGGACCAGGCGCCGCCCCGCGGGGTCCAGTAGATGGACGCGCCGGTGCCGTCCTTGCCGGTGAAGTGGTTGAACCGGCCGGTGCCGTCGGGGGTACCGAACTCGTCGGTGACCGGGTAGCCCATCGGGCCGGTCTCCCAGCCGAGGGCCTGCCAGTGGGCGCGGATCGCGCCGCGGACGGACTGCGCGCCGGTCGTCGGGGTCCAGTAGATGGACGCGCCCGCGCCGTTGCCGGTGAAGTGGTTGAACCGGCCGACGCCGTCGGGGGTGCCGGTCTCGTCGGTCAGCGGGAAGCCGAGCACACCGGCCGGGCCGCCGAGGGCCTTGTACTTGTCGAGGATCGCGCCGTGGACGGACCAGGCACCGGTCGCGGAGGACCAGTAGATGGCGCCACCGTTGTAGTTCTGCACGGCGCCGCCGGCGACCGCGGTCTCGCCACCGACCGGGTTGCCGAGGAAGGAGCGCCCGCCGCCGAGGGCGGCGTAGTGGGCGTTGATGGCGTCGGTCGAGCTGACCGCGCGGGGGGCCGTGATGGCGTGCGCCGCGGGGGCGCCGACGGCCGCGACGGCCGGGGCCGCCGGGAGGACGACGGCGACCAGCGCCACCGCCGTGGACAACAGGGACGTGGATGACTTACGCAAGGGCCTTGGCCTCTCTCAGGGGTGCTGGCCACCTCGCCGTGGCCGCAGCTCATCGTTGATTGTCAAAATGCGAGCCAAGTCACGTTTTACTCCGATCAGAGCAATTTGACCGGCGTTTTGCGGCCAAACTCCCGATCTCTGACTGTTCGGATGACAGCACGTGGCTCGGCGTTTAACCGGGGGTGACTGCTACCGCGACGCCGGGGCCGGGGCGTGCGGGTGCTGCTGACCGGGGCCACGCAAGCGTGGGCGGCGAGCAGGGACGTGCTGGTGTCCGGGGACGGGCCTCTCGGCTGGAGCGGGCCCCCGCGGCGGTGCTGCGGGGGGTGACGCCCCGCAGGGCGTTGCTCCGCAGCCTTCGTCACCCGGGTGGCCCAACTGAACGGCTGGCGGGGCAACAACATCGACGGATGCGCCGGGTGTAACCGAACGGGTGATTCGCCCGAATACTCCGGACGGGAGGCCCCGCGTCCGCTAGGGCCCCGTTGTTGCTGGCCCACCGCGGGCGGGTCACGAGCCCTACCGCAGCCGTGACCTGGCCGGCGGAGCCCGCTCGGGGTCAGGACGTGGACCGAGCCGTCACGGACGATGCCATGGTTCTCCGGGTCAGAGTCTGGAAACCCGTGACCTTGCTGGCGAGACCGGGGGCACGTTCTGCTCCTAACCACCGGGATCTGGAGTGGATGGCGACCGCGCCTGCGCGGGCTTTGCGGTATGCGGGATCCCGTCGCCGCGTCGTCATGTCGTCATGTCGTCATGTCGTCATGAACCGTGTGGCGATCCCAACTTGTGGTGCTTGACCCACTACGCTCCTGCGCGTGGGTGAAACCGCACTGGCTGCACGTGATGCCCGCGCCAGCGTCGTCGTCGTCGGCTGGCGCGAGGCTCCCTATCTGGCCGGGTGCCTCGAATCCTTGATCGCTTCCGTGTCGCCGGACGACGCCGAAGTCCTCGTCGTCCTGAACGAACCAGCTGAAGGCGTGTCGACGACCGTTCGTTCACGCTTCCCCGGTGTGCGCCTGTGGACTTTCCGGACGAACCTAGGGTTCGGCGGTGCTGTGAATTTCGCCGCTGCGCACGCCACCGGAGAATTCATTGTTCTGCTGAATGACGACAGTGTCGTCGAAGCGGGCTGGCTCACTGCGCTGATCGACACCGCGCGGAGGCGTCCCCGCGTAGGTGCCGTCGGCAGCACGTTCCTCAACGTCGACGGTTCGCTGCAGGAGGCCGGCTCTGTCCTGTGGGCGAACGGGCGCACGTCGGCGGTCGGTTCCGGCGGTGTCTCGGCTCAGTGGGATTTCGAACGGCGCGTGGATTACTGCTCCGGTGGCTCGCTTCTGGTCCGCCGCGAGGCCTGGTGCGCAGCCGGTGGGATGGACGACAGGTATTTTCCGGCTTACTACGAGGACCTTGATCTGTGCCTGCGGCTGGACGATCTCGGCTGGGAAACCTGGTACCAGCCGTTGTCGCGGGTTCGCCATATCCGGTCCGCGAGTTCCACACGGTGGTTCCGCGCGTTCCTCGACGAGGTGAACCACGAACGCTTCGTGCGGCAGTGGTCGCGCGTCCTCGAGCAGCGGGAGCTGCCGGGGAACGTCGAGGCGGCTGCGTGGAAGGCGATGCGCCGGTCCTGGCGGGTGCTCGTGGTCGACGATTTCGTGCCTGCCGAATCGATGGGGTCCGGATTCGGTCGCGCACGCGACATGCTCATGGAACTGTCAGCGGCTCCGGACCTTCACGTCGCCTTACATCCCCGCAACGGTGTCGGGGACGGCGTCGCGGCACTGAGCAGCCGCGGCGTGCGCATTGTCAGGGACCTGGCGGCCCACCTGGCGACCCCCGGTGTCGACTACGACGTCGTCGTCGTCTCTCGCCCACACAACGGGGAGATCCTCGGCGACCTCCTGGCGGCCCACCTGCCGCACGCTGAACGCATATACGACGCGGAGGCGCTCTACCACCGCCGCATTCTTCAAGAGGTCGCGCGGGCGACGTCCGAGCCCGAGCGTGAGCAGCTCGAGTTGCGGGCGGCCGACATGCGTGCGCTGGAGCAGCGACTCGCGGCGGAAGCCGACGCCGTGGTCTGCATCTCCGAGACGGAAGCCGCCGAGGTGCGTCCGCACACGACCGCACCGGTGGTGGTGATCGAGGCGTTGCTCGCGCAGCCCACAGTGACCACCGCGCCGTTCTCCGCCCGCCGCGATATCGGTTTCGTGGCCGGCTGGCTCGCCGGCCCTGGTGGCCCCAACAGCGGTGCGCTGCGGTGGTTCGCTCGCGAGGTGCTTCCGCTCGTGCAGGCCGCCGTGCCCTCGTGCCGTCTCCTGGTGACGGGGGCGGCGCCGCCGGACGACGTCCGGTGGATGGACGGTCCCGATATCAGCTTCGTGGGTATGTTGCCCGACTTGGGGAAATTCTACGACCAGATCAAGGTCGCCATTTCTCCGACGCTCGTCGGTGCTGGGGTCAAATTGAAGACGGTCGAGGCAGTGCAGTACGGCGTGCCGGTGGTGGCCACGTCGGAAGGCGCCGCCGGGCTGGCTGCCGCATGGCACGGCGCAATTGCGGTCGCGGATGACCCCAGGATGTTCGCGGACGCGGTCGTCGACCTGCTGCGGGACCAACGGGCCTGGGAGCGCCGCCGCGAGCGTGGCCTCTCCTTGGTCGCTCGAGGTAGGACCGACAAGTCGGATATCCGCTTGTGGCCGGAACTGGTGCGGCGGGTGGCCCAGCACAGGGAGGGAGGTGTTCAGCGTGACAGGTGAGAGCCAGCTGTCCGCACGGAACGGCGCCGGTGGCGCGTCGGTCCCGGAAGCAACGGGGCTGGGCCGCAGCTTGTTCGAGGCCCGGGAGGAACTCGAGGAGGTGCGGTTGGAACTACGCGCCCGGGTCGAGGCCGACCGGATGCGGGAGCTGGAGCTGGTGGCGGCGCGGCGCGACCTCGAGGTGAAGGCCGCCTACAACGTGATGCTGGAGCGGTCGTTGACCCAGCGCCAGGAGCAGCTCGACTGGACCCGGGGGCACATCGAACACCTGGACCGGATCGCGCAGGTGGACCTGCCGGCCGCCCTGGCGCGAGCCGAGCACGCCGAGCACCGGGCCGCCGCCCTGGCGGCTGAACTGGCGGCAGAGCGGAACCGCGCTTCGAACCGGGCGGTGGACTACTGGGTGACCCGGCTCGGGCGTCACCGCATCCTGTTTGGCGTGCTCCGCCGCGCCGTGCGGGGGCTGCGCGGCGTCGCAGGGGCATGATCTCCTACGCCCAGAACGGGGAGGACGTCGTTCTCGCCCGGGCCCTGCCCACGGCGATGGGCTTCTACGTGGATGTCGGCGCCGCCGACCCGGACGTGGCATCCGTGACGCGCCACTTCTACGAGCGCGGTTGGACGGGCATCAACATCGACCCGCGTCCGGAGGCGGTTCTCGCCCTGCGCGAGCGGCGGCCACGCGATGTCACCCTTCAGGCAGCGGCGGGCTCGGCGGACGGCACGACCACGTTCTACCTGGTCGCGGACGACCCCCACCTGTCGACGAGCGATCCGGCGGTCGCGGAGCTGCTACGCAGCAAGGGGATGCAGGTGACCGCCACCACGGTGGACGTGCGCAGACTCGACACGGTCCTCGCCGAGGCGGACCCGCCCACCATCGACTTCCTGAAGGTGGACGTCGAAGGAGCTGAGGCCGAGGTCCTCGCCGGGCTGGACCTTGCCCGGTGGCGGCCCACGATCGTCCTCGTCGAGGCCGTGCGGCCGTGGTCACAGATTCGCGTAGACGCGGCATGGCGATCGATGCTCGAGGACCACGGCTACAGCGAGGTCCTGTTCGACGGGCTGAACCTGTTCTTCGTCTCCGAGGAGTGCCGCGGCGAGATCGGTCAGCTGGCGCCCGCGTCCGTGCTGGACGGGTTCACTCCTGCGTCGGTCCAGGCGAGGGACGACGAGCTCGCGCGGCTCCGGGACTACATCAACTCGCTCGAGGCCGACCTGGAGCGCCACCGCCGATACCTCGCAACGGTCCAAAGCGAGCTGTCCAAGCACGAGGCGGCCCAGGAAACGCGTGAACTCGAGGCGGCGGAGGTCCTGGCCGCGCCTGGGTCGTCGAAGGAGGCCGCCGATGCCCCCGAGTCCCGGCCCGGCCGCCCGCTGCGGACAGCGGTCATCGGATCGGGGTCCTCGGCGCCCAGGACGTTGGCGGGGCGGTTGGCGCAGGCCGTCGGAGCTCCGCACCTGAGCGTCCGCCATCCCGGGGACATCGAGTGGGCTGGGCTCCCGGCGGAGTTCGCCATGGATCTGGACTGGCCGCCCTCCGAATTGCTCGCCGATCTCCTCGCCGCGCATCGAGTCGACGTGGTGGCCATGGTCGAGACGCCCTCCGGCGGGGACGGCGCTCCGGGCACCGGCACCGCCTGGTCGGGACGCCCCCGTGCCCTGGTGGTCACGGACCGCCAGGTGACAGAGAGTCCCGCGGCCACCGTGGTCGGCCTCCTGCGAGACCTGGCGGTGAACCCGGTGCGCAGTGCTCCGGTGCCCGCGATGTCGCAGGCGCCGCTGCGGCTCGCCATCGTGGGGACGCCCCGTGTCGGCAAGACGTGGATCCGGCGGGTCCTCGCCGACGGCTTCGGGCTCCTGGAGCTCCCGGTCCACCGTCCAGACGACCTCGACTGGGAGGCCCTTCCGCCGCGGGCCATTGTCCAGCTGCACTGGCCGCGGACAGCGTCGCTGCAGCGGCTGCTGGCGCAGCACGGGGTCCGGGTCGTGAGCCCGGCGCGCCACCCGCTCGACGTGCTGCTGTCCATCCTCGTCTTCGCCTCGAAGGAGCCCGGCACGGCGAACTGGCTCGTTGGCGAGGGAGGTGACGAGCGGTCGTTGGTGGGCGCCGATCCGAACAGCGACGCGTTCCTGGAGTACGCCACGGGCCCACGGGCGCGCGCGCTGCTCGCGGTCACGCCCAGCTGGTGGGAGGACGAACGGACCGTCCGCGTGCGCTACGAGGATGTGACGGGCGACCCGGCGCGCGCGTTCCAGGGGCTCGCGGCACAGCTGGAGCTGCCCTGGTCGGAGGCGCTGACCGAGGCGGTTGAGGTGAACACGCCTGCCCGGCTCTCAGCGCTCTCCGGCGGGGTGCATGTCTGGCGGGCCAGCGCGGGCGCGCATGCCGAGCTGCTCACGCCCGAGCACAGCCGCCTGCTGACCGCCGCACACGAGCAGGTCTTCCGCCGCCTGGGCTACTCCCTCCAGTGAGTCCGCCGGGGGTCCTCCCGACGGCCAGGGCCCGGCGTCCGCTAGGGTCGCCCCGGCTCCGTCGGCCGCCGTGCCCCCGGCCATGTCGTCGACTCCGCCGCGGCGGCGACCGCGCTGCGGACCGCGTCCGGCAGCGCGGCGCCGGCATCCAGTGCGACGCAGAGCGCGCCGCAGAAGCAGTCGCCGGCACCGGTCGTGTCGACCACGGCGACCGTGGGGGCGGGAACCAGCTCGGGCGCCGCGCCGGGTTCCACCACCAGCGCCCCCCGCGCCCCGAGCGTGACCACCACCGGGCCCGGCGTGACGCGGCGGGCGAGCGCGGCCAGCGCGTCGGTGTCCTCCGGTGGGGCGTCGGCGCCGGCCAGAGCCGCCACCTCCCACTCGTTCGGCACGAGCACGTCGACGCGGTCGAGCAGCCCCGTCGGCAGCGGCTGCGGCGGCGCCGGGTTCAGGACCACGAGCCCGTGGGCGGCACGGGCGGCCGCCTCCACGGCGGGGAGTGGGATCTCCAGCTGCAGCAGCACCACACCGGCCTCGCGGACGGCGGCCACCTCGACGTCGGCGGGAGTGACCTGCCCGTTCGCGCCGGGCGCCACGACGATGAGGTTCTCACCGGTGCCCTGCTCCACCGCGACCGTGGCGGCGCCGGTCGGTACCCCCGGCGTCGGCCGGACCCCGGACACGTCGACGCCTCGCCCCGCCAGTTCGGCGACCTGCCGGCGGCCGGCCTCGTCGTCCCCGACCCGGCCCACCATCGCGACGCCCGCAGCGAGCCCAGCGGCCGCCGCCGCCTGATTGGCCCCCTTGCCGCCCGGGCCCGTGGTCGCCGACCGGCCCACCACCGTCTCCCCGCGCCCCGGAAGGCGGTCGACGGGGACGATCAGGTCGGCGTTCAGGCTCCCGGCGACCGTGACGGTCACGCCGCCGCGCTCCGCCGGAACGTGCGGCGGTAGGTCTGCGGGCTGATGCCGCGCCGTCCGGCGAAGTGGTGCCGCAGGCTGTCCGCGCTGCCGAGCCCCGCCCGGTCCGCGATGACGTCGATGCCCAGGGTCGTGTCCTCCAGCAGCCGCTCCGCCAGCAGCAGCCGCTGGTCCAGCAGCCACCGGTGGGGCGTCGTACCGGTGAGGGCGCGGAACCTGCGCGCGAACGTCCGGGGGCTCATGAGCGCCCGCGCCGCCAGCGCGTCCACCGTCAGCGGCTCGTCGAGGTGGGCGGTGACCCAGTCGAGGAGCTCCGCGAGCTCGTCGCAGTCGGTCAGGTCCGGTACGGGCGCTTCGACGTACTGCGCCTGCCCGCCGTTGCGGTGCGGCGGTACGACCATGCGGCGGGCGATCGCGTTGGCGACCGCGCCGCCCTGCTCGAGCCGCACCAGGTGCAGGCAGGCGTCGATGCCGGCCGCGGTGCCCGCGCTACTGATGATGCGGCCGTCGACGACGTACAGAACGTCGGGGTCGACGGTGACGCGGGGGTGGCGGGCGGCCAGGAGGTCGGTGTACTTCCAGTGCGTCGTCGCGCGGCGGCCGTCCAGCAGCCCGGCGGCGGCGAGCAGGAACGAGCCGGAGCAGACGGAGAGCAGCCACGCGCCGCGCTCCGCGGCGGCGTGCAGGGCGTCGACGAGCTCGGGGGGCGGGGCCTCGGCGGTGCCGGTGGGCCACGCGGGGATCGCGACCAGGTCGGCGGTGGCGAGGCGCTCCAACCCGTGCTCGACGAGCATGCTCCAGCCGGACGTGGTCGGGACCGGGCCGGGGCGCAGTCCGGCCACGGCGAAGTCGTAGGTCGGGAGCCCGGAGTCCGACCGGTCCAGCCCGAACACCTCCGAGACGGTGCCGAGCTCGAATGCGGCGATCTGGTCGCCGACGACAGCGACGACGTCCTTCAGCATGTCCCGCAGTATGTGGCAGGAACTTCCCGGATGTCGACAGTCCTGCCACTTCTC
>JAOPWU010000284.1 GCA_025965515.1 Mycobacterium sp.
GGCTCGTCGGCCCCAGGGGCGCCCGGCCGCGCGGGTGCCCCGGGCTCGCGCGGCGGCACCGGGGGCAGCACCGTGCGGGCGGCCGAAGCCCGTCCGGCTGAGACGCGGCGAGGGCTTCCGATGCGCCGTGTGCGATACGTCCCGACATAGGTGGGCCCGTCGGCTGGGTCTCCGTCGCCGGGCGCGGGACCGCCGCTACCGGAGGTCACTGGGGCCACGTCGGCGAGCGTAACCAATCCGCGCCGTGCGACGCATCCACTGAGGCGGCGCCCATCCCCGTCGCCGCCCGCCGGTAGGCTTCCCCGATGGCGGGCGTACCGACGACCCGGCAGCGCCGGGAACGGAGGAGACGTCGATGAAGCAGCCCGCCCCGGCTGACCCGGAGGCGCCCGTCCGGCTGCTCCTGCTGGGCCCGCCCGGCGTCGGCAAGGGGACGCAGGCCAAGCGGCTGGCCGAGCTGTACGGCGTCCTCCACCTGTCGAGCGGCGAACTGCTGCGCGCGGAGGTGAAGCGCGGCACGGAACTCGGGCGCAAGGCCGAGCGGTACATGCGCGCCGGCGACCTGGTCCCCGACGACCTGCTCATCAACATGGTCATGGACCGGCTGAACCAGCCTGACGCCGCTGCCGGCTGGATCGGCGACGGCTTCCCCCGGACGCTGGAGCAGGCCGAACGGGCGCACCGCACAGCCGCGGAGCGCGACGCCACGGCGCTCGCCGCCATCAGCCTGGAGGCCGACGAGGAGGAACTCGTCGAGCGCCTGCGGGCCCGCGCCGGCCTCGAGGGGCGCGGGGACGACACCGAGGAGACCATCCGGCACCGGATGGACGTGTTCCGCAAGCAGACCCACCCGCTGCTGGACTACTACGGCGACCGCGGGCTGCTCGTCCGCGTGGACGCGATGCGGGACATCGACACGGTCCTCGCGGAGATCATCGACGAGGTGGAGAAGCGCCGGGCCGCTGCCTGACGCCCCGCGGCGGCGTCAGCCCTGCGGGCGCAGCGTCGCCGCGAGCTCGGACCAGAGGTACCCGGCGGCCTTGGCCCCCGCCGTCAGCATCGGCAGCACCACGCGCTCGTTCGGCGCGTGGATCCGGTCGTCGGGCAACCCGACGCCGACGAACACCACCGGCGCGCCCAGGTGGGTAGCGAGGTCGGCCTCGGGCCCGCTGCCGCCCTCGCGGGTGTAGAGGATCTCGCGGCCGAACGCCCGCTCCATCGCGCGGGTGGCAGCCTGCAACGCGGGAGCGTCCAGCGGGGTCAGGCACGGCGCCACGCCGCCGAACGACGTCACCGTGGCCGAGATCCCCGGCGGCACGGCACCCGCCACGTAAGCCCGCAGCGACGCCTCGACCTCGTCGGGGTGCTGGTCCGCCACCAGCCGGAAGCTCACCTTCGCCATCGCGTCCGTCGGGATGATCGTCTTGGGGCCCGGGCCGGTCCACCCGGCGGAGAGCCCGTTGACCTCGCAGGTCGGCCGGGCCCACAGCCGCTCGAGCGTCGTGAACCCCTTCTCCCCCGCCTCGGCGCGGCTGGCCGCCGTCCGCAGCCACGCGTCGGCGTCGAACGGCAGCCGGGCGAACAGCTCCCGCTCGGTGTCCGACAGCGGGACCACGCGGTCGTAAAAGCCCGGGAGCGTGCAGCGCCCCGCGTCGTCGTGCAGCCCTGCGACGAGCTGCGCCAGCACCGTCGCGGGGTTGGGCACGGCGCCGCCGAACGAGCCGGAGTGCAGGTCGACGTGGGGGCCGTGCAGGTCGATCTGGCAGTAGACGAGCCCGCGCATGCCGGTGCACATGCTGGGCGTGTCCCGGTCGTAGCAGGACGTGTCGCTGACGACGACCACGTCGCAGTCCAGCCGGTCCCGGTGCTCGGTCAGCAGCGCCGCGAAGTGCGGCGAGCCGATCTCCTCCTCCGCCTCGACCAGCACCTTGAGCGTGGTCGCGGGGGATGTCCGCCCGGTGGCCGCGAGATGGGCGCGTAGCCCCAGCAGGTGGAACAGCACCTGCCCCTTGTCGTCGATGGCCCCGCGCGCGAACAGCTCGTCGCCGCGCACGGTCGGCGTGAACGGCGGCGTCTCCCACAGCTCCAGCGGCTCCGCCGGCTGCACGTCGGAGTGCCCGTACAGCAGCGCGACGGGGGCCCCGGGCTCGTCGGCCGGCCACTCCGCGAACACGGCGGGGAGCCCGGCGCCACCGGCGGTCTCCCAGACCTCGACCGTCGGGAAGCCGGCGCTGCGCAGCGCCGCGGCGAGCCAGTCCACGCCGCGCCGGACGTCGGCGTGCCGGGCCGGGTCGGCGGAGACGGACGGGATGGCGAGCCAGGCGTCGAGGTCGCCGTACAGGTCCCCCAGGTGGGCCTCGACGAACGATGCGACCGCGTCGGGCGTGGCGCCGGGGCCGGCAGGAGTGGTGGGCACGGTGGGGACGGACACCCCGCCAGCGTAGGCGGGCGGGCGCCGCCCTCGGCGCGCGCTCGCGCGCACGGCAGGATGGGACTCATGTCCGATCCGTTGTGGTCGCAGGTGCCCCCCTCGCTGGGCGGTCAGCTGGCCGGTCAGCTCGACCGCATCACGGACGACGTCATCGCCGCGGTCCGCGCCGAGGTGCCGTTGTACGGCCGGCCGCTGGAGGGCGCCTTCGGCGCGGGCGTGCGGGCCGGGGTGGGGCATTCGCTGCAGGAGTTCTGCCGGCTGGTCGGGTCGTCCGGCGACGCCGGCCAGGACGCGATGAGCATGTACGAGGCCCTCGGGGCCAGCGAGCACGCCGCCGGCCGGCCCCTCGACGCGCTGCTCTCCGCGTACCGCGTGGGTGCCCGCGTCGCCTGGCGCCGGTTCGCCGAGGTCGCCACGGGGGCGGGGCTCTCGAGCGCCGCGCTGGTGGCCCTCGCCGAGCTGGTGTTCGCGTACATCGACCGGCTCTCCGCCGCGTCCGCGCACGGCTACGCCGTGGAACAGGCGCTGCGGGTGGGGGAACGCAACCGGCTGCGCGCCGACCTCGTACGGCTCCTGCTGTCCCCGCTGCCGGACCCGGACGTGGTCGCCCCCGCCGCGGCGGCCGCCGGGTGGCCGGTGCCGGAGATCGCCCGGGCGGTCACCGGGCCGGCGGACGTGCTGCACACCCGGCTGGGTCCCGCCGCGCTGCTGGGCGCCGACAGCGACCCGCTGGCGGTCGTCCCCGGTGACCCGGTCGTGCCGGGCGTCGACCCGCTGGCCGAGCTCCGCCGCCAGCTCGCCGGCACGCCGGCGGTGATCGGTCCGGCGGTCCCGCTGCTGCAGCTCGCCCGGTCGGCGGCCCGCGCCCGTACGGTCGCCGAGATCGCCCGGACCGGGGCGCTGCTGTCCCCCGACGGCGACGGCCCGCTGCTCGCCGACGACCACCTGGCGGAGATCGTGCTGTCGGCGGACCGCCGCGCCGCGGAGGACCTCGCGGCGGCGCTGCTCGCGCCGCTGGACCGGCTGCCCGCCGAGACCGCCGTCCGACTGGAGGACACGCTGCGCGCGTGGCTCTGCCACGCCGGCGAGCGCAAGCAGGCCGCGGCGGCCCTCCTGATCCACCCGCAGACCGTGCACTACCGGATGGGACGCATCCGGGAGCTGCTGGGCGACCTGGTCGACGACCCCGCCCGGCGGTTCGGGCTGCTGCTCGCGTTGCACGCCCGCGTGCTGCGGCGGGGGGCCGAGGCGCCCGACGCGCAGCGGCCCGCGCTACCTGGTACACCTGCGGCATGACCGGCCCCACCACCTCTGCCCCCCGACTCCCCCGCCGCGACGCCCACACGGGCGCCCGGTGAGCCGCTCCGGAGCCAGCCGCCACCGGCAGCGCCGGTCCCGCACCGGTGCGCCCACCCGCCAGCAGCCCGTCCGGGCGGGGGCCCGCGGCCGCTCGGCCGCCGGCGCGCCGCCCGGTGCTCCCGCACGGGTCGAACGTCCACCCACGCGGGAGCCGGCGGGGCTGCCGGGGGCGGGAGTGCAGGGCGTGCTCACCCGCGCACGCGAGCTGCTCCCCCACCTCGACCTGGCCCGCATCGGTGCGCGCCTGGTGGCCGACGGGTGGGACCACGTCGTCCTGCTGGCGGACAGCCGTGCCGAGGGCGGGCGCTGGGCCATCCGCTTCGCGCGGCGCGCGGACGTCACCCAGAGCCAGGAGCTCGAGGAGGGCGTGCTCGAGCGGCTCGCCCCCGCGCTGCCGGGCCTGCTGCCCGTATCGCTGTACAGCGGCACCGGCTGGCGGGCCTACCCGGCGCTGCGGGGCCGTCCCGTCACCGAGGCAGACCTGCAGGAGGGTCCGGTGGCCGGGGAGATCGGCGCCCTGCTGGCCGTCCTGCACGGCACCCCCGTCGACGGCGGCCCGGTCGGCGCCTGGGAGGAGCGGGTCCGCTCGCTCGTCGACGGCGCCCGCCGCGACGTACTGCCGGCGGTTCCGGGCGGCGACGCCCTGGGCGACCGCTGGCTGGCGCTGCTCGCGACCGATGGCATCTGGCCGCAGCGGCTGACCCTGACGCACGGCGACCTGTGCCCCGAGCACCTGCTGGTGGCGCCGCGGGCCGGACGCACGCGGCTGGCCGGCGTCCTGGACTGGGCGGACACGTGCGCCGCCGACCCGGCGGTGGACCTCGCGGGGCTGGCGCGCCTGGTCTCGCCGGCCACGCTCGGCAGGCTCCTGGCGAGCTACGCCGCGGTCAGCAGCACGCCGGTGGCCGAGGTGCTGCGGATGGCGACCATGGCGACGCTCTGGGCCGAGCTGGCCGGGGTGCGCACGATCGCCTTCGGGTCCCAGCACGACCGCAGCGACCTGGTCCGACTGGGCCTGGACCAGCTGGCCGCCGCAGCCGCGCGGCCGGCGGGCACCGGGGCCGTCGGGGCCGTCACCGGGTGACGGTCCGGCTGGCGACCTTCAATCTGCTGCACGGCATGCGGCCCGGGGACGGCCGGGTCGACGGCGACCGCCTGGCGCGGGCCGTCGCGGAGCTGGACGCGGACGTGCTCGGGCTCCAGGAGGTCGACCGGGGGCAGCCCCGGTCCGGCGGGCAGGACCAGACCGCGCTCGTGGCTGCGGCGTGCGGGGCGGCGGACTGGCGATTCCTGCCGGCACTGCGGGGCACGCCGGGCCAGGACTGGACGGGGGCCGGCCCCGTGGGGGTGGTGCCCGACGACGAGCTCCGCGCGGAGGATCCGGCGGGCGACGTGGGGCCGGGGTACGGCGTCGGCCTGGTGAGCCGGCTGCCGGTCCGCCGGTGGTGGGCGCTGCGGCTGCCGTACTACCCGATCCGGTTCCCGGTGCTGGTGGGCGGCCGGCTGCCGCTGCTGGTGCAGGACGAGCCGCGGGTCGCGGTGGCCGCCCAGGTGGCCCTGCCGGGCGGCGGTGGGCTCACGGTGGCCACGACGCACCTGTCGTTCGTTCCGGGCTCGAACCTGCGCCAGCTGCGGGCGGTGACCCGCTGGCTCGGCCGGCTGCCCGGACCCCGGGTCCTGCTCGGCGACCTCAACCTCCCCGGGCGGGTCCCGACGCTGGTCACGGGATGGCCGGATCTGGTCCGGGAACGGACCCACCCGGCGGACGTGCCGCGGTGGCAGCTGGACCACGTGCTGACCTCGCAGCTGCACCGCCCGGTCGTCGGCACCGCCGTCGTGAACCTCGGCGTCTCCGACCACCGCGCCGTGCGCGTGGACCTCGCCTAGCCGTCACACCTAGCCGTCCCCGTCACCCGGGTCGGCGTCGAAGGCCCGGGACAGCCGGGTGGCGACGGCAGCCGCGTCCGGCAGGTCGTCGAACCACTGCTCGGTACCGCGGGCGACGAACACGAACCCGGCCCGCACGCGCTCCACGGGGACCCCGGCGAGCTCCGCCCAGGCCGCCCGGTAGAGCGCCAGCTGCAGCGGGTCGCCCTCGGCGCCCGTCTTCCAGTCGACGACCTCCCAGCTGCCGTCCTCGCAGGCGTAGACGGCGTCGAGCCGGCCGCGCACGAGCGTCCCGCCGACCGCCAGCTCGAAGGGGACCTCGAGGCGGTGGGGCCGCCGGTTGGCCCAGCGGGAGGCGAGGAACGCCGTGCGCAGGTCGTCGAGGGCCAGGACCTCCTCGACGCCCTCGTCCTCCGCGCCCGGCAGGTCCTCCGGTCCGAGCAGGGGGCGCTCCTCCCAGAGCTGCTCGACCCACGCGTGGAAGCGCGTGCCCCGGCGGGCGGCCACCGAGGCCGGCCGGGGCAGCGGGCGGGCGACCTCCCGCGCGTAGGCCTCGGGATCCGCCGCGACACGGAGCACCGTGGACGCCGACAGCGTGCGCGGCAGCTGCACCTCGACGACGGCGATGGCCTCGCTGCGGGCGCGCTCGACGAGGAGGTCCAGGTCGGCGTCGAGCTCCGCGAACTGGCGGCGCTCCTCGGGTGTGAGCCCCGCGTCGGCGTCGGGCAGCGCGGCCGGGTCGGCGCGGCGCACGGCGGCGACCTCGGCCGCCACGGCCCGCCGCACGGCCAGGGCGTCGGTGTCCTCCGGGAGCGGCCAGGCGACGTCGTGCTGGCGGCCCAGCACGGGGTTGGTCTGGCCCTTCTCCGGTTCCTCGGCCCAGGCCACGATGCGGCCCCCCGTGGCGCGGGCGTGCTCGACGATGCCCGTGAGCAGCCGGGACGGCCCCCGCCGCTCCTTCTGCGTGGGTCCCCACCAGTGCGCCGAGGCCAGGAGCAGGTGCCGCGGCCGGGTGACCGCAACGTAGGCGAGCCGGTCCTCCTCGCGCTTCTGGTGCGCCTTGGCGTCCTTGTCGAAGGCGGCGAGCTCCGCCTCGTCGCAGCCGACGCACTCCGGCAGGCTGGCGGCGTCCCCCCGCAGCGGGGCCGGCAGCGCCTGCGCGGCCCGGGTCCACACGTTGCGCACCGTGTCGCTGGGGAACACCTTGTCCGCCAGGTGCGGGAGCGCGACGACGTCCCACTCCAGGCCCTTCGCCTTGTGGACCGTCATCAGCGCGACGGCGTCCCGGTGGCGGGCGCCCGGGCCCTCGACGCCCTCGTCATGCTCGAGCTGCGCGTGCAGGTAGGCCAGGAAGGACGACAGCGAGCTCTGCCCGTCCAGGTCGGTGAAACCGCCCGCCAGGTCCACGAACGCCGCGACGGCGTCCCCCGCCACCTCCGCCGCGGACTCGGGCAGGGCCGCGATCTCGACGGCGAGACCGGTCACCTCGAGCACCCGGGTGATGAGTTCGTCCAGCGGCACGGACACCACGGCGCGAAGCTGCCGCACCTGCCCGGCGAGCGCCCGGAAGCGGGCCCTGGCCTCCTCGGAGTACGGCAGCGGGCCTGGGTCCTCCAGCGCCTCGAGGAGCGACGCGATGTCCGCCGGGTCGTTGCCCCCCACGGACCCGGCGAGGACGCCGGCGACGTCCGCACCGTCTCCGCCGTCCGCGGCTGCCCCGCGCACGAGGTCCGCGGCGCGGCGCCCCAGCAGCGCGAGGTCCCGCGCCCCCACCGCCCACCGCGGGCCGGTCAGCAGCCGCGTGAGCGCCGGGTTCGCCGCCGGGTCGTCGAGCAGTTCCAGGACGGCGAGCAGCTCGACGACGGCGGGCGTCTCCAGCAGCCCCCCGATGCCGACCACCTCGACCGGCAGGCCGACGGCGGTCAGGGCGTCGAACAGCCCGGGGAACGACGACCGCTTGCGCACCAGGACGGCGCACTCGCCGGGCGGCGTGCCGGCGTCCACGACCGCCCGCAGCCGGGCGGCGAGGCGCCGCTGCTCGTCCTCCACCGTGAGGTCCAGCGCGACCTCGATGCTGCCGGCGTCCGCCCGCTCCGGCGGAGGTTCCAGCTCGGCCACGATGTGGCGGGCGCGCAGGTCCTTGCTCAGCGCGTTGGCCAGGGCGAGGAGCCGACCACCGCTGCGGCGGTTCACCGTGAGCTGCAGCCGGCCGCCCTCGCGGCCGTCGCTCCGGCGGAAGTGCCGGCCGAAGTCGTCCAGGTTGGCGACCGAGGCACCCCGCCAGCCGTAGATCGCCTGGCACGGGTCGCCGACCGCGGTGACGGCGTGGCCCCGCCCGAACAGCGCGGTGAGCAGGGTGCGCTGGGCGACGCTGGTGTCCTGGTACTCGTCGAGCAGGACGACCTCATAGGCAGCGCGCTCGGCCGCGGCCACGTCCGGGTGCTCGGTGGCGAGCCGGGCCGCGAGCGCCACCTGGTCGGAGAAGTCGAGCGCGTCGAGGCGCCGCTTCTGCTCGCGGTAGGCCTCGACGAAGCCGAGCAGCTCCTCCCGGCTGGCCACGCACGCGACGAGCTTCTCCACCGCCTCGCGGTACTTCTTCACCTGGCCGGCGCGCGGGGTGGCGAGCGCCCGCACGGCGTCGGCCCGCCAGCCCTCGTGCCAGCGGCGGACGTCCCCGACGGCCACGAGGTGCTCCCCCAGCTCGCCGTCGAGGGCGAGGATCTGGGCCGCGATGTCCGGCAGCGGACTGGTCAGGTGGTGCACGTCGCCGCGGTGTCGGCGCAGCACCCGGGTCGCGAGCTGGTACCGCGTGACGTCGGCGAGCAGTCGCGAGGACGGCTCGACGCCGATCCGCAGCCCGTGGTCCGTGATGAGCCGGCCGGCGTAGCTGTGGTACGTCGACACGGTGGGTTCGCCGAGCAGACCCGCCTGCTCCGCGTGGTGCCCGGCGGAAGCGGCGAGCCGGGCCAGCGCAAGCCGCACGCGGCCGGACAGCTCCGCGGCCGCCTTGTTCGTGAAGGTGAGGCCGAGCACGCGGTCCGGGGCGACCACCCCGGTACCGACCAGCCAGACGACCCGGGCGGCCATCACCGTCGTCTTGCCGGAGCCCGCTCCGGCCACGATGACGCAGGGCTCGGGCGGCGCGGTGATGGCGTCGAGCTGCTGGGTGCTGAACGGGATGCCGAGCAGGGCGCGCAGGGCGTCCGGGGTGAGCGGCGGGGCCGTGTCCTGGGCGGCCCCCGCCCCGGGCAGGAGAGTGGTCACGCGAGCACCGACCGTCCCTCGGGCTGCGCGGGGCAGGCACGCACGAAGGGGCAGCGCTCGCAGCGGTCGTTCGGCCGGGCCGGGAACCGCTCCGCCCGCACCGTCTCGGCGGCGCTGGTGAGCAGCTCGTCGACCCAGCCGGTCGCGAGCGTGGACTGCGACCGTTCCTTCGGCAGGTGGGGCTGCTTCGTCCCCTGCTCGACCTGCAGGAAGACGAGCTCGCCGCCGCCGGCCGCGTCGCTGGGGGCGCCGGACGGCAGCTCGACGGCGCCCGCCAGCAGCGCCCGCTGGTAGAGACCGAGCTGCGGGTTCGCCTCCGCCTCCGCGAGCGTGACCACGGACTTGGACGTCTTGAAGTCCACGACGACCGGCCGCCCGTCGACGTCCAGCTCCACCCGGTCGAAGGAGCCGCGCAGCAAGACGGGGCCGGCCGGGGTGGGCACCTCGACGCGGAATTCGAGCTCGCTGCCGAGCAGCTGCCGGGCCGTGGGCCGCTCGAGCCAGGCCACGAGGCGGGCGATGGCCGTGGCGGCGTCCTGCCGGCGCTGCCGCGCCTGCCAGGGCGTGTCGTAGCCGATACGTCCCCACACGGTGTCCAGGGAGGCCTCCAGGGCGGCCGGGTCGGGGGTCAGGCCGCCAGTGGCCGCGAGGTGGGCCAGCGCGTGCAGCAGGGAGCCGAAGGCCTGGTACGGCGCCGACGGCACGGCGGCCCGCGCCTGCCGCTCGTAGAACCACTGCAGGGGACAGTCCTGCAGACCGGCGAGCTGGCTGCCGGACAGCGGCACGGGAGCCGCCGGGTCCAGCAGCGGCAGCGGCGCGACCGTCCGGGGCGCCGTGCCCCACCACGTCGCCGGGTCCGCGGCGGGGGCCAGCCGGCGGGGCGGCGCCCGGTGCTCGCCCCCGTCCGCGGGGACGTCCGCCGTGAGCGCCGCAAGTGCCGCCAGCCGCCGCACCGCGGCCGCTCTGACGGCCGGGGGGCCCGCCGGGTCCTGGGCCCACCGGCGCAGCGTGGCAACGGTCGAGGGCAGCGTGAGGCTGCGGGTGCGCTCCGGGCGCACGGGCCGCACCGGCACCCCGAGTTCGTCCAGGAAACGACTGGGCCGGTCCTCGGTGTCGTCGTCGGCCGCCACCGCGGTGACGAGCAGCCGCCGCCGCGCGCGGGTCACCGCGACGTAGAACAGGCGCCGCTCGTCGGCCAGCAGCTCCGACCGCGTGAGGGGCTGGGGCGGCTGCCCCTGGGGCACCAGCCGCTCCGGAGACAACAGCGAGCCCCGGGCCCGCAGGTCGGGCCAACTGCCCTCCTGGACGTCGGCGACCACGACGACGTCCCACTCGAGCCCCTTGCTGCGGTGCGCCGTGAGGACACGGACGCCGCCGCCCACGACACCGCGCTCCGCGGCGGCGTCGCCCGGGATCTGCTGGGCCCGCAGGCTCGCGAGGATGCTGTCCACGCCCCGGTGCGGCGTCCGCTCGCTGACCCGCGAGAGGAACCGGAACAGCGCCACCACGGCGTCGAGGTCCCGGTCGGCGGCCGAGGGCACCCCCGCGCCGCTACGGGAGACGGCCGAGAGCCGGGCGCCCCACCCGCTGTCGCGCCACAACGCCCAGAGCGCCTCCTCGGGCTCCCCGCCCCGGCGCAGCACCGCCGCAGCCGCACCCAGGAGCGCGGCCAGCCGGCGCGCCGGGCGCGCCACGTCGGAGTCGACGAGCAGCAGGAGGCGCGGGTCCAGGACCGCGTCGCGGATGAGTTCGGCGGCCGAACGGGCGACGGGCGGCACGGCCGGCGCGCCGTCCGCCGGGTGGGAGCCGGCCGGTCGCTCCTCGGCGTCCAGCGCGCGCAGCGCCCGACCCAGCCGACGCAGCGTGGTCGGCGACGCGGCCACGAGGGGTCCGGCGAGCAGCGCGTGCACCGTCTCGGGCGTGAGGACCTCCCCCGCGCGGGCGGGCCCGTCCCCGGTGTCGCCGGGTGCCGGGAAGGCATCCGCGCAGTGCAACGCCGACAGCAGCACGGCGACGGCCGGGTGACGCGCCAGCGGCACCTCGTCCTCGGTGACGGCGACGGGGATCCCCGCGCTCGACAGCACCCGGCGCAGCACCGGTAGCGACGTGGCCGTGCTGCGCACGAGGACGGCCATCTGCGACCAGGGTGTCCCCTGCTCCAGGTGCTCCCGCCCCAGCACGTCGGCGATGTACCGGGCCTGGGCCGTGGCGGTGAGCGCGGTGACGGCCTCCACCTGTCCGGCCGGGAGCGCGGTGTCCGGCTCCAGCGCCCGCAGCCGGCGCAGGTCGGCCACCCGCGCCCCCGCGGCCGGCAGCCCGGCCGCGACGCGCCGCGAGGCGGCCAGCAGCGCCGCCCCGGAGCGACGCGAGTTCTGCAGCGCAACGGTCGGCGCGGGCCGGCCCGCCGCGGTCGGGAACTGCTCGGGGAAGTCGAGGATGCCGCGGACGTCCGCCCCCCGGAACCGGTAGATCGACTGGTCGGGGTCACCGAAGGCGACCAGCGTCCCGCCGTCGCCCGCGAGGTGGCGCAGCAGCTGCACCTGCCCCGGGTCGGTGTCCTGGTACTCGTCCACGTAGACGGCGCGGTAGCGCCCCCGCAGCTCGGTCGCGACCTCCGCCCGCCCGGACAGCACGGCCGCGCGCCGGACCAGCTCGGCGTAGTCCAGGGCCCCCTGCGCGTCGAGCACCGTCAGGTACTCCTCGTAGAACGAGGCGAGGACGCGCCAGTCGTCGCGCCCCGCCGCCCGGCCGGCGGCGTCCAGGTCGACCGGGTCCATGCCCAGCGCCCGCGCCCGCGCCAGCAGGCCGGAGACCTCCTCCGCGAGTCCGCGGGTCCCCACGGCGGCGCGCAGGGCAGCGGGCCAGCTGCGCCCCAGCTCGACCCGGCCGGCGATGAGCTCCCGCACCACGACGTCCTGCTCGGCCCCGCTGAGCAGGTGCAGGGGCATCTCCCAGGCGTCGGCCGGCTGGTGTGCGCGCAGCAGCGCGTAGCACCACGCGTGGAACGTCCACGCCGCCGGCGCCGCCACGCCGGAGCCGGCCAGCCGGGCGGCCAGGCGACCGCGCAGGTCCTCGGCGGCACGGCGGCTGAAGGTCAGGATGAGGATCTGGTCGGCCGTGGCGTCACCGCGCTCGAGGCGCGTCACCACGGACTCGACCAGCGTGGTGGTCTTGCCCGTGCCGGGGCCGGCGAGCACCAGCAGGGGGCCGGCCCCGTGGTCGGTGACGGTCCGCTGCCGGGGGTCGAGCCGGGGCGGCGCAGCCGCTGGCGACGGCGGGAGCAGGCGGTAGCGGACGCGCGAGCGCGCCGCCGCCACGCGGCCCCCCGCGCGCGCGCCGGCCGCGGCTGTCGTCATGCGTCCACGTAAGCAGGTCGGTCCGACAGATCCGGCACC
>JAOPWU010000013.1 GCA_025965515.1 Mycobacterium sp.
CGGTGGAGGTGGTCTGCCAGAAGGTGTAGCCGTTCCAGCCGCCCGGGATCTGCGGGGTGGACACGCCGTAGGAGGCGATCCACAGCGGGTACTGGGCGAAGTCGGTGGCGTTGCCGGTCGCGCTGCGCCAGAAGTACGGCCCCGTGTAGATCATCGGGACGCGGCCGGTGCGGGCCTGCAGCGTGTTGAGGAACGTGTGGATCCAGCCGGTCAGGGCGGCCGGGCCCAGCCCGTCGGTCTGCTCGATGTCGAGCACCGGCGGCAGGGTGCCGGACCCGGTGACGTTCCCGACCACGTCGGCGAAGTGGTTCGCCTCAGTGGCGGGGTCGTTCGACGGGCGGCCGTAGTGGTACGCGCCGTGGTAGATGCCGTTCGCGGCCATCCCGGCGACGTCCCCGCTGTAGTACGGGTTGGTGTAGCCGGTGCCCTCGCTGGCCTTCACGAACGCGAACTTCTGGCCGCTGCCCGCGACCTGCCCCCAGTTGATCGGGGCGCCGTTCCCGTGCTGGTAGCTGGCCACGTCGGGGCCGGTGATGGCCGACGCACCCGCGGCGGCGACGCCGCCCCCGGCCAGGACCAGGGCGGCGAGCAGGGCACCACGCCGGGGGGCGTCGCGCAGCAGTCGGCGTCGGCGGCGGGTCGCCACATGTCCTCCAGGTTCACCAGGCGGCTGATCCGGTGTCGGCCGCGACCGCACGGCGACGGACGGTCGGGCTAAGGCCCGTCCTGCTGCGGCTGGTTTCCATGTCGGCTAGTCACCGCCGTGAGTTGAACCGGGCGGGTGACCGGCATTCGGGTGGTTCACCCCCGCCGCGGCGCCCGGCTACCGTGGCGCCCATGGCCCGCGCGACCCGGGCGCGCGCCGCCCAGCCCCAGGCACGTCGCCCGCCCCGCCTCCCCGAACCGCTGACGGAAGCGACCCAGCCGCCCTGGGACGAGCCCGTCTGGTCGGGGCTGGAGCTGTCGGCGGACCTGCCCGGCGAGTCCCTGGCCGGCGTCGAGCTGCGCGAGCTGCGCTGGTCCGGCCGGCTGCCCGGTGCTCAGCTCCGCGGCGTCCGCCTCGTCGACGTGGTGTTCGACCGCTGCGACCTCTCGGGGGTCGCGTTCGACCGCGCCACGCTGCACCGCGTCGAGTTCCGCAGCTGCCGGATGAGCGGCGCGGTCCTCGCCGGGGCGACCTGCGAGGACGTCCTCGTCACCGGCTGCACCCTGCACCTGGCGAACCTGCGCCAGCTGGAGGGGCGGCGGCTGCACGTCGTCGACAGCGACCTGCGCGACGCCGACCTCGCCGGGGCGCGGCTCACCGACAGCCGGCTCATCGGGTCCCAGCTCGACGGCGCCGAGTTCTCCGGAGCCACTCTCACCGACGTCCGGCTCCACGGCTCGTCCGTGCTGCGCATCGGCGGTGTGACGGCCCTGACGGGTGCGCTCATCGACGCGGAGCAGGAGCTGCCGCTGGCGCTGCAACTGCTGCACGCCGCAGGCGTGCGGGTCGTCCCCCAGGAGCCCGGCGAGCTGCCCGGGGCACCCGGCTAGATCGCGACGCGCACGGCGCGGCCGACCGCCGGATCGCCCTTCACCACCAGCACGTCGAGGTCGGCGCGGCCCCAGAGCCCCAGCAGGACGGCGGCGGCGTCCGAGTCCACGACCGCGTCCGGCGACCCCGTTCCCAGCGGCAGCACGTGCGCGGTCGACGGCTCGACCCGCACGGTCCACTCGGCGACCGTGCCGCCGGCCGCCGCCGGGCCGGCCTCACCCAACCGCGCCCGCACGCGCACGAGCCCCGATGCCTCGGCGGGCCGCCGCGCGAGGCCCAGGGGCAGGAACACGGAGAGGAACTCGTCGACACCGTCGGCCGCCCACTGCGGATCCAGCGCGCTGCTGCGGCGGCCACCCGCCGTCTCGGCGTCGAACCGGTGGACGAGGACCTCCTGCGCCATCCGCCGGGTCCAGAAGGACGCCACCTGCGAGGTGCCCGACCAGTTCCAGGCGGGGGTGTCGTCGGCGACGGCCGAGAGCGCCGCCAGGAGCCCCGCGGTCCCCGCCGCGAACCAGTCGGCCACCGCGTCGATCGGCGCCGCGGCGTCCGGCGGGGTGGGCCGCGTGCGCGGCGGGGGCGTCGCCTCGCCCCGGGCCACGTGGCTGCCGTGGAGCCGCTGCACCGTGCCGAGGTGCACGAGCAGGTCGCGCGCCGACCAGCCCGGGCAGGCGGCGACCGGGGCGTCGGGGTCGGCGCGGACCGCGGCGGCCGTCGCGGCGCTGTGCTCCTCGATGCCGGTCAGGTAGGCCTCGCGCTGCAGGACCACGGCACCTCCTCCGGCCGGACCGGACGCCCGGGCCACCACTGTCCCAGGAGCCGGGCGCCGCGTCAGGCGGCGAGCGGGCCCGCTGCCGGGGCGACCGCCGACCAGGCGAGCGTCAGCTCGCCGAACCGCCACCGTGCGGCGGTGTCCAGCACCGGCCAGCCGTCCTGCCGCAGCGCCGCAGCGGCGGCCGCCCAGCGCTGCCGGGGCGAGAACACGGCGAGCGGGGCGGCGCCGGCCCAGGCCGCATCCCAGGCGGTGAGCAGCGCGTGCACCGGCTCCCCCGGCACGTTGCGGTGGATCAGCGCCTTCGGCAGCCGCTCGGCCAGGTCGGACGGCCGCTCCAGCGACGCCACGGCCGCGGCGAAGGTGATGCTGTCCGGGAGCGCCGGCACCTCCCGCCCCGCGGCGTCGGCGACCAGCCGGACCCAGCAGCCCCGCCGGCCCAGCTCGTCGCAGGTGCCCTCGACGACCCACCCCCCGGGGGCGACTCCGGCGAGCAGCTGCGCCCAGGCGGGCCCGACGGCCGGCTCGTCGTACTGGCGCAGCACGTTGAACGCCCGCACCGCCGTCGCCGGCCGGGGCAGCGGCCCCAGCTCGAACCCGCCGCGCGCGAACGCCAGGCCCGGCCGGGCCGCCGGCGTCGCGGCCGTCACGCGCGCGGGGTCGAGCTCGAGGCCGAGCACCTCGACGTCGGCCCGCACCGCCCGCAGCCGGGTGAACAGCTCGACCGTCGTCACCGGCGTCGCGCCGTACCCCAGGTCCACGACCAGCGGCGCGGCGGCGTCGCGCAGCAACCGCTCCCCGGCCGCGAGCAGCCAGCGGTCCGCCCGGCGCAGCCGGTTGGGGTTGGTCGTGCCGCGGGTCGCCAGCCCCAGCGCACGGGCCCGGCCGGCCGCGTACCGCTTCGGTTTCCCCGGCGTCACGGCCGGGGTCACCGCCGGCCGGTGGCCGTACCGCCGTCGCGGTGGCTCAGCAGCGCCGTCGCCTGGGCCCGCGGCTTCACGTCGATGCGGTCGATGTTGACGTGGGACGGCCGGGTCACCGCCCAGGCGATGCAGTCCGCGATGTCGTGGGCGACGAGCGGCTGCAGCCCCTCGTAGACCTGGGCCGCCCGCTCGGCGTCGCCGCCGAAGCGGACCACGCTGAACTCGGTCTCCACCATGCCGGGCGCGATCTCGGTGATCCGGACCGGCTGCCCCAGCAGCTCCATCCGCAGCGTGCCGGCGAGCGCCACCTCGGCGTGCTTCGCCGCCGTGTACCCGCCGCCACCCGGGTAGACCTCGTGCCCCGCGACGCTGGTGATGAGGATCAGGTGGCCGTCGCCGGAAGCCACGACCTTGGGCAGCAGCGCGCGGGTCACCCGCACGACGCCGAGCACGTTCGTCTCCCACATCGTCGTGTAGCGCCCGAGGTCGGCCTCGGCCACCGGGTCCGTGCCGAGCGCGCCGCCCGCGTTGTGGACGATCACCGCTAGCTCGGGCACCGCGTCCGCGAGGGCGGCGACGCTGGCGTCGTCCGTGACGTCGAGCCGCACCGCCGTCACGCCCGGCAGCTCCGCCGCCAGCGCCTCCAGGCGGTCCAGCCGCCGGGCCGCAGCGACGACGCGGAAGCCCTCGGCCGCGAGCCGCCGCACCGTCGCCTCCCCGATGCCGCTGGAGGCACCCGTGACGAGGGCGGTGCGGGGGTCGGGGGCGGGCTCGCTGGTCATGCGGGGTCTCCTCGGGGTGCCGGCCTGCCCGGCCGGGCGGGGAACGCGGGGGTGCGCGCGGGAACCGGGACAAGCATCCCCGACGGGCCCGGGGCAGAATGAGCCACCGGGCGACGTTGACTCCAGCGACGTTCACCCATGGCCGCTCCCCTGGCGGTCCCGCCGAGGAGGAGTCGATGCGCACCCGGCCGACGACGACCGCAGCGCTGCGCCCCCGGCGGTTCGCGGTGCTGTCCCTGCACACGAGCCCGCTCGACCAGCCCGGCAGCGGCGACGCGGGCGGCCTCAACGTCTACGTCTCGGCCGTCGCGCACGAGCTCGCGAAGCGGGGCGTGGCCAGCGAGATCTTCACCCGCGCCGTCAGCTCCGACCTGCCGCCGGTGGTGGAGACGGAGCCGGGCGTCGTGGTCCGGCACCTGACCGCGGGCCCGTACGAGACGCTGCCGAAGGAGGAGCTGCCCAGCACGCTGTGCTCCTTCACGGCCGGCGTGCTGCGCGCCGAGGCGGCCCAGAACCCCGGGTACTACGACGCCGTGCACAGCCACTACTGGCTGTCCGGCCAGGTCGGCTTCGTGGCCGCCGAGCGGTGGGCCGTGCCCCACCTGCACAGCGCCCACACCCTGGCGAAGGTCAAGAACGCGGCCGTCGCCGAGGGGGACACCGCCGAGCCGCGCGCCCGCGAGGTGGGTGAGCAGCAGGTCCTCGACAGCGCGGACCGGGTCCTCGCCAACACCCGGCAGGAGGCGGCGCAACTGCACGACCTGTACGGCACCGACCGTCAGCAGGTGGCCGTGGTCCCGCCGGGGGTGGACCTGGAGGTCTTCCGGCCCGGCGAGGCGTCCGGCATGCGAACCCGGCTCGGCGTGCCGCCGGACGGGGTGCTGCTGCTGTTCGTGGGGCGGCTGCAGCCCCTCAAGGGCCCCGACGTGCTGCTGCGCGCCGTGGCCGACCTGCTGGCCCGGCGCCCCGAGCTGCGCCGCACCCTCACCGTCGCCGTCTGCGGCGGCCCCAGCCACTCCTCGCCCCGCTGGCTGCCCGAGCTGGCCACCGGCCTCGGGCTCACCGATGTCGTGCGGTTCCTGCCACCCGTCGGCCGCGAGGGCCTCGTCGACCTCTACCGCGCCGCCGACCTGGTGGCCGTCCCCAGCTCCAACGAATCGTTCGGGCTCGTCGCCGTGGAGGCGCAGGCCTGCGGGACGCCCGTCATCGCGACGGCCGTCGGGGGCCTGCGGACCAGCGTGGCGGACGGCACCTCCGGTCTGCTCGTCCCCGGCCATGCCGTCCCGACCTGGTCCGACGCGCTGGAGCGGGTGATCATGGATGCCGGGCTGCGGCGCGGGCTGGCCCGCGGCGCCGTCGCCCACGCCGCCCAGTTCGGCTGGGACGCCACGGCGGAGGGCGTGCTCACCGCCGCCCGCGCGGCCATGGCCGACCGCGCCGTCGCCGTCGCCTGACCGCCCGACCGCTGCCTTCGGAAGGATCGACGTGACCACGACCGACACCGGTGTCCGCGGCAGCCTCGACGGCGTCATCGCCGAAGCGCTCGAGGCGGGCGGCCTCGAGTACGAGCACCCGCAGCCGGGCGCCTGGCTCGTCTCGCTGCAGGGCGAGCACAAGCTCGCCACCATGTGCTGGCTCGTGGTCGGCGAGCACTCCGTCCTCGTCGAGGCTTTCGTGATGCGCCGCCCCGACGAGAACCACGAGAAGCTCTACAACTACCTGCTGAGCAAGAACAGCCGGATGTACGGGGTCGCCTGGGCCATCGACTCGGCCGGCGACGTCTACCTGGTGGGCCGGGTGGCGCACCACAGCATCACCGCGGACGAGGTCGACCGGCTGCTCGGCTGCGTCCTGGAGTACGCGGACGGCTCCTTCGACCAGCTGCTCGAGCTCGGCTTCGGCTCGTCCATCAAGCGCGAGTGGGTGTGGCGCGTGAAGAACGGGGAGTCGACGGCGAACCTGCGCGCGTTCGCCCGCTTCGCCGACCCGGAACGGGGCTGACCGCCCCGGCATGTCCCTGGACACCCGCCGGGCGCCCGGCAAGACTCGGCGCAGCCTGAGATCCCGGCCGACGGCGCGCCGGGACGGGCGCCGCGAGGAGGCAGCACCGTGCGCAGGTGGGCAGCAGCCGCAGGATCCGTTGCACTGATCGTCCTGGCGGGGTGCTCGTCGGCCAGCTCCTCCTCGGCGACCGGGACCCCGAAGCCTGCGCCCTCGGCGACGACCAGCGCCGCCCCGTCGGCGGCCATCACCGGGGCGACCGAGCAGGCCATCGCGACGGACTGGGAGCAGTTCTTCGCGGGCAGCACGCCGGCCGACCGCAAGGTGACCCTGCTGCAGAACGGCTCGCA
The DNA here is from genome assembly GCA_025965515.1 of Mycobacterium sp. GTDB lineage: Bacteria > Actinomycetota > Actinomycetes > RYN-182 > RYN-182 > RYN-182. The sequence goes on from JAOPWU010000013.1 coordinate 6,366, forward strand.
GTTCGCGCCCGTGATCCAGGCGCAGGCCAGCGGCATCGGCGCGTCGGCGGGCGCGAAGGTCACGGCCGTGCAGGTCACCGGTCCGACGACGGCGAACGTCGCCTACGACGTCCTGCTGGGCGGCCAGACGGCGCTGGGCGGCCAGCACGGCACCGCGGTCCTCGAGAACGGCATCTGGAAGGTCGGCACCGGCAGCTTCTGCTCGCTGCTGGCGCTGGAGCAGCAGACCCCGCCCGGCTGCCCCGGCCCCTCCGCGTCGGCCTCCTGACCCTGCCGTGACCCCTTCGTGAGGCTGCCGGCAACCGGCGCCGGCCAGGGCCGGGTCCGCGCCGGGGTCACGCTGACCAGCGTCTGCCTCGTCCTGTTCCTGACGTTCCTCGACACCACGATCGTCAGCGCCGTGCTGGCGGACGTGCAGTCGTCGCTGCACGCCGGCGTCACCGACCTGCAGTGGGTCGTGAACGGGTACGCGCTGCCGTTCGCGGCCCTCATGCTGCCGACCGGCGCCCTGGGCGACCGGTACGGCCGCCGCCGGGTGCTCCTGGGCGGCGTCGCGGTGTTCGTCGCCGGCTCGGTCGTGGCCGCGGTCGCCCCGTCCGTCGGAGTGCTCATCGCCGGCCGCGTGATCATGGGCGTCGGCGCGGCGGCGAGCGAGCCCGGCACCCTGTCGGTGCTGCGGCACGTCTACCCCGAGGCCGGCCGGCGGGCCCGCGCCGTCGGCATCTGGGTCGCGGTGAGCGGCGTCGCCCTCGCGTGCGGCCCCGTCGTCGGCGGGCTGCTGTCCGCCGCCGGCGGCTGGCGCGCCGTCTTCTGGGCCAACCTGGGGCTCGGGGTGATCGCGCTCGCAGCGGCGGTGGCGACGGTGCCCGAGACCTCGGATCCCGAACCGGGGCGCGCCGACCGCCTCGCGCTCGGCCTCACGGTGGTCGGCCTCGCCGCCGCCACGTTCGCGACGACGGAGGGCCAGCTGCGCGGGTTCCGCGACCCGTTCGTCGTCGGGCTCTACGTGCTGGCCGTCGTCGCCGCGGTGGTCCTGGTGCTGCACGAGCGCCGTGCCGAGCACCCGCTGATCCCCCGCGCCGTCCTGGAACTCCCGGGCTTCGGGATCAGCCTCACCCTGGTCTGGATCCTCTACTTCGCCGTGTTCGCGGTGTTCTTCTTCTCGGCGCTCTACCTGCAGGCCGTCGTGGGGCTCGGCGGCGCAGCGCTCGCCGCCCGGTTCGTCGGCATGGCGGTGGCGCTGGTCGTGGCCGCGCTGGCGGCGGGCACGTGGGTGGCCCGCCGCGGCCCGCGGCAGCCGCTGGTCATCGGGTCCGTGCTGGCCGGCGCCGGGCTGCTGGTCAGCCGCCACTACCTCACGGCGCACGCCCCCGGGCTGCCGCTGGCCCTGGGCCTCACCCTGACGGGCCTGGGGCTCGGGCTCGCCGTCGTCCCGGTGACCACGGTGCCGTTGACGGTCGTGCCGGCGGCCCGGTCCGGGCTGGCCGCCTCGGTGACGAACACGAGCCGCGAACTGGGCGTGGTGGCCGGCGTCGCGGTGCTCGGCGCGCTGCTCGACGGCCGGTTGAACAGCGAGCTCACGCGGCGGCTGACGGAGCTCGGCGTCCCGGCCCCGTTCCAGGCCGTCGTCCGCAACGCGGTCGAGACGGGCGCCGTCCCCAGCGGCGGCACCAGCCCCGCCGCCGCGGAGGCCGCCTACGGGCCGCTCGTGACCCGGGTGATCGACGCCGCCTACCAGGCGTTCGGGTCGGGGCTGCACGTGGCGCTGCTCGTGGCGGCCGTCCTCTGTTTCGCGGGCGCCGTGCTCGGCGCGGCGGCGCGCTGGCCGCGGTCGGCGTAGCCCGGTAGCCCGGTCGTCCCGGGGATCCCCCGGCTCCGCTCAGGGGTGCACCGCCGCGCGAGGGGCACAGTGGGGGTCGTGGTCAGCGTCGTCCTCGCCCTCCTCGCGGCGATCAGCAACGCGGTGGCCTCGGTGCTGCAGCGGCTCGCCAACGTGCAGGAGGCCGGCACGGGCAGCGGCGGGGTCCGCAGCCTGCTGCACCTGCTGCGCAACCCCATCTGGCTCGGCGGCTTCGCCGCGGTGCTCGCGAGCTTCGGGCTGCAGGCCGGCGCCCTGGACCACGGCGAGGTGTCGCTGGTGCAGCCGCTGCTGCTGCTGGAGCTGCCGATCACGCTCGTGCTGGCGTCGCGCGTACTCGGGCGGAGCCTGCCCCGCGGCGACTGGCCGGCCATCGCGGCGATGACCGCGGGGGTCGCCCTGCTGCTCTTCTGCCTCTCCCCACGGGGCGGCAAGCCGGTGGAGGTGGACGGCGAGGCGTGGTCGGCGGGCGCCGTCGCGGTGTGCGTGGTCCTGTTCCTGCTGCTGATCGCGGCAGCGCGCGCCGCTGCGACCGGCCGGGCCGCCCTGCTCGGGGTGGCCAGCGGCGTGTCCTTCGCCGCCACCGCCGTGCTGATGGCGGCGGCGCTCGCGCACGGCCTGGACCACCTGTTCCAGCAGTGGCAGACGTACTGCATGGCGCTCGCCGGCCTCACGGCGATGGTGCTGCTGCAGGAGGCGCTCCGGGCGGGGCCGCTGCTGGTCGTCCAGCCCGGCGTGACGCTGAGCGACCCGGCCGTGGCGATCCTGCTGGGCGTCGCGCTGTTCGGCGAGCAGGCCCGGGGGGGCCCCTGGCTCATCGGCGAGGTCGCGGGCGCCGCCGGCGTCGCCTGGGGGACGTGGCGGCTGTCCCGGTCCCCCCTGCTCGAAGCCGAGCCCGACGCCACGCGGGGCGCGGCCGCGCCTGCACCGACCGGGGGCTGACGTGGTCGTCGTCCTCGGCATCGCCGCGGCCCTGGCGCTGGCGGTCGGCTTCGTGCTGCAGCAGCACGAGGCCGCGCAGTCCCCCGGCAGGCTGCTCAGCCCCCGCCTGCTGCTGGACCTGGTCCACCGGCCCATCTGGGTCGCCGGCATCGCCGCGATGGTCACGGGCCAGGTGCTCGGCGCCGTCGCGCTGGGCCACGGCAGCCTGGTCGTGGTCGAACCGCTGCTCGCCACGAACGTGCTCTTCGCGCTGCCGCTGGGCGCCTGGTGGTCCCGCCGCCGGCCGGGCGCGGCGGAGTTCGGCGGCGCCCTCGTCCTGGTCGCGGGGATCGGGCTGTTCCTGGTGGGCGGCAGCCCGTCGGAGGCGATCCCCCACCTCCAGGTGTCGCCGCCGAACTGGATCTTCTCGCTGTGCTGCGTGCTCGCCGTCGTGCTGCTGCTGCTCGCCGCCGCCCGGCAGCGGTCCCCGCGCGGGGAGGCGACGCTGCTCGCGACCGCCGCCGGGCTGTGCTTCGGCGTCCAGGACGTGCTGACGCAGCGCAGCCTGCTGCTGCTCGACACCGGGTTGCCGACGCTGCTGGGCTCCTGGCAGCCCTACCTGCTGGTCGTCACGGCCATCACCGGGCTGACGCTGTCCCAGAGCGCCTTCGAGCTGGCGCCGCTGTCCGCCTCGCTGCCCGCGCTGACCGTGACCGAGCCGATCTGCGGGATGGGGCTCGGCGTCGCCCTGCTCGGTGAACACCTGCGCAGCGGCGGTCCGCAGCTGCTCACGGAGGCGGCCGGGCTGGCGCTGATGCTCGCCGGGATCCTGTGGGTCTCGTCCCGCGACCTGGTGCTGAACCCGCACGGCCGGCGGCGGCCGCACGCCGGGATCATCCCCTGACGGCTGCCTGCAGCACGGCCCGCACGGGGTCGCCGCCCGCGGGGGGCGGGGGGCGGCGCGGCTCCTGCGCCAGCCGGTGCACCGCGGCCCGCAGCTCCGCGGGCGTGCGGGCCCAGGTGGCGCGCCGCTGGGCGTGCAACGCGGCCGCGTTCAGCCGCCCGTGCCCCGGCAGTACGCCGAACAGCACCACCGGCAGGCACACCGACAGCGCCTCGAGGCAGGTCAGGCCGCCCGCGTTGTCGACGAGCACGTCGGCCGCGGCCATCAGCCCGGCGACCGCGTCTGTCCACCCCAGCGCGCGGGCGCCCCCCTCGGCCGCGACCTGCTGCCGCAGCCGCTCGTCCCGCCCGCAGAGCACCACCGGCAGGATGCGCGGGTCCGCCGTCAGGGCGCGCACGGTGGCGAGCACGTCACCCACCGCCCAGGACCCGCCGCTGACCAGGGCCACGAGCCGGCCCTCCGGCAGGTCGGCCCGCCGCCGGGCCGCGGCGCGGTCGGCGTCCGTCGCGGGGAGGTCGCGGAACTCCTCCCCGACCAGCGGGTCGACCGCGGCCACCCCCGCGGCCCCCAGTGCCCGCAGCGCTGCCGCCGTCCCGGCACTCACCGCCAGGTGGCGCGCCACGGCCGGGTGCACCCAGTAGGCGTGCGCCCCCGGGTCCGTCACGTACGTCACGACGGGCACGTCGAGCCTGCCGCGCTCGGTGAGCCGGCCGAGGACCTGGCTGGCCAGGTTGTACGTGCTGACGACGACGTCCGGCCGGTACCCGGCGACGGCGCGCGCCAGGCCCCGCTGGTAGCCGCCCGAACCGAGCAGCGTCAGCCGACGGAACGCCCCGGGGAAACGCGCCCACACCCGCATCGACGCCTCGTAGACCCACGGGAACCGGCGCAGCAGCACCGCGTACGTACCGCGCAGCCGGTCGCCGTGCGCGTCCCCCGGGAGCCCCAGGAAATCCACCAGCGCGGCATCGTGGCCGGCCGCCTCGAGTCGGCGGCACAGTTCCTCGGCGGCCCGCACGTGGCCCGCGCCCATGCTGGCCGTGACGACGAGGACCCGGGCCCGACCGTCCCGCGTGCCGGGTTCGAGGTCGCCGGACTCGCCCGGGGACGTCCGCGTCCCTGGCCCGTCGTGCGGCACGGCGCCCCCTCGCCCCCGTTCGGCTGCCGTCGGCAGCTCGACGGCGCGGGCGTGGCCCCGCCGTCATCACAGAATGCCAGCCCGGGCGGTGATCCGCGCTACGCCCGTGTGAGCAGCACGAGAACGATGGCCCCCAGCAGGGAGGTCGCCGCGACCGCCGCGGCCATCGCCCCGGTCACCCGCCAGGAGAAGGCCCGGCCGACCATCACCATGGACGGCAGGCTCAGCGCCGGCAGCGCGATGAGCAGGGCGCCCAGCGGCCCGGCGCCCACCCCCAGCGTCCCGAGGCCCTGCAGCACCGGGATCTCGCCGGCCGTCGGGATCACCACCAGCGTGCCCAGCACGGCCGCGAGCAGGGTGGCGGGCACGCCCCCGTGGGCGGCGTGCCCGTCGAGGGGGAAGAGCCAGCCGCGGAACGCCCCCACCGCGAACACCACGACGAAGTACTCCGGGACCAGGACCAGCACCAGCCGGGCGAGCGTGCGGACGAACCGCCGGGGCGCGTCCGCGAGGCCGTCGTCCTCGACCGGGACCGGGACGACGGCGTCCGGGGCGCGCCGGGGGGCCAGCCGGCCGACGACCGCGGTGACACCGACGACCAGCAGCACACCGACGAGGACGCGGGTCGCCACCCACTGCCACGGTGCGACCAGCGCCAGGAAGACGAGGACGGCGGGGTTGAGGGTCGGGTTGCCGACCCAGTACGCGAGGGCGGCGCCGGCGGGGACGCCGTTGCGCCGCAGCGTGGCGGCCACCGGCGCCGTGCAGCAGGTGCACATCATGAACGGGACGGCCAGCAGGCCGCCCGCGAGGGAACCGCCCAGGGCGGTGCGCCGGGTCAGCACGGTGAGCAGCCACCGGCGGGGCACCAGCGCCTCCGCCGTCGCGGCGATCAGCAGCGCCGCCACCAGCGCCATCCAGACCGCCTTGCCGTAGGCCTCCGTGAACCGCCACCCGGCCGCCAGGGACGGCGCATCGGTGGGCCGTTGCCCGGCGTCCAGCACGGCCGCGCCGCTCCAGGCCCGCGCGGACCACAGGTGCGCGATCTTGTGGCCGTAGGGGTCCCACTTGGCCCACGACAGGGCGAGCACGACGACGACGGCGAACACCGCGACCCCCGCGACGCCCGCGACGGGGCGGGGACGCGGTTCGGCAGCGGGCGGCTGGGCGGAGGCCAGGGCCACGGTGGCTCCTCATCGGGGTCGGGAGGGGTCCTCGGGCACCCTAGGGCGCCGCCGCACGCCGGGCGGGCACCCCCCTGGCCCGTAGGGCAGAATGCCCCGCGTGTCGACACTGGTGCTCGTCCGCCACGGCGAGAGCGAATGGAACCTGGCCAACCGCTTCACCGGATGGGTGGACGTCGACCTGACGCCGCTGGGCGAGGGCGAGGCCGCCCGCGCCGGGCAGCTCATGGCCGACGCGGGGCTGCTGCCCGACGTGCTGCACACCTCCGTGCAGAAGCGCGCCATCCGCACCGCCCAGCTCGCGCTGCGCGCCGCCGACCGCACGTGGGTCCCGGTCCGGCGGTCGTGGCGGCTCAACGAGCGGCACTACGGCGCGCTACAAGGCAAGGACAAGGCCGAGACACTCGCCGCCTACGGCGAGGAGCAGTTCCTGAGGTGGCGCCGCAGCTACGACACGCCGCCGCCGGCCATCGCGGCGGGCGACCCGTACGACGTGTCCGACGACCCGCGCTACGCCGAGCTGCCGGCCGAGCTGCGGCCCCGCACCGAGTGCCTCGCCGACGTCGTCGGTCGGCTGCTGCCCTACTGGTACGACGCCATCGTGCCGGACCTGCGCCGGCACGACGTCGTGATGGTGGCGGCGCACGGCAACTCGCTGCGCGCGCTGGTGAAGCACCTCGAGGGCATCTCCGACGCCGACATCGTGAAGCTGAACATCCCGACAGGGAACCCGCGGGTGTACCGGTTCGACGCCGACCTCCGGGTCACGGGCAAGCCCGCCTACCTCGACCCCGAGGGCGCGGCGACCGCGGCCGCCGCCGTCGCGAACCAGGGCAAGGCGCCCGTCGCGCCAGGTACGGGCGCCAGGACCTAGTCCATCCGGGGCACCCGGCTGCGTCGCACCTGAGCAGGCCGGGGCGCTAGCTAGCCCAAACGGGCGGTTCTCTGGCATCCTCCGGCGACGGTCCGCGGGGGCCGACTGGGGAGGAACATGCACGCCGACGACGCACAGCCGCGTCCGGAGGGCGGCGCGGGCGACCGCGATACCCCCGGGGGCGGGCTGTGGCCGCCGGAAGAATGGCCGCCGCGCGGCAACGAGATCCGCCCCTTCCAGGGCCCCCCCGCCGGCCGCCCGCAGGACCCGCCGTTCCCCGACACCTGGTGGCGGTCGGACGACGCCACGCAGGCGATCCCCGTCGTCCCGGCCGAGGCGCCGGTCGTGGAGGGGGCGGCCGAGCAGGCGCCCCCCGCAGCAGCGGAGCCCGCTCCTGCCCCCGAGGCGGCCGACGAGGTGCGCCCGGCCGAGGGCCCGGTGGCCGCCGAGCACGAGGGGCCCCCCGCACCCGCGGCACTGACCATGCACGAGCCGGCCGCCGCCGCGATACCCGCGGCCGCCCTGGCCGCCGCTCCGGCGCCCGCCCCCCAGCAGTCCCCGCCCCTGCCCGCCGCCGTGCCCGCGGCAGCGCTGCGGGGCTTCGCGGACACCTGGGCCAATGACGACACGCCGCCGTACGGCATGCCCGCGGTGGAGGACGCCCCGAAGGCCCCGGCGGCCGGTGCCGGTGGTCTGGCGGCCGCCGGCCTCCTGGCGGCGTCCGGGCCCGGGGGCGCACGGCCGCCCCATCCCCCGACCGGCGCGGACGCCCCCGACGGCCCCCACGAGGACGCTCCCCCGCGCCGGCCGTGGTGGCGCAGCCCCCTGGTGCTGCTCCCAGTGAGCGCCCCGTTCGCGGCCGTCCTCATCGTCGCCGCCATCCTCGCCGGCCGGTCCCTGTCCGGGACGGACCCCGCGACCGGGCCGGGCACCGTGTCGGTGTTGCACGGCAGCGGCGGCGGGGCCGCCTCCGCCCAGCCCAGCGCGCAGCCGGACGGCGGCACCGCGACCGCGCCGCCCGTGGACACCGTTGTCGGCCCCGGGGGTGTCGTCCAGACGGTGAGCCCCACGGCGAGCGGCAAGCCGGGCACCACGACCCACAACGGGACGAC
>JAOPWU010000020.1 GCA_025965515.1 Mycobacterium sp.
CCCGCCGCCCGCGCCGCGTCGCCGCTCGCGAACGCGGCCTCCGTCTTCGCCGGCGGCACGCACCTGTACGTCGACCCGGCCGCGACGGTCACGCTGACGGACGCCCAGCAGTCGGACGTCAAGCGCGAGATCGGCGGCTACAACCTCTACGTCGCCCTGCTCCCGCAGTCGGCGGCGGACGAGGCGGGCGGCGCGGCCGCCGTGCCGTCCGTGCTCGGGAAGCGGCTCGGCAAGGCCGGGACGGTGCTGGCCTTCGTCGGCACGGAGGTGCACGCCGCAGCGAACACCACGGAGGTGACGACGCCGCAGGCCGAGCAGTTCGCCCAGGCCGCGGCCGCGGCGCACACGGGCGACCCGGTCGGGGTCGTCCGCGCGTACTTCACGAGCTTCAACCGCGCGGTCGCCGCCGCGCACCCCGCGTCGCCCTCCAGCGCGGCGTCGCGTGCCGCGTCGCCGGAACCGCAGATCGCGCAGGCCGGGCACCCGGGCGGCTTCGGGGTCTTCGCGATCCTGGTGATCATCGTGCTGGTCGGGCTCGGCGGCTGGGCGTTCGTCACGCGCCGCCGCCGGGCGCAGAAGCGCCTGGAGCAGGACCAGTTCGACGCCGCCCGCGGGGAGACCGAGAGTCTCTACCAGCGGCTGGGCAGTGACGTCCGCACGCTCGTGCCGGGCGACGACAAGGTCGCGGCGCAGGCCCTCGCCGACGCGTCCGAGCGCTTCAACGCCGCGGGGTCGCTGCTCGTGAACTCGAAGACCGTCAACGACCTGCGGGCCGTGCGCCGGACGGCGATCGAGGGCCTGACGGCCGCCCGCGTGGTGCGGGAGCGGCAGGGGCTGGACCCCGGGCCGGACCTGCCGCCGATCGACCCGGCAGCCAGCGGGCCGCAGCTGCAGGCGCCGCAGGACGTCGAGGTCTCCGGGTCGACCTACCGCGGCCGGCCGGGGTACGAGCCCGGCGCCCCGTACTACTTCGGGGGCGGCTACTACGGCAACGGCTGGGTGCCGGGTGGCTGGTACTCGACGCCGTTCTGGGAGCCGCTGCTCATCGGCGCGGCCCTGGGGGGTGCCTTCGGTGGCGGGTTCGGCGGCTACGGGTACGGCGGCGGCTACGGCGAGGGGTACGAGCAGGGCTACGACCGTGGCGTCGAGCAGGGCGAGGACCAGGGTGGCAGCCAGGGTGGCGGAGGCGACTGGGGTGGCGGCGGCGACTGGGGCAGCGGCAGCGGCGGCGGTGGCGGTGGCGACTGGGGTGGCGGTGGCGACTGGGGTGGCGGCGGTGGCGGTGGCGACTGGGGCGGTGGCGGCGACTGGGGCGGCAACTGACCCGCGACCGCCGCGACGCGGCGCGGGTGCTCCTGCTCGACCCTGACGGCCGCATCCTCCTGCTCGGCTACGACGACGACCTCGGGCGCTACTGGGCCCTCCCGGGTGGCGGGCTGGAGCCGGGGGAGAGCCACGCCGAGGCCGCGGTCCGGGAGGTGGCCGAGGAGGTCGGGATGGCCGTCGAACTGGGGCCCGAGCTCTGGACCGCGCAGCGGGCGATCGTCCACAGCGGTGGTGCCTTCGTGCAGTACGAGCGCGTCTGGCTGGCCCGCGTCGGCGCCGAGCAGCTCGCGGTGGCGGCTCGGGCCGACCTGGCGGTGTCGCACGCCGCGGACGACATCCGCGGCTTCCGGTGGTTCGACGCCCGGGCGCTGGCCGAGTGCCCGGACCGCTTCACCCCGCCGGAGCTGCCGGGGCTGGCCGACGCGGTGGTCGCGGCCGACGGTGGCCGCCCGGCGGGCTGGCCGCTCGAGCTGGGCCTCGTCGCGCTGTAGCCGCGGTCAGGCGGCCAGCGGCCGCAGGGCGTCCTCCCGGGTCAGCCCGAGCCGGGTGAGGGCGGCAGACAGGTGGGGGCCGTCGCCGAGTCGGCTGCCGAGCACCCCGACCGCCTGCCGCAACAGCCGCAGCTGCACCGCCACCGCGAGGTCCGTGGTCGGTAGCCCGGGCAGCCGGTACAGGCGCCGCGCCCACCGCGGCAGCGACCCGGCCGCGAGGCCGGCGACGCCGGCCCAGCCCAGCTGCGCGGGCAGCCGCCAGGACATCGGCGGCATCGGCGGCACGAGGATGGTGCGGGCGACGTCGAGCGTGGTCCGGTCGACGCGCAGCTGGGCGCGCTGGCTGCGGAGGTAGGTCGCGGCGGCCGCCTCGCTGGTGGGGACCAGGTCGGGGTCGATGCCGATGAGCCGCGCGGCGGTCACCTGCTCCGCGTGGTAGGCGTCCCGCTCCGCACGCGTCAGCCGCAGCCCTGCCAGGCGGGCCACGTCGAGGAAGCTGCTCATCTCGGTCACGTGGACCCACAACAGCAGGTCCTGGTCGTCCAGCCGGTACCGTCGCCCGCTGCGGGGCTCGGTGCCCCCGGGGAGCCGGGCGTGCACCGACCGGATGACGGCGTTCTGCTCCTGCGCCTCGCGGGTGGTGCCGAAGGTGGTCCGGCCGACGTGCTCCGCCGTGCGCGCCAGGCGCCCCCACGGGTCGCCACGGAAGTCGCTGTGGATCAGCACGCCGTGCAGCACCACCGGGTGCAGCGCCTGCAGCAGCAGCGCCCGCAGGCCGCCGACCAGGGCGACCGGCTCGGCGTTCACGCGCCAGCTCACGCTGCCCGGGCCGAAGAATCCCGGGTCCGCGGTGGTCGTGTCGCAGCTGGGGAAGCGGACGGGTGGGTCGGGGCGCACCCGCCCATGCTGCTCCCGCCCGGGCCCCGGCCGCCAGTCGATCGCGTCGGTTCGGTACCGATGGTCCCACCGGCGGGCAGTTCTGCTGTCGTCTCGGAACGGGTGACGGGCGCATCATGGGCGTATGAGCGTCGTCAAGATCAACGTGCTGACCGTCCCGCCGGAGCAGCGGGAGGTGCTGGAGCAGCGGTTCGCCCACCGGGCCGGGGCGGTGGAGAACTCGGACGGCTTCGAGTGGTTCGAGCTGCTGCGCCCCGTCGAGGGCACGGACGACTACCTCGTCTACACCCGCTGGCGCAGCGAGGAGGACTTCCAATCCTGGCAGGGCGGCCAGGACTTCGCCCGCGGGCACGCCCAGGCGGCGGGGGACCGGGGGAGCGCCCGGCCGGCTGCCACGGGCAGCCAGATCTGGTCGTTCGACGTCGTGCAGTCGACGGGGCCGGCGCAGGAGTCCTAGCCGTCCGGCAGTTGCCCGCGGCGACGTTCGACGACCTCACCGACCGGCGCCGGTTGCGCGAGCCGGGCTACGGGCAGCTGGCATGCGCAGGCGGGGGCCAGCGGGCGGTTGGGGCGCCCACCCAGCGGACACCCTGTAGGTGCACACGCAACGACGTCTCGGCAACGCGCCGTGCCGATGGGAAGGAACGACATGGCACAGGTCCCCAGCATCCGTCTGAACAACGGCGTCGAGATCCCGCAGCTCGGCTTCGGCGTCTTCCAGGTGCCCCCGGACGAGGTGATCGAGCCGGTCACCACGGCCATCCGGGCCGGGTACCGGTTGCTCGACACGGCCGCCGCCTACCAGAACGAGGAGGGCGTCGGGAAGGCGATCGCCGACGCGGGCGTGCCGCGCGAGGAGCTGTTCATCACGACCAAGCTCTGGAACGCGGACCAGGGCTACGACAACGCGCTGCGCGCCTTCGACGCGAGCCTCCAGAAGCTCGGCATCGACCAGGTCGACCTCTACCTCATCCATTGGCCGCTGCCGAAGCGCGATCGCTACGTGGAGACGTGGAAGGCCCTCGAGAAGATCTACGCGGACGGCCGGGCGCGCGCCATCGGCGTCAGCAACTTCACGGAGCGTCACCTGAACCGGCTGCTCGACGAGACCGACGTGGTGCCCGCGGTCAACCAGGTCGAGCTGCACCCGCGGCTGCCGCAGGAGGAGCTGCGGGCGTTCCACGCCCAGCACGGCATCGCGACCGAGGCCTGGAGCCCGATCGGCCAGGGCAAGGGCCTGCTGGACGACCCGGTCATCGGCGCCATCGCCGAGCGGGTGGGGAAGTCACCGGCCCAGGTGGTGCTGCGGTGGCACGTGCAGCTCGGCAACCTGGTCATCCCGAAGTCGGTCACGCCGTCCCGCATCCGGGAGAACATCGACGTGTTCGACTTCGAGCTGTCCGCCGCCGACCTCGGCGAGCTGACCGCGCTCGGCAGCGGCGACCGCGTGGGCCCGGATCCCGAGGAGTTCGACGTGGCGTAACGGCCCCCGCGACGCGTACGCAGCCGGTCCCGTTCCCCTCAGCGGGGGAGCGGGACCGTCGTCGTGTCGAGCACCGCGCCGTCGGCCAGCGTGAGCCACGTGAAGGTGGCGAACTCCTGCCGGCGGCGGTCCGTCGGCGACCCGGGGTTCAGCAGCCGGGTGCCGGCGGGCGTGGTGCTGTCCCAGGGGATATGGCTGTGGCCGAACACGACCACGTCGGCAGCGAGGCCCATGGCGTCGACCCGCCGCTCCCGGCCGGTCGATGCGCCCGTCTCGTGCAGCACCGCGAGCCGCACGCCGGCCACGGTCAGCCGCCCGACCTCGGGCAGCCGCTCGCGCAGCTCGGGGCCGTCGTTGTTGCCCCAGCAGCCGAGCAGCTGTCGGGCCCGGGCGGTGAGCGCATCCAGCAGCGGCGCGGTGGTCCAGTCCCCGGCGTGCACCACCAGGTCCGCGGCGTCGACCGCGTCCCAGACGGCGGCCGGCAGGTCGCGCGCCCGCCCCGGGACGTGCGTGTCTGCCAGCAGCAGGACGCGCGTCGCCGCGGGCGGGGTCATCGCCGGGTCGGCTCGGGGCGTGCGGTCAGGCGTCCGCGCCGTCGCCGGTGGCCGTACCGGTGCCGCCGGCAGCAGTGCTGCCCGCACCACCGCGGCCGCCACGGCGGCGACGCCGGCGCCGGGGCTCGTCGCCCTCGGAGGGCGCGTCGCCCACGGCTGCGGTCGGGTTCTCCACCGCCGCGGCGGACTCGGCGGCGCCGGCCGCAGCCGCCACGCCGTTGCCGCGCGTGCGCTGCCGTGACCGGCTCCGGCCGCTGCCGGAGCCCGCGCCGTCACCGGAGGGGGCGTCGCCCGGCCGCTCGCCGGACGGCCGGCGCGAGCTGCCGGTGGAGCCGGAGCCGGTGTGGCCGCCCTCGGTGCGGGGGCGCTGCTGCCGCGCCTTCTTGCCCGGGCCCTCGATGTCCTCGATGCCCTCGGCGTCGAGCCCGGCGCGGGTCCGCTTCTCCTTGGGGAGCGAGCCGGTGGTGCCCTCGGGGATGTCGAGGTCGCTGTAGAGCTGCTCGGAGCTGGAGTAGACCTCGGGGACCTCGGTGAACGGCAGGTCCAGCGCCCGATTGATCATGGCCCAGCGGGCGAGGTCGTCCCAGTCCACGAACGTGATGGCGACGCCGTCCCCGCCCGCGCGGCCGGTCCGGCCGATGCGGTGCAGGTAGGTCTTCTCGTCCTCGGGGCACTGGTAGTTGATGACGTGCGTGACGCCCGTGACGTCGATGCCGCGGGCCGCGACGTCCGTGGCGACGAGGACGTCCACCTTGCCGGCGCGGAACGCGCGCAGGGCCTGCTCGCGCTGGCCCTGCCCCAGGTCACCGTGCACGGATCCGGCGGCGAACCCGCGGACCACCAGCTCGTCCGCGACCTTCTGCGCGGTGCGCTTGGTGCGGCAGAACACGATGGCGAGCCCGCGACCCCGCGCCTGCAGGATCCGGGACAGCATCTCGACCTTGTCCATCGCGTGGGCGCGGTAGATGAACTGCCGGGTCGTGGGGACGGTCTGCCCCTCGTCCGGCTGCTCCGCGCGGACCCGCACCGGGTGGTGCAGGAAGCGGCGGGCGAGCGTGACGACCGGGCCCGGCATCGTCGCGGAGAACAGCATGGTCTGCCGGCCGACGGCCGGGGTCATCGCCATGATGCGCTCGACGTCCGGCAGGAAGCCCAGGTCGAGCATCTCGTCGGCCTCGTCGAGGACGAGCATGCGCACCTTGTCGAGGCGCAGCGAGCGCTGCTGGGCGAGGTCCAGCAGTCGGCCAGGAGTGCCGACCACGACCTCGACGCCCTTGCGCAGGGTCTCGACCTGCGGCTCGTAGGCCCGGCCGCCGTAGATGGCCACGACGCGGACGCCGCGGGCGCCGCCCGCGCGCTCCAGGTCGCCGGCGACCTGCACGCAGAGCTCGCGGGTCGGGACGACGACGAGGGCCTGCGGGACGCCGTCGCCGCCGTCCTCGGTGACGTCGACGCGCTCGAGGAGCGGGATGCCGAAGCCGAGGGTCTTGCCGGTGCCCGTGCGGGCCTGGCCGATGACGTCGTTGCCCGCGAGCGCGATGGGGAGCGTCAGCGCCTGGATGGCGAACGGCTTCGTGATGCCCTGGGCGGCCAGCGCGGCCACCGTCTCGGGGCGGACGCCGAGGTCGGCGAACGTGGCGTCGGACCCGGCGAGCGACAGGTCGTCGGCGACCTGGCCGGCGATGTCGTTCGAGCCGCTGGCCTCGGTGGCGGTGGGGGTCGTGTCGGTGGTGCCGTCGGTGGTGGGTTCGGCGTTGTCGAGCGTGATGGCGGTTCTCCGGTCTGCTTCGGGCGGCCTACGCAGACCACCCACACGGTCGGCCCGGCGCTCCCGGCCGCCCCAAGTGCAGGGGACGGGCGGTGCGGCAAACGGGCGAGGTCCCGGCGCGATTGCATCGGGTCCCACAACCATGATACGCCACCGGGCCGCGCGTGATCGCCGCTTCCGGCGCGTCCGCCGCCGGGGCCGACCGCGGGATCGGTAGCGTTCGGGCCGTGACCTCCCCGAACCAGCCCTCCGGACCCGCGAGCGGCGAGCTGGAGCCCGGCGTCCTCGACCTGCTCGGCGTGCTCTGCTACGGCCAGCTCGTGGCCTTCGAGCGCATCGCCGCCGACGCCGCGCTGGCGCCGACCATCCCGGACCGCGAGGCGATCGCCGCCATGGCGGTGACGGAGTTCGCGCTGCACGAGCGGCTGCGGGCGTACCTCGTGGAACGGGGCCTGGACCCGCTGGAGCTCCAGGCGCCCTTCGTCGCGCCGCTCGCGGCCTTCCACGACTCGACCCGGCCGGCGGACTGGCTCGAGGGGCTGGTGAAGGTCGTGGTGGGCGACGCCATCACCCGCGACTTCTACCGGGAGGTGGCGTCGACGGTGGGGGAGGAGAGCACCCGCGAGACGCTGCTGTCCGTGCTGGGCGAGTCCGCGGCGACGGAGTGGGCGACCGAGCGGATCCGGCGGGCCATCGCCGAGGAGCCCGTGGTCGGCGGCCGGCTGGCGCTGTGGGCGCGGCGCCTGGTGGGGGAGGCGCTGGTGCAGGCGCAGCGGGTGGCCGTGGATCGCGATGCGTTGACCGCGCTGCTCGTCGGCGGCGTCGGCGACATCGCGGCGATCGGGCGCCTGCTGGTCCGGCTGGCGGACGCCCACACCCTGCGCATGGAGGCGCTCGGGCTCGACGCCTAGCGTCATCGCGGCGGGCGGCCCGCAGGTGCGGGCGGCCCGCCGGGGACGTCAGGCGCCGAAGCCGACCCGACGGTCGTTGGTGGGGGCGATCTCGACGTACGCGAGCTTCGCCACCGGGACCACGACCCGGCGGCCCTTCTCGTCGGTCAGCACCAGCAGGCCGTCCTTGCCGGTCCAGGCAGCGTTCACCTTCGCCTGGACCTCGTCCGGCGTCTCGGCGCTCTCCAGCACCAGCTCGCGCACCGCCTGCTGGACACCGATCTTGACCTCCACGCGTGCACCTTCCGCTCGCGGGGCGGCGGCCTGGACGGCCCCGCTCTCCTGTCCCCGAGCCTAGGGCAGCGCCCCCGCCGGAGCCGCGCCGACGGGCGCCCCGGCGCTGCGCTCAGCGCGAACAGCCGGGGGGAGGCCGATCAGACGTCGCCCGCGGGCGGCGCCGGGCGCTTGGGGGAGTTGGCGATCCCACGCCAGGCCAGCCCGGTGAGCAGCTCGACCGCGCGCGCCTTGGTCAGCGGGGGTGCTGCGCCCGCCTCGGGCCCGGAGCCCAGCCACCAGCGGGCACCCATCTCCGCCACCCCGGCGAGGCCGACGGACAGCAGCATCGCCTCGTCGGGCGTGACGCCGGTGTCGGCCGCGATGGTGCTGGCGATGGCCTCGGAGCAGCGGGTCAGCGCGGACTCGACGAGCTCCCGGACGGCCGCGTCGCCGCGCAGGTCGCTCTCGAAGACCAGCCGGTAGGCGCCGTCGGTGCCGACGAAGTCGAAGTACGCCTCGACGGCCCCGGCGACCCGCAGCCGGTTGTCCGTCGTCACGGCCAGGGCCTGCTCGACGCCGTGCACCAGTTCCGTGATGTGCCGCTCGAGCAGGGCCAGGTAGAGCTCCCGCTTGCTCGGGAAGTGCTGGTAGAGCACGGGCTTGCTGACGCCGGCGCGGTCGGCGATGTCGTCCATGCTGGCGGCGTGGTAGCCGGCCACGACGAAGACCTCGCGGGCCGCGGTGAGCAGCTGCTCGCGGCGCACGCTGCGGGGCAGCCGGGGCCGCGGGCCGTTGGGGCGCCGGGGCGGGGCCGCGGCGCGCGCGGGGTCCACGGCGGGGCCGGGGCCGGTCGCGGGCTGCGTGGTCACCGAGGGTCCTCCGTCGTCCGCCGGGACGACCCGCGGGCGGGTCGTGCTGTGGTCGTGGCAGCACCGTCCCCCGACGCGGACGGTGGCCTGCTTACCTTGGCACACCGCCCCGACCGGGCACGCGGCCCCGGCGACCCCTCGCTCCCGACTGACATTGACCGAGGAGTCAGTGGGAGCGACCATCGGTGTCTCAGCGTCGAGGAGGAGCGCCCGTGACCCAGCTGACCGCCCCTGTCCCCACGCGGCCGCCAGCCGGGATCCCCGGCGAGGACCCGGGCGGCGCGGACCTCGACGCCGTCGCCTCCTGGGCGACGGAGATCGCCCGCGAGGGGGTCCGCAGCATCGAGCAGGTGCACGGCGCGGTGGCCGGCCGCGTGTTCGGCGCCCTCGGCCGCACGCTCGGCCCGAGCGCCGCACCGAGCCGCGTGCTGCACGACGGCATCGCCGGCGGGGTGTACGCCGCCGTGCGCGGCGGCGTCACGGCGGCGGGGTTCGCCGCCCGCGCGTACGCCGCGCTGCGCCCGGAACCGCTCGAGGTCGGGACCGGCCGTCGGGGCGGCCACGTGTGGGGCGCGCTCGCCGGGGCGTTCGGCGACCACCTCGACAGTCACCACCCCGGACTGGCGCCCGAGATGGCGGTCCGCATCGACGGCCGCGACGTGCCGGCCACCCCGGAGGCGCTGCGAGCCGCGTTCCCGGACGCCGCGGGGCACGTCGTGGTCTTCCTGCACGGGCTCTGCGAGACGGAGGACGCCTGGGGCTTCCACGCCGGGATCACCTGGGGGGATCCCGGCGAGACCTACGGCCGGCAGCTCGCCCGCGCGGGCGACTGGACGCCCGTCTACGTCCGTTACAACACGGGCCTGCACGTCTCGGAGAACGGCCGCCGGCTGGGCGCGCTGCTGTACCAGCTCGTGACCGCGTGGCCCGTCCCCGTGCAGCGGGTGGCGCTCGTCGGTCACTCCATGGGCGGCTTGGTGTCCCGCAGCGCGGTGCACCAGGCCAGTGAGCACGCGACCGAGCAGGAGCGGGCCTGGACCGCCGGCCCGCTCGACGAGCCGGTGGACTGGACCTGGTTCGTCAGCGACGTGGTCACGCTCGGGACGCCGCACCTGGGCGCCCGGCTGGAGGCCGCCGCGCTGACCGGTGCGCACTACCTGCACGCGCTGCCCGAGACCCGCCCGATCGCCCGTGCGCTGCGGGCCCGCAGCGTGGGCATCAAGGACCTGGGGCACGGGCACCTCCTGGACGAGGACTGGCAGGCCAAGGACCTGGACGCGCTACGTACCTGCGACCGCTGTACCGAGGTGCCCTTCCCGTCGCACATCCGGCACCGCGCCGTCGGGGCGACGATCACCCGCGACCCGGCGCACCCGCTGGGGCACGTGCTCGGCGACCTGCTCGTGCACCTGGAGAGCGCGCACGGCACCGGCCCGGCCCGCCGCATCCCGTTCGAGACCGACGACTGCCACCACGTCGGCGGGGCGCACCACTTCGACCTGCTGAACAACCGGCAGGTGTCCGTTCTGCTGCAGAACTGGCTCTGCCCGCAGGTGGTCGGAACGCGCTGACGCCTCGGCTCACGCCAGGTCGGCGTACAGGTCGCCGAGCCGCTCGGCGCGTTCCAGGACGTCGTTCGCGGTGAACCGCAGTTCGCGGGCGTCGGCGCAGCCGCGCACCTCGTCCCACGTGACGGGCGTCGACACGGTCATGGCCTCGCGGGCCCGCACCGAGTAGGGCGTCACCGTGGTCTTGGCCGGGTTGTTCTGGGACCAGTCGAGCAGCACCTTGCCCGGGCGCAGCGCCTTCGTCTGCTCGCTCACGATGAGGTCAGGGTGGGCGTCGCGCATCCCCACGGCGAGCGAGCGCGCGAGCTGCGTGGTGCCCTCGTCGTCGAGTCCGGCGGGCGGCCGCCCGTAGAGCTGCAGCCCCTTGCTGCCGCTCGTCTTCGGGAGCAGCGTCATGCCGACCCCCTCGAGCGCCTCGGCGACCAGTTCCGCCACGCGGCAACAGCCCACGATGTCGACGCCGGGGCCCGGGTCGAGGTCGACGACCAGCAGGTCCGGCCGGTGCGGGGTGCTGTCCCGCCACATCGGCGTGTGCAGCTCGATGGCCGCGAGGTTGGCGAGCCACACCAGCGTCGCCCGGTCGGGGACCAGGACGTACTCCAGCTCGGTCCGGCCGCGGGTGGACCCCGGTGTTGCGACGCGGATGCGCTGCACCCAGTCCGGCGCCCCCTGCGGGACGGCCTTCTCGAAGAAGCTCTGGGTGCCGACACCGTTCGGGACGCGCACGCGGGTGACCGGGCGGCCCGCCAGGTGGGGGAGCATCACCGGGGCGATGGTCGCGTAGTAGTGGACCAGGTCGCCCTTGGTGGAGCCGTCGGGGAAGAGCTGCTTGTCGAGGTTCGACAGCTTCAGCAGCCGCCCGTCCAGCTCGACGGTGGCTGCGCTGCTCACAGCGCCGCCCCGGGCACGGCCGGCAGGGTCGTGGTCACGTCGGCGACCTCCTTGTCCGGGCGGAGCCCCCGCCACGCCGGCTGGCGCAGCCTGCCCTGCGGCGTCCAGCCGGCGTACCGGACCTCCGCCACGAGGTCGGGCCGCGCGAAGTGCACGTCGCGTCCGCGCGGGTGCGTTGCGCCGAGGAACGGAGCGGCCGGCTGCTCCCGCTCCCGCAGCAGCGGCAGCAGCGTCCGCCGGGCGGCGTCGTCCAGGCCACTGCCGACCTCCCCGACGAACACCAGCCCGGCGGGGCTGGGGACGCCCAGCAGCAGGGCCCCGAGCTCCGAATCCTTGCCCCGCTCCCAGCCGCCGATGACGACCTCCTCCGCGGCCAGGTGGCGGTACTTGCGCCAGGCGTCGCTGCGCCGCCCCACCGTGTAGCGGGCGTCCACCCGCTTGCTGACGACGCCCTCGAGGCCGGCCGCGCGGGTCGCCTCGGCGATGTCCCGGGCCGGTGCATCGAACACCGGCGACA